>NZ_JAHZOE010000020.1:0-40736 GCF_019448545.1 Anoxybacillus sp. ST4 | reverse complement strand
CCTATGGGTTGTTAGATATAAACAAAAATGAAAAAGTATGTGATGAGTTTTGTCGAAAAATATTTTTTTGGCACCCCTAAGATGCCAAGAAACCTTGATATATCAACATTTTTAGAGGGAGGAGAGAAAATGAGCGAAAAAAGAAAACCGAGTGGATTTTTGTTAAAACAACGGGCGTTTTTAAAACTATATTTGATTACTTTAACGGAACAAGAGCGGTTGTATGGGCTTAAATTATTGGATGTGCTTCGTGAGGAATTTCAACCGTTTGGATATCGTCCAAATCATTCTGAAGTGTATAAAGCACTACACGACTTAATAGAAGATGGAATTTTAGAGCAAGTGAAAAAGAAAAAGGAAGGAATGAAATATCAGGAAGTTGTTTACTATCGCTTTACTGAAGAAGGATATAAAAAGGCCCAGTTATATAAACGACAACTAAAAACAGAACTAGATCGTTGTGAAGCATTGATTCGGAAAGCCATTAAAGATAATTTTAGTTGACAAAGGAAGTATGTTTCATTTAATATACTTACAAGGGTATAGAAAAAAGGAGATGGAATAACCATGACTTACGATAACCAAGTGAAAAATCGTTTAAAACGAATTGAAGGACAAGTTCGTGGAGTCCTTAAAATGATGGATGAGCAAAAAGACTGCAAAGAAGTTGTCGCGCAGTTATCTGCGATCCGTAGTGCTGTAGACCGTGCAATTGCTGTCGTAGTAAGCGCAAATTTAGAACGTTGCATTCGCAAAGACATTGAAACCGGTTCGTTAGAAAGTGAAAAGCTTATTCAAGAAGCGGTCGAGCTACTCGTTAAAAGTCGATAATGCCGAGTGGCTCTTTTTTTAATATACGTTTACATAATATAATTATGATTAACAATCTCTTTATTTGTACAAATCCGTTTATTTTTTGTACAATACGTACGTATGACAACAAAGAAAGGATTGACAAGATGATTTGCACACAATTTCCTTCATTCCCAAAAGCAATTGAGACAATTGTAGAAGAGAGAAGAGAGATGTTCAAACATGAAGGAAGTGGACAGAGCGCAGATGTTGAGTATACGCCAGCTCATATGTCCATTTTATATGATGCGATTATTGCTTTAGCGCTAGGAAAAAACATATTGTTAAAAGGGCCAACTGGTTCTGGAAAAACGAAGCTAGCTGAAACGTTGTCAGCTTTTTTTGGTCAACCGATGCATAGTATTAACTGTTCGGTTGATTTAGACGCTGAGGCTATGCTCGGATTTAAAACGATTCAACAAGCAAATGGACAAGCGACGATTGAATTTATCCCGGGTCCTGTCATTCAAGCGATGACGAAAGGTCATTTATTGTACATTGACGAAATTAACATGGCTAAGCCGGAAACGTTACCGATTTTAAACGGGGTGCTTGATTATCGAAAAACGATTACAAACCCATTTACCGCTGAAGTTGTGAAAGCTAAACCGACATTTGGTGTCATTGCAGCTATCAACGAGGGATACGTCGGAACCGTCCCGCTTAACGAAGCGTTAAAAAATCGTTTTGTCGTTATTGATGTTCCATATGTTCAAGGAGAAACGTTGAAGCGTGTCTTACAGCAACAAACGAAGTTAACAGACGAAGACTTAATAGACCGGTTCGTTACATTGTCGGCTGATTTAATTGTCCAAGTAAAACAAGGGTATGTGTCCGAAGAAGCAGCATCTATTCGCGCATTAATTGATGCTTGTGATTTAGCTGTGTACATTCCGCCATTGCGGGCGATCGAACGAGCGATCGTCGAAAAATTAGAAGACGATCGTGAAAAAGCTGCAGTACGCAATGTAGCTGAAACGCTGTTTGACGAATGAGGGTGTCTAAATGAACCGTTTCATTATGTTTAACGATAAAAAAGTGGATTCTTCTTTATTTATGGAACTATCGGATTTAGCGAAAACTTTAGCAAACGATGAACAAATTGAACTAGAATTTGGTTATCAGTCGTATCTTGATCGACAGCATAAGAAGGTTATTGTAAGTCATTTTTGGGACAACCGGCCGAAAGAACAGCACGTGTATGGATTGAAAAGCGATGTTTTTTTACGAACAATCGGAAATTTTCATCATACAAATGACGATGATATTATTTTTTTTCTTAAAGAAATAAAGACGTACTCCATCCCTAATTTTGCCAAACAACTCTTTGTGCTTCTTGAAGATATTCGACTGGAAGATATATGTCGGCGTGTGCGTAGTGGAACAAAAAAGGCATTTATAGTTCGAAAGGACGTGTATCGCCACTATTTTCAAACGCAATGGAATGTCAATAGCGTGAAAAGCATCCATACAGATGCGTTGTTCAACTATTTATATTTATTATTAACGGCAGAACATCCAGGGCAAGACGCCGTGCTTCCCGAGCATTTGCGATTGACGCTTCCGTTTATTGATCGTGAAATACGTTATGTATATGATGCGAAATCGACTGCCGATATTGTTCGTATTGTGCTTACTATTGTTGATGTGTTGAATGAATTGTTAGATGCCGATATGTTAAACACATATTTTCATCTTCCAGAGTACATTTACGTTGATCGACGAGAGAATAGGGAAGACATTCGGCGAAAAGATCCGTTAAAAAATGATGACGTACTTGATGTAAAATCCGACGACGAAGAGATTTTTGAAGAGGTGATGCATACGTGGCATCGCGAAACAAGCGATATGACAAACAGTTTCTTGCAGTTTGACCTAGAACAAGGTTCGCAGACAGATTTGCTTGGAGAAGGAGTTCGTCAAGGGGAAGCGGGGGATCAAGCACTCGGCATTGTACAAGGTTCATCACAAAAGACGACGCATAGCGATTATACACATTTAGAACAACAAACGGATCGTCAGGAGCTCAGTGGGCGTTCAGAGTATGAGTATGGAAAAGAAAATCGCTATGCTAAACCGATATTTATTTATCCTTCTTCACCGACAGTTGAACAAATGAGACAGTACGAGCGCGATCGTGAAGCAATTGGACCATATCAAAAAAAATTGACACGGACGATTGAGAAAGTGCTCGAACATAAAAAAATTCATCCACGCACGGATTTGCACGCAGGACGTTTAAACAAAAAGCTATTACGTTTTTTTATGGATGAACATCCACGTTTATTTTACAAAAAACACGAGATTTCTCCAATACTAGATGCTGTTTTCGTACTACTTGTTGACTGTTCAGCGTCAATGTATGACAAAATGGAAGAGACAAAGAAAGGAATTGTTTTGTTCCATGAATCGCTTAAAACGCTCCGTGTTCCACACAAAATCGTTGGTTTCTGGGAAGATACGAATGAGGCCACACAGCTCTATCAGCCGAATTATTTTCAAACGGTTATTGATTTTAATGTTTCTTTAAAAAAGGGACGTGGTGCGGAAATTATGCAATTAGAGCCGAAGGAAGATAATCGTGACGGCTTGGCCATTCGCTTAATGACGCAAGAGTTGCAAAAAAGAGTTGAAAAACAAAAGTTTTTACTTGTTTTTTCTGATGGGGAACCAGCTGCTTTCGGATATGATCAAAATGGAATTGTTGATACACACGAAGCAGTTATGGAGGCAAAAAGATTAGGAATCGAAGTAGTAAATGTGTTTTTGGCGAATGGGATGATTACCGAAAGTCAACAAAAAACGATTGAAAATATATACGGACATTATAGTGTTCTTGTCCCAAACGTCGAATATTTGCCGACGTTCTTAGCTCCATTACTGAGAAAATTATTGTTATACAAATTATAAAGCACCCGTGAAGACCTGGGTGCTTTATAATTTATGTTAATCACAAAAAAAATTTTGTTAACAATGAAATTTTTTTTATGAAAAGATTTTATGGAGGAATAGTATATAAATAATAAGTAAAAACGTAATCCTATTTGTTTTAAAATAGTATATTAAGATAATTTATTTTCAATTTTGTTCCTTTAACGCTGTAAATTGTATACGTTTTTCTATTTTTTACTATTGACGCATAATTTTAATTTTCAGATAATACTATTGCAAGATTAATAATCTTACTAATTATCTTAATTATTTATTTTAAGGAGGAAGTGTATGGAGCTCATTAATCAAGTAGTTGGATTTTTAAACAACATTCTTTGGTCTTATGTTATTATTGGTTTGTTACTCGGTCTCGGTTTATATTTCACAATCGGGACGAAATTTGCACAAATTCGTTTGATCGGAGAAATGTTCCGAGTCTTAAAAGAAAAATCTCCAGAAGGAGCAGGGAAAAAAGAAATTTCCTCCCTCCAGGCATTTTTCATTGGAGCGGCTACTCGAATTGGAACAGGAAACGTTGCCGGTGTTGCAATGGCGTTAGCGATCGGAGGTCCAGGAGCGGTATTCTGGATGTGGCTTGTTGCAATTTTAGGTGGTGCAAGCGCGTTTGTTGAGAGTACATTAGCACAAATTTTTAAAGTAAAAAGCGATGTTGGTTTTAAAGGTGGCCCAGGATACTACATGGAGAAGCAATTGGGTGCACGTTGGATGAGTACAATTTTCGCTTTCACAATCATCGCAAGCTTCGGATTAACATTTAACGCCGTACAAAGCAATACCATTGCAACAGCGTTCAAAAATTCATTCAGTTTGAACCCTTATGTAACCGCTTTCTTACTAGCGGCGCTAACAGCGGTGATTATTTTTGGTGGTGTTACACGAATTGCCCGTTTCTCTGAAGTTATCGTTCCGATCATGGCGTTTTTCTATATCGGATTAGCATTGTATGTCATGGTTACGAACATTACTGAAATTCCAGCGGTCATTGCTTTAATTTTCAAAAGTGCTTTTGGTTTAGAGCAAGTTGTAGGTGGCGGTATGGGTGCCGCGATCATGATGGGAGTAAAACGCGGATTATTCTCAAATGAAGCGGGTATGGGTAGTGCACCAAACGCAGCGGCAACAGCAACTGTTTCTCACCCAGCAAAACAAGGGTTTATTCAAGCGTTAGGAGTATTTTTCGATACGTTACTTGTATGTAGCGCAACAGCATTTATCATTTTGTTATCGGATACGTATAAAACTGGGGAGCTTGTTGGAATTGAATTAACACAAGCAGCTCTCTCCGAGCACTTTGGTTCTTGGGCAGGTATTTTCCTATCAGCAGCTATCTTTATGTTTGCGTTCAGTTCTATCATCGGGAGTTATTATTACGGTGAAGCAAATATTGAATTCATTAGCAAAGGAAAAACTGCATTATTCGTTTATCGCGTATTAGCCATTGGAATGGTTGTTTTCGGAGCACTTGCTAGCTTGCAGATCGTTTGGGATTTAGCTGACTTAGCAATGGCGCTTATGGCGTTAACTAACTTAGTGGCAATTGGTTTACTTGGTCGGATCGCATTTAAAGCACTTGATGACTACATGGCAAAACGTAAGCGTGGGGAAGACCCTGTGTTTTATGCAGACGACATTGAAGGGTTAAAAGGTGTTGAATGCTGGCCGACTCGTCAAGTGGAACAGTCGCAAAAAGCAGTTGGAAAATGATTGTATAAACAAGCCTGGGGTGTTGCCTCAGGCTTGTTTTATTTACAAAAATCATGAAAAAAGTTTACAATGTTGTAACAGGTTCGATATTCATTATAATACAGATTTACATTATAATAATGAGTGAAATGGATATAAGGAATTATGGAAGGAGGTTCTATATGAAACAGTATATTTTTACTTTTAGCACACATCACCAACAACCGATTGTTTGGGAAGAAGCAATTATTGCTAACGGAATGATGGATGCGTGTGTAAAAGCAAAGAAGCTATGTCGTCAATATGAGCACGAAAAACAAATTCCAATCCGCGTTCAATACAAAGGTGTCCGCTATTATAGCGAAGATATTGCCTAGTTGCTATGAATGAAGTGAGAAAGGACGGATTGTGTGGTGTATAGCATATTATAAAACGCAGCTGTTGATCCGTTATAAAATACAAGCAGCTGCGTTTTATATTTTTTTCTGTCTCAAAATAAAAAGTTTACTTATATATTGAGATTAAAATTATTTTACTTCCTATAATTTATGTTATGTAAACTAAAAACGTATAAAAAAAGAAAGGCGCATTTTATGCTGCCCTTTCATGGTTAGGATTCGTCTGTCGCTACGCGTCGGAATATTTGTCGTATAATCCGCTATTTTTATGTTGTTCATCCTATGCTCAAAATCATCTGGGCATTCTGAGGATATTTTTCGCATCGAATTAAATCGCACTATATCCTTCGTTAATTGCTTTTTCCGGATCTTACATAAACTTTGCAACAGTGGATTTCACCTTGTTTTCTTCGTTTTATCCCGATCTTAATCTTATGAGCTATTAACGGATCGATGAGCACGACTCCTCTTCTAAATTAACGCCCCAATCATAGCGGAAACGATAACGATGACTAAAGGAGGACATTTCCAGATTGCCAATAAACAAAATGCCGCTAGTGCAAGACAAAAATCAGCCGGTGTCTGAATGGCTTTTGTCCATACTGGGTGATACAGCGCCGCAAGCAAAATGCCTACTACGGCTGCGTGAATACCATGAAAAGCTGCTTGAAACCGCGTATGTTGACGAATCCATTCGAAAAACGGAAGCGAGCCGATGACTAATAAGAAAGCTGGGAGAAAAATAGCAATTGTTGCGACAATCGCCCCTTTCCATCCGAAACTCACCATCCCTAAATACGTAGCAAACGTAAACAACGGTCCAGGTACTGCTTGAGCCATTCCATATCCCGCTATAAATTGCTCGATTGTCATCCACCCTTTTGTCACTACTTCCGTCTGCAACAAAGGAAGTACTACATGCCCTCCGCCAAAAACTAGCGCCCCAGCGCGATAAAAACTGTCAAAAAGTGTGATAAGCGGAGAATTCGTCAATCGAACGACAATTGGAAGTAGAACGAGTAATATAAAAAATATAAGCAAAAAGCCCGTTGTTTTCCGTCGAAAAGTCGGCACAGAAAGAACATTTGCTTGTGAATGATGGCGATATAAAAAACTTCCTACTATTCCAGCAACAACAATGATAGCAACTTGCCCCCCAGTTTTCGGAAGTAAAAGAGACAAAATAGTTGAAGCAACAACAATTGTCGCACGTGAACGATCGGAAGCAAATGTTTTCATCATTCCCCATACGGCATGGGCAACAACAGCTACAGCTACTATGAGTAGCCCGTGCAGCCAATTGAGAGGAACCTCCGCTGAGAAATAAGCGAACAACAAAAGAATGAGTGCTGATGGAAAGGTAAATCCTAACCATGACACAATCGCTCCGAGCAACCCTGCTCGCAAAAATCCAATGCCAATCCCGACTTGACTACTTGCTGGTCCAGGGAGTAGCTGACACAACGTAACTAGATCGGCATACGTTTTCTCATCAATCCACTGTTTTCGTTTCACATATTCTTCGTGGAAATACCCTAAGTGAGCAACTGGTCCTCCAAACGAAGTAAACCCTAACCGAGCTGCTGTTTTCCATACTTCCCAAAGTTTTTGCATGTATTTTATGCAGTTTGAATGCAAATGCCTGCCCCTCCCGTTTGTATAAGTTTCGCAATTGAACATCATGAAAATTTAGTTGTTGGCAATCTTATCTCATTTTATCGCAATCCTTTTTTCGTTTGAAGTGTCAAGTATGCAAACCTCTCCCCTTTCCGCTATACTGAACAAGTAGTCTAGTGCTTAGGAGGAAAATAGGATGAAATCACTTGTTCTTGCTGAAAAGCCGAGCGTAGCGCGGGAAATCGCTCGCGTACTTGGCTGTCGGGAACAACATAAACATTATTTTGAGGGGTCGAAATATGTCGTCACATGGGCGCTCGGGCATTTAATTGAATTGAAAATGCCGGAACATTATAATCCCGCCTATAAAACGTGGCGGCTGGAAGATTTACCGATTATCCCGGAAAACATGGGACTGAACGTCATTCGCCAAACGAGTCATCAGTTTCGGGCGATCGAAACATTAGCAAAACGTCCGGATATGAAAAACTGCATCATTGCCACCGATGCCGGACGGGAAGGCGAACTTGTTGCACGATGGATTTTGCAAAAAATCCGTTGGAAAAAGCCGCTCCTTCGCCTTTGGATCTCGTCCCAAACTGATCAAGCCATTCGGGATGGATTTCAACATTTAAAACCAGGAAAACAGTTTGAGCGTTTATACGAATCGGCTGTTTGTCGCGCAGAAGCTGATTGGCTTATTGGGTTAAACGTGACGAGAGCGTTAACGACTAAATACAATGAACCTCTTTCTGCAGGTCGTGTTCAAACACCGACGCTTGCGATGATCATCGAGCGGGAAAAAGAGATACAGTCATTTCAACCAATACCATACTGGACGATTCATGCTAACATCGGCTCTGTTGTTGCTACTTTAGAGCATAATGGAGAAAAGCGAATATTTTCAAAGGAACTAGCGGAACAGCTATATGAAAAACTAAAAAACAAGCAAGCGACGGTTATTTCTGTTACGCGAAAAGTAAAAAAAGAAGCACAGCCGCTCCCTTACGATTTGACCGAATTGCAACGAGACGCAAATAAACGATTTAGCTTTTCAGCGAAGAAAACGTTAAGCGTGTTGCAGCGGCTATATGAACAACACAAACTCGTCACCTACCCGCGCACCGATTCGCGCTATTTAACAACCGATATGGAAAACACGATGCTTGAGCGGTTAGAGGCAATGAAATCTGGATATGTAGACGAAGTTATCCCGTTGTTAAAGAATAAGGGAAAAGTGATGGCTCGACGAGTTTTTGATAACGAAAAAGTAACAGATCATCATGCGATTATTCCGACAGAAGAACGGCTTGACATCAGCAAGCTCTCTGCTGATGAACGAAAACTATATGACTTGATCGCTCATCGCTTTTTGGCTCTTTTTTATCCAGCTTGCGAATACGAAACGATTCATGTTGTTTTTTCTATTGATGGAGAATCGTTTGTCGCGCGGGAAACAAGAATCGTGAATGCTGGATTCCGCCGCATCTTAGAAAAGCAAGAGGAGCAACCGACCTTCCCTACATTTACGAAAGGGCAACGGGTTTCTGTTATGTTAGAGAAAAGGGAATCACTAACAGACCCCCCTCTTCGTTATTCTGAAGCAGATCTTCTGTCACAAATGGAAAAGTACGGACTAGGTACGCCAGCGACACGTGCGGAAATTATTGAACGCCTCGTTGAAACAGAAACGGTCGAGCGGAAAAATGGGCGGTTTTATCCAACGTCGAAAGGAAAACAGTTAATTGAACTTGTAAATGAGGAATTAAAATCACCACAGTTAACGGCAAGGTGGGAAAAACAACTAGAAGCCATTGCTCGTGGAAATGGGGATCCGAAAGCTTTCCTCCGAAACATCCGCAAGCAAACGGAGCGTCTAGTCGCAGAAATAAAGCAGAGCGATCGAACGTACCGCCCCCATAATTTAACTGGCTCGATGTGTCCAGAATGTGGCTCGTTTTTAAAAGAACGAGTGACAAAAGAAGGTCGCATGCTTGTATGCTCGAATATGACATGCCGATTCCGAAAACGAAAAGATCCAAAGCTTTCGAATCGACGGTGTCCGCAATGTAAAAAGCGAATGGAAATTCATGAAGGAAGAGCAGGCGTCTACTTCCAATGTCGCCCTTGCAATGTCATTGAAAAAGCGGAGGAGCAGAAAAAAGCAAAACTTGGGCAAAAAGAACGGGCACTACTAAGAAAATATAGTGCCGAGAATGATTCGTTTGGTACAAGCTTAGGGGATTTGTTAAAACAAGCGTTAGATAAGAAAAAAAACTAGAGCCGCTTCCGCATGGAAGTGGCTCATCCTGCGCAACAAGATAGTTTTTCGACAGCTTTTGCAAGTCCTGTAGCACATGTACTACTCGCTGTAAGTCTTCGATTTGTCTTTGTAACTTCCTCACTTTTCTTGATACAAACTCAATATATTACACCTAATCACCTTTTAAATTAGGTATAAACATTGTATAGTACATAGTCAAGGGGGGGAAATGTAATCGTTGACAACGTACTGGATATTCAAGATAATTAGATACAAGAACATATATTCGTTTTTGGTGTTCTACAATTATAAGGGAGCGTGTATTTATGGAACAAAAAATTATGACGTGCCTCATGTTTTCTGGGCAGGCAGAAGAAGCGATTCGTTTGTATATGTCCGTTTTTTCTCCGGCAGAAATCGAACAAATCGTGCATCAAGAAAACGGAATGGTGCTTCATGCCACGTTTCTATTAAAAGGGCAACGGTTGATGGCGATTGATAATCACGTCGAACATCACGAGTTTACGCCTGCGATGTCTCTATGTGTCACGTGTGATACAGAAGAAGAAATTGACCGTGCTTTTGAACAACTATCCCAATCAGGAAAAGTGCTCATGCCGCTAGGTGCCTATCCATTTTGCAAAAAGTTTGCATGGGTAGAAGACCGATACGGTGTATCATGGCAACTGTCTCTCGGAAATTAGTAGCTAGAAGAAAATAAGCTGTTGACACAAGCTCAACAGCTTATTTTTATCTCATCCGCTTTTATATAGAAGGAAATAAGTTTTTATATTGTTCATTTATGAAAAATTCTCCTAGAAAGATAAGCAGCAAATTAAAAAGACATCTCCACATACATATATTCATGACAATGATGGCAATGTGGATATGGAAAATCCCAAGGCAATTCCTGATTGCAAATTTTACATTTTTTCATATAGCGTATCAAATGTTTAGATAGTACTTCAAATATTTTTTCAGAAATTTTTTCTTTTAGTTCAAAAACCTCTTCTTCGTTAAAAGACAACGATTGAGAATAAGCAAATGACGTAAATAACATAAGCTGTTTATAGCTGTTCTCCAATTCATCAATTGCATCGACCGACGTAAGGATAGGCGGCAGAGCTACCTTCCCTTCCGTTAAATATTCTCTAATCATCGTTAGCCAACAATCTGTTATCTTCGTTTCTTCGATTGAAAACGGAACGAAACAGAAAGATAATTTCTTCCAAAGAGGAAGTTCGAGCTTCATCTTTTTCAATGCTTTTTCTAAAACGAACATTTTTCTTTCCCATTCGCTTATTTCACGAACACGATAAGGCGTTTCTTTTAATTCGTTTTGATAAAAGCTCCATGCCCGTTTGAATAAATCGAATGATTCGTAAGGAAATTTTTAATCGCGCTTGTAATTTCTCTAGTATATTTGTTGGCTTCTTTACGGACATTGAAGTGAAGTTTTCCTCCCTTTTCTCATTCATTTTACGCCTTTCGTCCTCCTTTATTTTCCTATTCACTGAAGTGCAGGGCTTTTTTATCGATACCCACGGCCGATTATGTTCCCAACGGACGTGCACATCTATTTGAAACGTTTCTGACAAATAATATTCATAGCCTAATAAAATATTAAGTAGCGACGTTTTTCCCGAACCATTTAACCCAAGAATGACCCATTGTTCGTTTTCTTGCACTTCCCAATGTAGACGGTCTAAAATGACGCGCCCTTCTCTAATACAATGAAACATTTTTCATCTCAACAATCATTCCTCTTCCCCCTTCTTTACAAGCTTCTCAAGCAACATCGACGAAATAAATCCCGGAAATCCGGTGAAAAAATAAACATTTCCCATCTCTTTCGCCACCTGCTTAATTCTTGGTCTAAAGCATTTTACCGATCAATCTCCAACGATTTTACACATCATTTCGCTAAAATTGACAAAACTCCTACTTCCAAATGTATGTTTTCTACAGCTCTACATGAAGGTTGTGCTTATTTCTGTTTATTAAACGTTTTCAGGAAAATCCGCTCCCACCACTTCCATGGCAACCAGTTTTTCAGCATTAACGTCAGTTTCACTCCTCTCCCTACAGGATAACGCAAACGAGGAGTCGGCGATTGGACGACTTTGATGATTTGCCTAATGACTTCGTCAGGGGGTGGTGCTGTTCTGGCTACACGATTCACGTATTGCATAACGGTCTTCATTTCTTTTTCATATGGCGAACCTGGACGGACGTACACTCTTTGAAGTCCTTTCGACCAAATGTTTGTTTTGAATGACCCAGGCTCAATTAAGACGACATATACTCCGTACGGCAACATTTCTAAACGAAGCGATTCGCTAAATCCTTCGACAGCAAATTTTGAAGCGACATATGGACTCATCGCCGGAAAACCGACTCGTCCACTAATGCTACTAATGTTAATAATCTTACCGCTACGTTGCGTTCGCATAATTGGCAAAACAGCTTTTGTACCGGCAACTAACCCGAAAAAGTTTGTCGTAAATTGACGCTCCCACTCTTCAAGTGAGAGTTCCTCTACAAAACCGCCGGCGGCAAACCCTGCGTTGTTAACTAATACATCGATCCGTCCGTAGCGATTGATTACATCGTGTACAACCGATTCTACCGAAGCGAAATCGGTGACATCGAGAGGTACGATTTCTATCCGATCGTACACGCCTGCTTCACACGCTGCTGTTGCAAGCATTTCTTTGTTTTGTATATTTCGCATCGAAGCAACCACTTGATATCCTTCGCGCGCAAGTGCAACACTTACAAGTAGCCCAAACCCGCTTGAGGCTCCTGTCACTAGCGCCACCGACGGGGAGTTTACATTTTGGTTCACAACAATCCTCCTCACTACTATAAAGACACATTTATTGGAATTAGATAACGATGGGCAATATTCCTGCCATTTTGCAAAATCGACCCCCATCACGCACTGATAGAGGTCGATTTTTTCTTTGGTTTAAGTTCTTTTGTTGTGACAACAAGCATAGCTCCACTCAACACAATCAGTCCCCCAATCATTTGGATAGACGATATGCTTTCATGTAAAAATACCATCGATAGAAGGAACGTCACGATCGGTTCTATCATACTTAAAATCGCTGCTTTTGTCGGACCGATGATATTCATTCCTGCAAAAAACGTCAACATCGCCAAAACGCTTGAGACGAACGATGTTCCGATAATTGGAAGCCATCCTTTTGTGCCAAATTGAAAATGTAATGTTCCCGAACCGATTCCAAAAATAAAAAAAGACAAAGCGGCAAAGAGTGCAATGTAGGCGCTCGCTGTAATGGGTGGAACGTGTGCGGTCACTTTATTTCCAACGATAATGTACATTGAGTAAACAATCGCTGCCCCAATGGCTAACGCAATACCGAGCGGCTGAATTTTTCCTTCTGGTGCCCCTAATACAAGCAACATACCTAAAAAAGAAATGAGAATCGCTATGATGATGTGTTTTGTTAGCTTTTCTTTATTAATAAAGAACGAAAAAATAGCCACAAATATAGGATTTAAATACAGCAATAAAGCAGCGAGTGAAGATGGAATATATTTCACTGCCTGAAAATAAAAAGAAGATTGCATCATATAGAAAATGCCACCTAGTAAAAATAAATACAATAAATGTGATCGCGAAACCTTCCAGTTTTTTTCTTTTAACCATAAATACAGAAAAAAGAAAAGCGCAGCCAATGCAAAGCGTAAAAACAACAGGGTTGTCACAGTGACACCGCTGTCATATGCGTATAATGCAAAGATGGGAATAAACGCAAATCCTGTTGCCGATAACAATACGAGGCTATATCCTTTCCACAATTTCCCTTCACCCCAAATCATATATTCGCCCCTTTCTTAATGAGAGGGAACATCACTTTTTCTTGTTTACTGTAAATGTTAAACAAAATACCGCTAAATACAAATGCCGCTCCAACGATATGAGTGATTGTCAAATGTTCATTAAAAAAGATCGTTCCCATCACCGTAGCAGAAATAGGCATGACATTAATGAAAACGGAAGCGGTTGAAGCTCCGACTTTTTGAATACCATTATACCACCAAACGAAGCTGATAGCCGAAACGACAACGGCAACGTACAGTACGCTTAACCACACATCCCATCCACTCATCTTGACAGATGTAAAAGAAGTATAGTATAGCGCAAACGGTGCTAAAAACAACGTTCCAAAACCTGTTGCGTACGTTGTTGCTGCGAGCGGACTATATTTTTTCATTGCCACTTTTCCAATAACCGAATATGTACTCCAGCTGAGACATGCCCCTGCTAGCACGAGATCGATCGGAGCAACACCGATCTCGATAAGTATGGACGGATGGCCGTTTGTGATGATATATACAGCTCCAAATACAGCGAGCAACATACCAAATATACTTCTTCCGTTCAATTTTTCCTTCAAAAATAGTGCAGACAACAATGTAATCAACGGGGCATTGACCGCAATAACTAATGAGCTTTTGACAATTGGTGCGTATTTTGTAGCTATAAAAAAGAAAATGTTGTATAAAAACACACCCGTTAAACCGAGGAGCGCTAACACGACCCAATCTTTTCTCGTCGGAGTTGGTCTATTCGGCTCTTTCCAGTATAATAATGGAAATAAAATCAAACTAGCACCGAAAAAGCGAAAAAAAGCAACTGATACAGGATGTAAAGTCGTCGTTGCGATTTTTCCAGCAACAAAGGCCCCACCCCAAATCGTAGCAGTCAAAAATAAAAGAATATACGTTTTTATATTTTTTACTGGCACTAAACATCCTCTCCCTTTGTTCATAAAAAACTCGGCTAAAAAGGAAAATAACAATGAGGAGGCTATGTTCCTCCTCATTGTTATGTTCACCCTTTATCATTGTATGTTCTTTTTTGTCTGAAAACAATATGTTTTCGTTATATTGAGAAAAAAAGCGAGGAGAACGTCTTCTGCTCACCTTCGTTTCTTACTCTCCCGTTTCGGCAAACCGCTTAATTCTCGCTCCAATTTCATCGCGCACGCGTTGGAAAACAGCCCATTTTTCTTCTTCTGTCCCTTCTGCTTTAGCTGGGTCATCAAATCCCCAATGAACACGCTTGACATGTGGCGGCGTTACGGGACAATGATCAGCCGCATGTCCGCACAATGTCACGACTAAATCGGCTTTGTTTAAAATTTCTGGATCGATGACGTCAGATGTTTGGTTCGAAATATCAATCCCCACTTCTTTCATCGCTTTGACTGCGTTCGGATTTAAACCATGCGCTTCAATCCCAGCGCTATATACTTCCCACTCGTCTCCAAGATATGTTTTTGCCCATCCTTCTGCCATTTGGCTACGGCAAGAGTTTCCTGTGCATAAAAAATAAATTACTTTTTTCATTACTCCTCGACTCCTTTTAATGAATGATAAGTAACCATATATATAACCCAACGAGAGTAATAAATAACGTTGGGATGGTTAAAATTAAACCATTTTTAAAATAAGCGCCCCACGTGATTTTTACTCCTTTTGTTGAAAGTACATGCAACCAAAGAAGTGTAGCAAGTGAACCGATCGGTGTAATTTTCGGCCCTAAATCAGAGCCAATTACATTCGCATAAATGAGTGCTTCACGAATGATTCCTGTCGTATTTGTATCGGCAATGGCTAGCGCATCAATCATTACTGTTGGCATGTTGTTCATCACAGATGATAAAATGGCTGCGATAAAGCCCATGGCCATCGTTGCGATAAACAGTCCTTGATTGGCGGCCGCTTCGATCATATCAGCTAGAATGTTCGTCAATCCGACGTTACGCAATCCGTATACAACAACATACATCCCGATCGAGAAAAAAACGACAGCCCAAGGCGCCCCTTTTAATATTTGTTTTACATGCACAGCGGGACTGCGTCTCCCCATCCATAAAAATAATAAAGCGACAGCGCCAGCAATAAATGAAACAGGAATGTTTGCGAATTCACCGACAAAATAACCGATTAACAAAACACTAAGGACGAACCATGACAATCGAAACATGCGTACATCTTTAATGGCTTCGTACGGTCGCTTGACATGAGACAACTCGTAGCGCTTCGGAATGTCTTTTCGGAAGTATACATATAACACTAAGATGCTCGCTATAAGTGAGAAAAAGTTCGGAACGATCATCCGTGTTGCGTATTCAACGAAACTAATGTTAAAAAAGTCCGCTGATACAATGTTGACAAGATTGCTCACAACAAGCGGCAACGATGTCGTATCCGCAATAAAACCCCCCGCTAAAATAAACGGCAGTACGTTTCGCTCGTCAAATTGCAACGCGCGCACCATCGCCAAAACAATTGGTGTTAAAATCAATGCCGCCCCATCGTTAGCAAAAAACGTTGACACGAGCGCACCAAGCAAGGAAACGAATACAAACATACGAACGCCATTCCCATTAGCAGCTCGTGCCATATGTAAAGCTGCCCACTCAAAAAAACCGATTTCATCTAAAATTAATGAAATAATAATAATTGCAATAAACGCAAGTGTGGCGTTCCATACAATATTTGTCACGTCAATTACATCTTGAAAATCAACAACCCCAGCGAGCAGCGCTAATATCGCACCACCGCATGCCGACCAACCGATCGATAAATTCCGTGGTTGCCAGATGACAAACAAAAGTGTCACGAGAAAAATCAATGATGCGAGAATAACAGAAAGCAAAAAAACACTCCTCTCATCTTATTCACAACGGATGCGCATTCCATTTGCCTCAAGCTTACGAATTTCTTCTTTCTGATTCGGTAAGTGAACGAGAATGTTTTGAACTAATGAATAAAATTCATGTTGTTTGTTTAGTGAATAAAACACCCATTGCGCTTTTTTCGTTTCTTTCACTAAATCACTATCTTTTAATTTCCGTAAATGTTGACTAATCGCTGGCTGGCTCATTTGTAAAATATCAACGAGCTCACATACGCAACAATCCGCTTCATTTAATATAGCCATGATTTTCAGCCTCGTTTTATCACCTAGTAGTTTTAAAATGTTAGCTACTTCTTCGATTTGACACATATACCTCCCTCCTTCATTCGATAATCATTATATAAGCATGTACTTATATAGACAAGTAAAGATTTTGTAAACTTAAAAAAGAGCTGATCGATTGATTAACTCTTTTGGTGTAAAACTAATCGTCATCTACCGTCCATGTGATATTCGTTTTAGGTTGTTGTTTCATTTTTCATTCCCCCTTCAACATGTATTTGTTTTCTAAATTAAAACCATTGGTACATTGAACATTTGCGATCCATAATCTCTTCTTCGAGTTGATGAATGAGCTGTTCTTGTTCTATTTCTTCAGCCGTCCATATTCGTCGTTGAATAGAACTTGATGACATGCAAAAAGGAGAAGGTTGATTCCCTCTCCTTTTACTTTCGTCCAAAGTCCGCTTTAATTTCTCCCCATTGTTCCGTTTCCCACTTTATAATTTCGTTTGTATAATGGTGTGTGCGCAACCACGCTTCGGCGCGTTCAACGAGCTGCCAAACACGTTCCGTTTCAGCAGTACAGGCAAGCGTCGTATTCGCTTTTTTTTCTTTCACCCATTTTATAGCCGTAGCGGAGTCTGAATAAATCGGCCAATTTTTGTTTTGTTTCTGTAACCATGCTAGTCCGTGTACAATGGCTAAAAATTCACCAATGTTGTTCGTACCGATCATCGGTCCAACACGAAAAAACTCTTCCCTTGTTTTCGTATGTACTCCTCGGTATTCCATTGCACCAGGATTGCCGCTACATGCTGCATCTACGCACAAGCTTTCTTCTATATAACTCATTGAACGTTCGACGACCTTATTCTTCTTCGCGCCGCCCATCATTGGACCAGATGCAAATGCTTGCTCCGCTTCTTCTTTCGATAAAAATGAGCGATATTTTGCCCCGGGAATGCCAATGACGTACTGTTTACACTCATCCCAAGATGAAAAAATGCCTGTTTTTGCTCCTTGCCAAACGACATAATACTTTTTCAATATGCCACATCCTCGCAGTTGAAATAAAAAACAAGATGAAGATTACTAAAGAAGGAACAGGAAGAGGAAGATGGCGGAGGAGGGGGGATTCGAACCCCCGCGGGCTTTGACACCCCTATCGGTTTTCGAGACCGACCCCTTCAGCCGGACTTGGGTACTCCTCCGTACAGTGGGGGTGCCAAAGAAATTATAGCGAAAACGTTATATTTCGTCAATTACCTTTTTTGTTTCTCAACGTAATCAACAAGCCCCATTGCGCATACTTGTAAATCAAGTTGAAGTAGTTGATATACATCAGCATCATCTGGTACTTGTTGTTTACGCAAAAAGGTACGAACGATCTCAAATAAACGATTGAAAACGGCCTCGGTTTTTTCTGTAAACGATTGATTGGCTTGTTCACTCACGACTTCATTGCCTACTTGAACAAAAATAGGAAGCCAGTAGTGCAACTGTTCCCAAACCGTTTGCACTTGCTGCGACATGCCAAAATGACCGAAATATATACGACCTGGACGTAATGCCTTAAATCTTTCAATGGATGCAAGCATCGCCTCGGGATCAAATTGATTTGGTGATGTAGATGGCAAGTATAGCTCTACGTAGTATGAAAGAAGTTGCGGATAAAAAACGCCAGCTGTATCACCTGTAAAAATACCGTTGCTTTTTGGATCATAAATGGAAAAATGGTGATTCGCATGTCCTGGTGTATGCATAAACGTTAGCGTGCGATCTTTTCCAATTTGTAGCGTCTCTCCATCTTCCTTTGCAATTAATCGGTCTTCAGGAATTGGAACGATCGGGTCAAACAATGCGTCAAATTTTTCACCATAAACCGCTTTTGCTCCTTGAATAAGACGAGACGGATCAGCTAAATGGCGCATACCTTTTGGATGGACAAATACGCGAGCATTTGGACAATGCTGCAATAACACACCCGCCCCGCCCGCGTGATCTAAATGAATATGAGTGACGATAATATTTTTCACATCGTGTAATTTAATGGACAATGCTTCTAACCCTTTAATTAAATGTGGGATCGAGGGGCTTGCGCTCGTTTCAATAATTGTCACTTCTTCTTCTTGAAACACATATGCTCCTGTTCGTTGAGCAGTTTGTAAGTCATATAAATCAATAAGCGAAATACTAAACCCTAAATCAACCGGTTTTGTCATGCGTATTCTCCTTCCTTTGTTTGAATGAGTCGGGTGAAATGATGAACAATTTTTGCTGTCAGTCCCCAAATAACTTTATCCTTGTAATAATAAAAATGTTCTTCAATTTGTCGCGGCCTCCAATTATACTGCCTTCCCCCTGGGATATGTTCGAACGGGAAATGCTCTTCGGGTTTCGGTTCAAGCTGAACGTGATATATGTCTGGCTTTGTTTCAACAAAGAAGGATAGCGGAACGGTAAATACTTCTGCCACTTCTTTTTCATTTATTTTCATGCACGTCATATCTACAAACGCAGCAAACGGATAAATGACCATACCGAACGGCGACAACATGTAATCAAGCGGAACGATGTGTGTAATATTTTCTTTTTGAATACCTAGCTCTTCACACGTTTCACGAACAGCGGCATCGCTCGGATTTTGATCGCATTCGTCTATCTTTCCACCTGGAAAACAAATTTCCCCCGGTTGACGACGCAAATGTAATGAGCGTACTTCAAATAAAACAAATATATCGTCATTTTGACGGACGAGCGGGAGAAGTACGGCATATGTAGCAAATGTGTCAAAGTCCATGATCGTTGGCGTTCGCTGTTGCAACTTCTCCATCGCGGTATACAACCTTTTTTTCATCAGTAAACATCCCTTTTCGTAAATACATAAAAAGAAATGATAAGCGCTACAAGCGCCCAAATGGCTAGTACAGTCATCGAAAATGAAAGTGTCATTCCATCAATAGGCGGTGCCATGCCACTAACGTAGCTTGTGAGTCGCAAATTGACCATAAACAAATATTTTGCGGATTCCCATGACGACACCATGCTTGATAAAATCGCTCCAGAAATAAGAGCGGCGAGCATGATTCCCATTACTGCTGCTGTGCTACGCAGCAACACGGAAAGCATAAATGTAAGCGTGCCGACGACGAGTGAAACAAAAAAAGCAAGTCCAAATTCAATAAGTAAGTATTTCCATTGAGGAATGAGGTGAACACCCGCTGTATTTAATTCTTCACCTTGAATCGAAAATCCTGTTAAAAGAGGTAAATTCCATCCGCCATATCCAAATACAATGCCCGAGATGGCATACGATAAAACTGCAACGGAAAACACGATAAAGGATGTAGATAAAATCATAGCGATATATTTGCTCATTAAAATTTTCCATCGTTTCACAGGACGTGTCAACAATAGTTTAATTGTTCCCCCGCTTGCTTCTGACGAGACAAGGTCAGCGGCAATGACCATAACAAGAAGCGGCAAAAACAGTTCAATCGAATTTTCGATGAACATGCGCATAAACGTCGGTGCACCAGGTGCCATCGGATTAATGTCATTGTCTAAATAATATTGTTGTTGTTGTAAACGAATTTTAAGGAATTTTTTCCACTCTTCAGAAATTCCTGTCGAATTTAACCGATTTTGTGTATCGATGATTTGTTGTTGTAGTTGTGTGCGCCAATCTGTTGTTCCGATTCGTTCTCGAATCGTTTCGACCTGTTTAAATTGCGCATATGTAAATAAGCTAACGAGAACAGCAACAATTGCTGCGATAATAAACAACCGTTTTTTACGAACGATTTTTAACATTTCATTGTATACGAGATTAATCAATCGTTTCCCCTCCTGTTAATTCGATAAATAAGTCTTCGAGTGTTGGAAGTTTGCGCTCAATACTACTCACACTCACTCCAGCTTCAATTAGGCGGGCATTACAACGGGCGATGACTTCGTTTGATTCGTAAACTGTAACGATGAAGTCATCTTTTTCACCTAGAACGGTTGTTTCGTTTTTTAATATTTGTTTTGCGATATGAATCGGGTGAACATTCCAGTATGTCCGTGCTTGTTCTTTCAATAAATGTTCAACTGTATCAATGCGAATAATTTCCCCTTTAGACATGATGGCCACCCGATCACACATCAGTTGTATTTCGCTTAACAAATGGGAAGAAACGAGAACGGTTAGCTGTTCTTGTTCGGCAAGTGTACGAATAAATTGTCTCATTTCGCGAATGCCGACAGGGTCTAGACCGTTCGTTGGCTCATCTAAAATGAGCACGGTAGGTTTTCCAAGTAACGCTTGTGCGATACCGAGACGCTGCCGCATGCCAAGAGAGTATGTTCGAACGAGATCATGAATCCGATTTTGTAAGCCGACGAGCTCAACAACTTTTTGAATGCGTGTTGTAGAAATGGATGGCAACATACGTGCAAAATGCTCAAGATTTTCCCATCCGCTTAAATATGGGTAAAGTTCAGGATTTTCAACGATACAGCCAATATGTTGAATGGCTTTTGTAAATTGTTTTTGCAAGTCATATCCGCAAACAAAAATCTTCCCGGATGTCGGCTTGATTAATCCGACGAGCATACGAATCGTCGTTGTTTTTCCTGCGCCATTTGGGCCTAAAAAGCCGAACACTTCTCCTTTTTTTAAAGAAAACGAAAGTCCTTTAATAATTTCTCTTTTTCCAATCGTTTTTTTTACGTTTTGTACAACTAACGTTTCTTCCATTATTTCTCTCCTTCCGTTAATGTGATAAGTGCGGCGACGCGTTCACCCATTCGTTTGTATCCCTCTTTATTTGGATGGAATTTATCCGTATATAAATAGTCGTTTACTTGAAGTTCGAACAAATCGTACGTTGGAACACAAATGATGGACTTGTATTGGGCGGCCACTTCGGATGCGGCATAGTTCCAATTTCTAACAATCGCCGACGTTTCTTTTCCGTTGTCTAAATCGTTAAATGGATTGTATAGAGCGATATAAAATACAGGTGCATCTTCGTTTATCTTACGTATAAGTAGGAAAATTGTATTTAGTTGTTCAATAAATTTTTTCTTTTCTTTTTCTATTTGTGTTGTCGACAAATCGCGCAATGCTTCACCACCGCGAAATAAATCATTTCCTCCAATCGTCATCAAGATGATGTCTGCTTCTATTATTTGACGTTGCACTTCTTTTTGTTTCAACTGTTCAATAAGCTGTGCAGACCGTTGCCCTTTAATTGCTAAATTAGTAAATTGAATTTGTTTGTCCGTTCGTTTTTTAAGTTCATCCATCACATGACCGACATATCCTTTTCCTGTTTCATCTCCAGTTCCACGCGTTAACGAATCGCCGAGAGCGACAATCGAAAGCGCATCTTTTTGTTTTGAGTTTGAATTTGTCGCCTCGATTTGTTTTGTTGATGAAGAAGCTTCATAAAAAAACTGGTCTTGAATAGTAACGATTAAACCGAAAATCCATAACATCGTTGTGGCAACGCAAATGGCGACAACGATTGAAATGATTCGTTTAGCCACGATATCACCCTTTCCTTTTTTCTACCTATCATCATATACCATGTGTTGTGTAAACACATAATGAAAACATGCAAAAAAGCGAGCTCAATGTGCTCGCTTTTAAAACTTCGTTTGATAATGTTCAATTTCCCAAGTATGAACAGCTGTCCGATAGCTATCCCATTCATTCTTTTTCATTGCGATATATTCGTTAAATACATGATCACCTAGTGTGTGACGGCCGATCAACCCACCTTCCAATTGTTCAATCGCTTTTCCTAAACTGCCTGGGAGGTTTTCAATACCAAGCTCTGCACGACGTTCAGCTGTCATGTGGAAAATGTCTTCATCAATTGGCGCAGGGCAAGTGCTACTTTTTTCTATGCCGTCCAGTCCTGCTTCAGCAATGACTGCAAAAGCTAAATACGGGTTTGCGGACGGGTCTGGACAACGAAGTTCAACGCGTGTTGCTAATCCACGTTTAGCTGGGATTCGAATTAATGCTGAGCGATTTGACGCCGACCAAGCAATATAGCATGGAGCCTCGTATCCTGGCACAAGACGTTTGTATGAGTTTACAAGTGGATTGGTAATGGCTGCGAAACTTTTTACGTTGTGCAATAAACCAGCAATAAATTGATATGCCGTTTCAGATAATTGATTGTCATCCGCTGGATCAAAAAACGCATTTTCTCCATCTTTAAATAGCGAAATGTTTACGTGCATACCTGAACCGTTAATACCGAAAATCGGCTTTGGCATAAACGTCGCATGCAATCCATATTTTTTAGCGATCGTTTTTACAACCCATTTATATGTTGTTGCATTATCAGCGGAACTAAGCGCATCCGCATATTTAAAGTTAATTTCATGTTGACCTTCAGCCACTTCATGATGCGAAGCCTCAATCGTAAATCCCATTGCTTTTAATGCACGATAAATGTCTAAGCGAACGCGTTCACCGAGGTCTTTTGGTGATGGCTCAAAATATCCGCCGTTATCTTGTGGTGTTGTTGTTGGATTTCCATTTTCGTCTGTTTTAAACAAGAAAAATTCTAATTCAGGACCAACGGAGATCGTATATCCTTTTTGTTTCGCTCGTTCAACTGTTTTTTTCAATACGTTACGTGGATCGCCATCGAATAACGTTCCGTCTGGATTCATCACAGAGCAAAGAAAACGTGCTTCTGCGTATCCATCTTCTACTGTCCACGGTAGTACCGCAAACGTTTGTAAATCAGGAAGTAAATATAAGTCTGAGCGATTGATTGGTGAAAAACCTTTGATAGAAGATCCATCAAACATTATTTTTCCTTCTACTACATCATCTAGTTGTTCCGCTGTCACCGTGACATGCTTTAAAACACCTTCAATATCAACAAATTGTAAATGTAATAGTTCAACATGTTTTTGCTTGATGATTTCTTTAATTTGTTCAAGCGTCGAAGTGTTTGTTTGTTCAGGGACAAGTAATTCACTCATGTTACATTACCTCACATTCTTATGTATATTTTTATAACATGAGTTTATTATATGGAATCATTTATCGTTTTTCAATAGTTTTTTATCAAATTTTCTGTATTTTTATTTAAAAAAAGACACGCTTTTCATAAGCGTGTTTGAACAAACAAAAACGACGGAACCCCTACCTCTCCTCCGTCCTTGCAGCTCCGAAGCTGCGCCAGTGTGAATTTGTTTTGTTGCATATAAAAACGGGATCCCACGAAAAGCGAGACCCCGTACGTTTGACGATTTATGCTTTTTGGACGTTTGCCGCTTGCGGCCCACGATTGCCATTCACGATGTCAAATGTTACTTTTTCGCCTTCTTCCAACGTTTTGAATCCAGTACCTTGGATCGCTGTGAAGTGAACGAATACGTCTGTACCTCCGTCCGTCTCAATGAATCCAAAACCTTTTTCTGCATTAAACCATTTTACTTTACCTGTGTTCATGTGAAATTCCTCCAAAACAATTTTAAAGATTGACCACCGTTGCATTACTCATAAAACAAAAGCTACACTTTTGCCAAGTCCTTATAAGATGAACCCGACAAAGGTGCAGCTTATAACGATCATTGATATAACGAACGAAATGGTACTTCTTTAGTATATAGGCTCGAAACGAGAATGTCAAATGTTTTTTATTTTTCTTTCCATTTGATACTACAACCGATGCCCGGCTTTTGTTCTTTCGGGACAGGTTTCCCTGATAGCAATGCATCTAAAGCCGTACGAATAGAAGATCCAGTCACTGGGATCCCGTTACTTGGTCGTGAATCATCGAGTTGACCACGGTAAACACATTGTAACGCACCATCGAATATGTAAAAGTCCGGTGTGCATGCAGCTTGATATGCTTTTGCTACTTCTTGTGTTTCATCAAATAAGTATGGAAACGGATATCCAAGTTGTTCAGCTATCTCTTTCATTTTTTCTGGGGAATCGTCCGGATATTTTTCCACATCATTTGAATTAATGGCAATAAATGAAATCCCTTTTGGTTGATAATCGTTGGCGAGACGGACGAGTTCCTCTTGAACATGTTTAACAAATGGACAATGATTGCAAATAAACATGATGACTGTTGCAATATCGGATTTGACGTCTTCTAACCGAACGATTTGTCCGTTGATCACGTTAACAAGTTCAAATGATGGTGCTTTCTCTCCTAGTGGGAACATGTTTGATTCAACAGCTGGCATACAAATCACCCTTTCTTTTTTCGTTCATTTACTATTATAGCAAAATGTACAAGTAACAAAAAATAAGCGAGCTTGAGCCCGCTTATTTTTTTATTAACTGCCCTCTTGTAACGCCGAGTTGATTAATAGCTTTTAACGTGCGCCATACGCTTGTACCGCTCCGTTTGCCTTCGAGCGCTTCGCGATATAATGTGATGACTTCTTCTACTTTTTTCGCTGACTCTTCCAAAAACTCGACACGATACGAGCAAACACCAAGGGATAAAAAGTGTGGAATATATTCTGCCCCAGATTGTTCAATGGCATTGTACACTGTATTTCGGCAACCGATATCTACACGAACAGGGTGAAGCATGCCGATTCGATCACGTAAAGATACACGATGCTTTTCGCATGGTCGTCCACAGTTCGTAAAATCGGTTCCCTCACTTAAAAATGTACAGTATACACAATGTTCAGTATGAAACATCGGTAAATGTTGGTGAATAACGATTTCGATATGTTCTGTTGGTGCCGCTTCAAGTAAATCAATCATTTGTTGAATATTTAAATCATATGAAGGGGTGATCCTATCAAGCCCTCGAGATAAAAACAACTGTGCAGCCAGATGGTTTGAAATGTTAAGCGAAAAATCTCCAATCAGCTGTTGTTGTACCGATTGACTTGTATAATACTGTACTGCCCCTAAACTACGAACTAAAATAGCGTCCGGCTCAGCCTTTAAAATCCCTCTCAAAATTCCATTTTCCCCAGGCATATGAATACGAGGAGTAGCTAAGGCAATTGGTTTATTTGCAGCCCTTGCCATCTGGACGGCTTTCGGATAGTCGGTTGTAAACTCAAAATCCGCATATACCATGTCTACGTCTGTATGACATGCAACTTCTACTTGCTCCATTGTACGGCAAAGGGCCATTAAGGCAGGGGTTGTAGTTCGTTGCTTTTGTCGATAAGGGGATGTCAAATCCACTGTTTGTTTTATATACAACCGTGGTTGTTGACGTTTCTTAATGAGCTGTTCAACCGCTTTTCTTCTCATTTGGTTTAATTCTTTAACCGGAAGAATGACGTCACCATTCATATGCATATCAACGTCTTTTAGCTCAAAAATAGTTCCACCTAATCTGCCGAACTGTTCTTTTATAAAATCTAATGTTAATGGCCGTTTTTGCGCAACATTTAACATTTGTTCGGATTGAACGACGACTTCATTCCCTGTTGTTTCGTCACGCCACGTTGAAATGAGCGGTTTTCCTGCTTCACCGTACACATGCACCGTTAGCGGAAACAACTGATATGGTCGCTCGGTTTCAAATGTTTTACGCAAACGACGATCAAGCTCTTGGTCGCTCGTTTTCCAAATACGATCTCCTACACGCACGCGCGTTAAATTGACGTCATGTCGACCTGGGATGATTTCAACAAGCCCTTTTTCGACTTCTCCTTCGATTTTTTTTCCGTTTTTTCGTAAGTCATACACGCGTCCGCCTTCTTCTTTTTCCTCTGGGCGGCCTGCATCAAATACGATACCATCTCCACGTTTTCACGGAGCTTGCAGTTCACATAAAACCCCGTCTTTTAATACTTTTTTGACCGTTCCAAGAAATACACCACGGCTTTTCGGAAACGTTCCGTCAACAAGCTGTTTGTTGTTCGTTCCTTTTAAAAAGCCATGTGTAAATCCTCGGCTAAAGCTTTGTTGTAGTTCACGTATTTCCTCCGTTGAAGGAGTATAATGGCGTCCTGCTAAATATTCATCAATAGCTTTTCGGTATTTGCTGACAACATTCGCTACATATTCTGGTGACTTTAATCGCCCTTCGATTTTAAACGTGCTTACCCCTGCTTCGATAAGTTCCGGAACGAGATCAAGAGCAGCTAAATCTTTTGGTGAAAGTAAGTAAGCGACGTTTCCCATTTCTTTTTGCTCGCCATCAACGATTAAATCGTATGGGAGGCGACAAGCTTGGGCGCATTCTCCGCGATTGGCTGAACGCCCACCCCACATTTCTGACGTCAAACATTGCCCAGAATATGATACGCAAAGTGCTCCGTGAACAAATACTTCTAAAGGAACGTTCGTTTTCTCAGCAATTTTTTGAATGTGTGTTAAATTATTTTCGCGACCGAGCACCACCACTTCCAAGTTATAAGGCTTCAAAAACTCGACTGCTTCCGGAGATGTAACGGTCATTTGTGTTGATCCGTGAATCGGAAAATCAGGCGACATATCGCGAATAAGTTTGACAAGCCCTAAATCTTGGACAATCAGTGCATCTACTCCTGCATCTATACATGCTTCAACGAGCTGCTTTGCTTCTTCTAGCTCATTTTCAAACACTAAAATATTAAAAGTAACATATCCACGAACGTTGTATTTATGCAAATAAGCCATCACATCTTTTAATTCTTCCATGCGAAAATTTTTCGCCCGTACACGTGCATTATATTTATCCACACCAAAATAAACGGCGTCTGCTCCATTGGCAACAGCAGCACGAAGACAATCCCAATCTCCCGCCGGCGCTAACAGTTCAATTTTTCTCACAGCTGGTCAACCTCTCTATTTTTTATCATGAACAACAATATATTACCGAATATCCCCCTCGTTTGCCAACAAAGAAAAAGACCTGAACGTACAGGTCTTCTAGTCAACTACCTCACTTAGCTAACGCTTGAAGTAGAGGTCTCCTCGCCAAAGACGATGAATAAATGGGGGAACAAGATGTTTTGAAAAGAACTGAATGTCAAAATCTGAATTACTTTAAATTAAACTTTTTCATTAATTCCTCTTTAAATTTATAATTCTTTTCTCCATGAGGCACACCAACTTTTTCGCCATCATTACCAGGAATATCAATGTTGTGTTTACCCTCATTGACACCAGAAATTACGTACAGATCATCGTATTTAAAATCAGGCACAAGAAGCAGCAGGTAGCTATGGTTTTTATCCATGTTTCGGTAGTTGTTAATTGAAAATTTAGTCTTTCCTGGCATAATACCATTATCGTAAATGTAGCTTGGTTCAGCTACCTTGATAATATCTCCAGCTTTATAATCGTAGGTAGTTTTATTTTCAAGAACCTTGTTTATTTTAAACTGAGTAATTGTATACGCATCTACTGTAAACCCTCTCTCATCGAATGTTACGAAGTTCTCACTTTCAAGTGGTTTTCCAGTGACAACAAGTTGAGAAAAGTTAATTATTTCATCTACTGTGTTAAAGGATACTTGTTTAGCATGAATAATTGATAAACTTACTTTTTTATCAGCCGACATATACCATAGACTCAAGACGAGAGAAATAAAACCTGACAGAGCTACCGAAGCAATGATAATCTTGTTTCTTTTCATATTCGTAATATCCCCGCTTATCTATTAATATCCCCATTTTTGTTTTAAATGGTCTTTATCCGTTTGTTGAGGCGATCCGTATGTTGTTAGTTCATACTCCTTCATTACAGATGCACCTGAATCGTCATTATGTCTCAAACTTAGCGCGTGTCCAAATTCGTGAATAATAACGTCAGTTGATTCAGCAGAAGTTAGTGTATTCATTTGAGGTGTGTTGAGTCGGATTCTTGAACGATCCCTTGCATCCCCCGGATTTACTTGACTCCATCCGAAAAAGCCATACGTCCAATAGTCTGCGACCGCATAAACGGTTGAGCCGGAGATAGTTCCTGCATAAACAACAATGCTATAATATGTAGGCTCAGAAGTGACTCGTGAAATAGCAACCTTTGAAGAAATGTTATTCCAAGTTGCATATGCGGTGTCTGCACGGTTATGATAACCTGTACTGGAAACGCTAGCATCACGCCAATACTTAAGATTTTGTGCCCCAGCATATCCATTAGGGTTATAGTGATCTGAGTGGGCACTAACTAGGATGGTTGGTAGTAAAAAAGCTAGCGAGGGAATAAGTAATAAAATTCTTTTTACATTCATAATTTCCTCTCTCCCTAAAATATTCATTTCACGGATACCGTTCTCCATTCATTCTCTTAATTCCTTCTTTTTTCAAAAATATTTCACCACGAGCGAAGAAATATGTAATAATTGTGAACTGTCATTCTTGAGAATTCTATATTCATTAAGCACTACAACATGGCCATCCGTTATCACGATCGATTCTTCAAGCCATGATACGTGGCTTTTGCCAACAACGAAAAAAAGACCTGAGCACTCAGGTCTTCAATGAAGGAATGGAGGGATAAAATGTTTAGTAAATGACTGTATGTCGGCATATCCACTTTTATAGTAGGTAACGACAATATAATCCGCACGTTCATCCCAACCAGCCATTTGCATACATTGTTCTATTTTTGTTTTATCTTCTACGACGATTCCCTCGGCTCGTTCAATCATGTCATCTGTCCACTCATATGTTTTCAACCGTTTTGTGTTTTTAATTATTTTCACTTCGCTCACGTCTTCTACTGTCGCCCGTGCTTGCTGCAATAAACCGCGCTGCTGCAACCATTCATCTACGAGATGATACGACTTTTTCCACTTGATCATAGTTTCCTCGGTTATTCCATTTTGTTTTTCATACGTGACGGTAATTGCTCCCCATTCTCGATTCCATGCGATTGGATCAAATGTTTCATCTACCAACTGACGCTGTAGTATGTGTAAAAACGATTCGATCTCCTCACGATCACGCAATCGAACGGCTTTCCCTCCTAAATTAGAATCTATTCGTACTTGTAAAACGTTTTTGAAATCATTTATACGCAAAATTGGATAGTGATTTTTCTTAAACTCAAGCGAATGAAAAATAGGTTTGTAAAACTGATTATATACTTCTAATGGTACAGCATATTGACGAACAATCCGTTTTCCGTTTTTCAAGTCGTAACCAATGACAACATGTTTAGTATTTTCAGTTTGCAATTTTTGCTGCTTCATTAACTGCTGATGGAACAAATAAATGTGCTCGATGTTGTCTCTTTCGTAGAAAAACGCATTCTCCCCGTTTTCATTATCATTTTCAAAATAGTATATATGATCACCAAAATATGCTCGTTCAATGTCATTTAACGGGGGTTGGTATTTCCCAAAACCAAATAAGTCAAATGCAAATAATAAACTGACAACGGCAATAAAACCTATATATTGAACGTATGCTTTCCAATGCGTGAACACGCGCCATGTTTTTTCTAAAATGATACGGGCAATGAAGTAGCCGATCAATGAAGCGAATACATATCCAAAAATGATCCAAGTTATTCGTTGTTGCATCTCCCCGAAATATGCTCCACCGACAAGCATGACACAAAATGTAAAACCATATGTGAATACGGGGCGGAGCGGACGAAAAGCGATCGCATCTGTTGCTGCTTCAACATGTCGTTTTTTGTATAGCCATACACTCAATACATAAAATATAAAAGCGAGCACAATATATATACATATTTCGATTAGTTGAATAGGTTTTGATTCCCAGTTCAATGCCCGAATAAAAGGCACGATTTTGTCAATGTTATAGGATAAATAATATTCATATGCAAAACCGTATAAAAAATATTTCAAGTTAAACATAAGTAAAACGAATATTCCTGCTGGGAAGAAAAACAGAACATAAGCAAATACGCCTTGTAGCATGGACATGCCAGTAAACATCCCAACAAACACCGTTCCAGAAAATAATAATACATTCATTGCTACCGTACCTGTAAACCAAATGGCTATATGCTTCAGTGAATATAGCGAAACAGGAAGAAGCGGTTTCATGATTATTAAACATCCCGCAATCATTGCGACGGGCACAGTAAGAATGATCATCGCAGCAACAATATGCTGAAGAAACAGTGCCTCCCGTTTAACTGGCAGACTGTGAATGTAATCTGCAGACAATCTCACTTGCATATAGCGAAATAAAAAGATGGCAAGCAACACAGGAAGTGTGAACATAAGGGAAAATTGAATTATACTTCCGATATCAAATATGCGACCCGTCTGATGATGCATAAGCCAATTTTCATCTTCAGTCATCATAAAAATATGGATAGGTAGTGCAAAAAGAAGGCCGACGAAATAAACAAGTGCAACCCATCCGACGTTGCGAACAATTTGAGTAAATATTCCACGATTAAACAAGAATGTTTTCAATGGCATATCCTTGCTCCCCCATTTCATAAATAAATATTTCTTCTAATGTTAGTGGTAATAAATCAAACAAAATTGGCTCATGTTTCTCAATATGTGCAATGATTTGTTCTTCTTCCCCACGAACAATACAAAGTAAAACGCTACCACGTTGTTCTTGGTAAACGACATCTATATGTTGTAGAAAAGAGGAAGGAATTTGTCCTTGGAATGCTACTTGCACTTTATGAATGTTTGTTTTCAAGTTATCTACCTCTTTTTCAATGATGAGCGAACCGCGGTGTAACATGCCAATACGGTCACATAAATCTTCTACTTCAAATAAGTTGTGCGAGGAAATAACAACGGTCATTTCTCTTTCCGCTACGTCCTGAAATAAAATGTTTTTCACTTTTTGTCTCATGACAGCATCTAGCCCATCAAGTGGTTCGTCTAAAATGAGCACATCAGGCATAGTAGAAAATGCTAACCAAAATGCAACTTGCCGCTGCATTCCTTTTGACATACGGTGAATTTTTTTATTTACGTCAATCAGGAATAGTTCTTGCATGTTGCGAAAACGCTCTTCGTTCCATTTTGGATATATATGACGATAAAAGTCAGCCATTTGTCCAATTGTTGTATGTGGGAAGAAATAGAGTGCATCAGGTAAAAAAATGATTCGTTCTTTTTGCTTAATGTTTTCGAAAATCGGCTCACCATCAATAGTAATCGTTCCTTTGTCTTGTTTATAAATACCTGCAATCATTTTCAACAGTGTTGTTTTCCCAGCACCATTTGATCCAAGTAATCCATAAATCGACCCTTTTGGAACGGAAAATGTCACATCTTTAATCGCCTCTAATTCTCCAAATCGCTTGCTTACATGATTAATTTGAATCAAGTTCCTCTCCTCCTCGCATCGTGCTTTGTGCACGTTCCACAATCGAAAAAATATGTTCTTTTTTTACCCCGATATAAAATGCTTCTTGACATAGTTTGAATATACTTTCTTCTAGTTGTTTTACTTTTTCATCGTAAATCGCCTCTTTTTTATTAGCGACAAAACTCCCTTTCCCAGGAATAGAGTAAATGTATCCTTCTCTTTCTAGCTCTCGATATGCTTTTTGAATCGTATTTGGATTAATGGTTAATTGTTTTGCTAGCAAGCGAACAGACGGTAGTTGCTCATTTGGTTTTAACACATCATGAATGATCATTTCTTTCATTTTTTCTATAAGCTGTTCATAAATCGGTTTTCGGCTTCGTAAATCAAGATCAAACATATCCCCACCTCCTCCCTATCTGTACCAACTGTAATAACTGTATTATATTAAATAATACAGTTGTTGTAAATAGTTTCTAAAAAATAGTTTTCAAAAAATGAAAAAGCCGCCAGAAAGGCAGCTTTTTAGTTATGGCTGTGTCCATCTTGTTTCATATCTCCATTGTCATGACCATGTTGATCCATGTTGTTCCCATGGCCATCTTTTTTGTTTTGCATCATCTGTTTCTTTTTCATATAACGTTCATGGGCGACTTTGTCAACATCTTCCCATGATACGATCATCGCGCCCGGTTGTTCACTTACAAACTTGTCAGCATCCTCTTTTTTTGCAAAAAACGCATATCCATAATTCATCGGTGTCTTAATGTCAGCTTTCACCACTGTCGCGTTTTGTAATTCAATCCATTCTAACGTATTGTAGTCGCGTACATATTTTTTCGCAGCCTCACCGTGATCGCGCTCATAGTTAAATAAACACCCGATGTCATCAAAAAACAAGACGTCACCGTTTTCTGTTGCAGATTTCGCTGTAAATTTGCCAAGCTCGTGTTCCTTTGGATACACTTTCATATTACAAAATACACACACAGTGTTTTCATCTGGTTCAGCCATCGCTGCTTTCTCAAACACATCTTCTTCATTTGACTGTTCTTTGTTTTGTTCTGCTTGTTTTTCCTCTGCTTGTTTTGTTTCTTCTTGTTTCTTCTCCGCTTGATTGTTGCATCCTGCTAGAGCGAAGAAAAGTGCACCGATCAACAGCACGATCCATTTTTTCATCACTAAGATCCCCCTTATTTTCATTCAATCCGTAAGCGAGTATAATACATAATTGTGAAATTTATTTGAGAATGTTGTGTGGAAAATGAAAAAAAGCGGCATTACACCGCTTTTTCTGTAAAATAATGCTTATAATATCCCCCGACTTTGCCTCGATTATCGATAATAAAATAAAAGTCATCTGTTTCATTTTTTACTTCATATTCTTTGCCGGGTGTTAACACGTTATGTACGATGTACTTTTCGGCATTTGTATGGTTACATACAACCGTTTTTATCGTTGGTCTTTCATGCCAGTTTAAATGAATCATGATTGATTCCTCCTTCAAGATCCTTTATATTTATTTAAAAATTTAGCAAGCTCATGCAGCGCTTGTAGTACCGCAAAATGTTTATCGTTTCCGCTTGCTTGCGCTGTAGCCACATCTTTAAATTTGGCGTGCGCTTCGTACGACCCGTTTTTTTTATATACATCTACTCGTACGGTTCCCCTTGGGTGCGGAACGATAAAAAACTCTATTTGTTTCATTTGTTCTCCCCACCTTTAATGTCAATCGTTTATTTAATTTAATAATAGTAAAAAAGGCGTCATTTTAAAAGCATTGTTTTATGTGAAGAAAAAGATGTACGATTTACGTTTTTAATCAAGGCGACGAATCGCGTATCCGGATTGTATCAACACACGCTGAATTTGATCAATATGCTCCCTATTTTTTGTTTCAAGGGAAAATCGCACTTCTGCTTGCCCTGGGAGAACGTTTGTCCCCATTCGTTGATGATCAATGGACATGACGTTCGCTTCTAAGTCGGCGATAATGCGCAACAATTTATTTAACTGTCCCGGTTTGTCAGAAATGACTGTTGAAAATGTGACGAATCGTCCTGATTCAACGAGCCCTCGTTCAATAATTCGTGAAATGAGCGTTACATCGACATTTCCCCCACTTAAAATGGCTACAATATTTTTTCCTTCAAGCGGAATTTTTTTATATAATAAAGCTGCTAGTGAGCAAGCCGCAGACCCTTCAACAAGCAATTTATTTCGTTCGAGTAAATATAACATCGTTCGTGAAATATCTGTTTCTTCCACACAAACAATATCATCCACATATTTTTGTATGTATGAAAACGTTAAATCCCCAATTCGTTTAACAGCGATCCCGTCCGCAATTGTATTTGATGGAGTAATCATAACGGGTTGATTATATTGTTTAGCCGCTGTGGTGCTTGCACAAGCAGCAGATTCAACGCCATATATGCGGATAGTAGGCTTTTTTTGTTTCATAGCAATAGCTAATCCTGCAAGTAACCCACCGCCACCAACAGGGCAAACGACTGCATCAATATGGTCAAGCTGGTCAAATAATTCTAAACCAATTGTACCTTGTCCAGCAATAACGGCTGGGTCATCAAACGGATGAACGAATGTTGCACCTGTTTCTTGCTGAAGCTTTCGGGCATATTCTAACGATTCGTCAAATACATCACCGTGTAGAATAACGTTTGCGCCATAACTTTGTGTCGCTTGAATTTTACTTAATGGCGCCCCCTTCGGCATGACGATGGTACATGGTATTCCGATCATGCTGCTAGAATAAGCTACCCCTTGTGCATGATTGCCCGCTGAAGCTGCAATTACCCCACGCCTTTTCTCTTCTTCGCTCAATGAAATGATTTTATTGTACGATCCTCGAACTTTAAATGAACCTGTTTTCTGTAAGTTTTCTAATTTCATGTACACTCGATTATTTGATAGTCGACTAAACGTTTGTGAAAATTCAAGAGGAGTTTTGTGAACAACTGTTTTCATTCGTTGTTGCGCTTCGTATATGTGTTGTAGCGTGATCAATTCATCTCATCCTCCTTTGCGTCTTTTTCATTATATGTTATTTGATCATAAACAAGCAATCGCCTATTGTCTTTCTTTGATTTTTAATTGATTATTTAGAACATAGTTCTATTATTTAAATTTGGAAAGAAAAAAAAAGCTATGCGTATTGCACAGCTCACAACCCCGCTGATTGTTGAAGACGTCTTGCAATTTCGAGAAAATCCTCGTATGAAATTCCTGGGGCAAATGTTTCCTCGACCGATTCCAAATCGGGGATCGGCGCTCCCGCTGGTGTTCCTTGAATCACTTCGAGCTGTCCCCCATCAAGCGGATGCGTTCCTTTCCAAATTTGCTTTACGTCTTGATAATCATGTTCACTAAATGTGTACAACTTCCGATGCCATCCTTGCTGTTCGTATTTACGTGCTGCATCAAATTTATCATTGCTTAAGTTAGGGATTGGCAACATTTTTGTCACATCAACACCTGTGACAATTTGAAGTGCTTTCGCATAAGCGATAATGTGCACTCCTCCACGCACAAGTAAATAACCGATCATTTCTCTTGCGACAGGATGATCGGTCATCTCATATACTCTCATTTTATGTGTACGAGCACCACATTCTAAGAAAAAATTGTGCAGCAAATCTAAAACTAAGTTCCCACTGTTGAAGACGTAATCCCCTGACCACGATTTCCCCATTGAATCCCCTGGTAAAGCGGTTTGTGCTGTCGCGATAAAATGGTACGTATTTCGTTTATCTCCCCCGCTTTGCATCGGAGTAACATCCGGATCCCCTTCAAACGTTGTTCCCGTCAAACATAGATTAATCGCCGTTGTAACAAGTTCGACATGACCTAATTCCTCTGCTGTAATACTTGCAACTAAATCATAAAAAGGTTTTAATTTTTTCTTTTCACGAAAGTTGAACGACTGAAACAAATAATTATTTAACGTTGACATTTCCCCGAATCTTCCGCCGAGCAACTCTTGTACTGCTGCTGCGGCATTTGCATCCGCGTACGTAGATTTCGGCAATTCAATCTGCAGTTTGTTCACTCTTGTAAACATTGCACTCCCCCTCTTATTTTGGCATAATCCAAATAATTTGCTGAATGCGAACAAAAAAGAGGGTATCGCTACTTTTTAATACAATGTGATCTGGTTTTACATCTTGAATTATGCCTTGCATATTTCCACGCACCGTTTCGATTACTACTTCCCTTCCTTTAATCGTTTGTAACGTTTGATAAACATAAGGGTCGATGAAAGCCATAAATTGCGGTGTCATTTTCCTCCCCCTTTCTAGCTTTTCTTTTCCAGTTTATTCACTCGTATTTGTGTTTATTACATTTTTCATTTAGAACATAGTTTTATAAAAAAATAAAATACATACTAGCCGATTTATTTGTTTTACGATAAACTTCAACATAGAAATAGTGAAACGAGGAGTTAGAACGATGGAAACTCATGAGCAATTAAAACGGAAAATAAACGCTCTTGAAGAAGAAGTGAAATTATATAAACGTTTTATCGAACACATTCCTTTTCCATTTTCGTACGTCGATCACGAGATAGGAAAGATGTTGAAAAAGGAAAATGATATATCTCCCCCGACCGTCGAAAAAGTGGAAAAAAATGAGCGGCAAAAACCAATAATACAATGGAAAATGGATTTACAAAAAGATTATCCATTTGAACAAGTTGAACAATTTTTAGCGCCTATTTTTGATCTTGTTTCCCATCATATCGTCTTTGTTGATGCGGACGGAATCATTACATTATGTAACTTACAGGCAGCGAACGACGTTGGCGTCAATCGAGATGAAATCATTGGAAAACATATTCGGGAGTTGTTAAACATTCCTGATGAACAGATTATGACGCTAAAAACATTGCGGACAAAACAACCACTTTACAATTGTGAAGTGCTTGATCGGTACTATGGCATTATTAATACACGTATTTTATACAATGAAGATGGATCAATTAAACGCGTCATTAGTATGTTTCAATCGCTTAATCAAATGAAAGAAGCTGAAAAATTAGCGATCGCTGGGCGAATTGCTGCCGGGATTGCGCATGAAATTCGAAATCCGTTAACTACCGTAAGAGGATATTTACAGTTTTTGAAAGAGCAACTACCTGAACATATTGTCACACTTATCGAACAACTGTTAATTCCCGAACTCGATCGAGCAAACGATATTATTACAGACTTTTTAAACGTTGCAAAACCAAACGAAATGAAAGCAGAGTGGATTGGCATAAACGAATTTATTCAAAACGATTTAGATCTTTTATTACGAAGCGAAGCCCTTCTTCACAATGTAGAGCTTTCATACGGTCTAGATGAAAAACTACAACATCATGGTGTTTATATTGACAAAAATCAACTGATGCAGGTGTTTATTAACTTATTGCGCAATGCGATTGAAGCAAAAACAGAAAAATCATTGAATGTACACATTCAAACAGCTTTGCACAATGACCTTGTTCAAATTTACGTTCACGACAATGGACCTGGCATCCCTCCTACAATTATTCATCACATCTTTGATCCGTTTTTTTCGACGAAACAAACGGGAACAGGTCTCGGCCTATCTTTGTCGCGAAAAATTATTGAACTTCATAAAGGTTCGATGCGTGTGCAAAGCGAATTCGGGCGTGGCACATGTTTTATTATCGAACTGCCCGTTTATTTAAAAAAATGAGGCTGCTTCATCGCAGCCTCATTTTTACGCTTCTTTTTTCTGCTCCGCTTGTTCCTCTTTCCAGCATTCTACCTGATTGTCCATACCTATATTACGTGCGTAAAATACCGGATTTTTTCCTTGTTTTCGTTGTGTTGTATAGTCTTGTAAGGCAGCAAAAGCAACACGACCGAGCAAGAAAATCGAAATTAAGTTTACAACCACCATAAACGCCATGAATAAATCAGCTAAATCCCATACGATTTGAATGCTCGATACAGATCCCCAAATAACCATGAATAATACAGCTAAACGATAGATCAATAATGATACCTTACTCGAACGAATGAATTCAATATTTGTTTCACCGTAATAATAGTTTCCAATAATCGAACTGTATGCAAATAAAAATACGCTGACTGCCACAAATCCTTGTGCCCACTCACCAATGTGTGTGCTCAATGCCGTTTGTGTTAACGTGATTCCATCAAGCCCTTCCTTCATATAGTCGCCTGATAATAAGATCATGAACGCTGTTGCGCTACAAACTACTAACGTATCTACAAATACACCTAATGTTTGAATTAAACCTTGCTTTACAGGATGGGAAACTTCTGCTGTCGCCGCGGCGTTCGGCGCGCTTCCCATGCCGGCTTCGTTAGAGAATAAACCTCGTTTAATCCCCATCATAATTGCTGCACCAAATCCTCCACCTACAGCTTGTTCAACACCAAATGCATTTTTCAAGATCAAAGCAAATACAGATGGCAATTCAGCAATGTTTGTCAACACAACATAAAACGCAATCAATAAGTATAAACCGGCCATAACGGGAACGATGATCGACGATGCTTTCGCAACACGATGCACACCACCGAAAATAATAAATGCCGTCAGAACAGTAAGTAAAATACCGATGACGATCCGATCCATTTGAAATGCATGCTCAAACGCAAACGTAATCGTATTCGCCTGAACAGAGTTAAAGACAAGACCAAATGCAAATGTAATTAAAACTGCAAATAATACACCTAGCCAACGCTTTTTTAGCCCCTGTTCAATATAATAAGCAGGTCCACCACGATATCCATTTTTATCTTTTACTTTATAAACTTGAGCAAGCGTGCTTTCCACAAAGCTCGATGCACCACCAATTAAAGCGATAAGCCACATCCAAAATACCGCCCCAGGTCCACCGACGGAGATGGCCAACGCTACGCCCGCTAAGTTCCCTGTACCTACACGAGACGCTGTGCTCATGAAAAATGCTTGTAGCGATGAAATGGCACCTTTTTTTTCTGGCGTCTCCGTAATGACACGAACCATTTCACCAAAATAGCGAAACTGAACAAACTTCGTACGGAATGTAAAGTACAATCCTAAAATAATTAAAAGGGCAATGAGAACATACGACCATAAAATGTTGTTCAAAAATGATACAATCGTTTGTAATACTTGCATATCCGTCACCTCACATGATGTTCGTAATAAAAACGACTTTTTTAATGTAACAAAACTTAACATGAAAAGCAAGAGGGGTTCTCTATGAATATATAAAAATGATATGTTATAATGTCATTTGTCTACATTTTTCACATGTATTTGGAGGAACATATGAAAGAAACATATACGTTAAAAGAAAAAATAAAACAGTTTTCATATATTTTACTTCCTATTTTTCTTACTCAAATCAGTCTGTATATGATGAATTTTTTTGATGTCATGATGACGGGAAAATATCGCGCAATTGATTTAGCTGGTGTAGCCATTGGTTCAAACATTTGGGTTGCTCTATTTACAGGAATTGGAGGGGTGTTAACTGGTTTAACTCCAATCGTCGCCCAAGCATTCGGGGCAAAAGACAGTGAACGCATTACTCGGACGGTAGAACAAGCAATATACTTAGCGATCACCTTTGCCTGCTTTGTACTTGTAATCATTTATTATCTCGTTCCTTTTTTACTGCAACATATGCCGATCGAACATGATGTGCAAGTTGTCGCTTATGAATATTTGAAAGCATTATGTATTGGTATTGTCCCTATTTTTATTTATCACGTACTTCGTTCTTTCATCGATGCCCTCGGGCGAACGAACGTTACAATGATGCTAACACTATGTTCATTGCCTTTAAATATTTTACTGAACTACGTATTCATTTTTGGACGATGGGGTATACCGGCATTCGGCGGAGTGGGCGCAGGGTACGCGACAAGCATCACATATTGGTGCTTATTGTTATGTGTGTTTTTACTCATTCGTTTCCGTAAGCCTTTTTCAACATATCATGTGTTAAAAAAGGTGCGTCCAATCTCGTTTCCCGTGTGGAAACAATTATTTTCAATCGGTACACCGATCGGATTAGCTATCTTTTTTGAGACAAGTATTTTTTCTGCTGTCACGTTGTTGATGAGTCAATTCGGAACAGCAACGATCGCGGCACATCAAGCCGCACTAAACTTCGGTTCACTTTTGTATATGGTTCCACTAAGCGTTTCTCTCACTTTGACCATTATTGTCGGATTTGAAGTCGGAGCAAAGCGGTTAGAGCATGCGAAGCGTTACTGTATTATCGGCATTTCGGCAGCTGTTATGATGGCTGTCGTTGCCTCTATCGTCCTATTATTGTTTCGTGAAACAATTGCTTCGCTATATACGAATGACGATCTTGTTTTGCAATGGACGAAGCAGTTCTTGTTATATGTTTTATTTTTTCAATTCTCAGATGCCGTTGCTGCCCCGATCCAAGGAGCGTTACGTGGTTATAAAGATGTTCGCTTCCCATTTTTCATTGCGCTCGTGTCGTATTGGTTAGTCGGTTTACCTGTTGGATATGTATTCGCACATTACACAACCGCTGGACCGTTCGGGTATTGGCTTGGTCTTATTGTCGGTTTAGCTTCAGGGGCTATTTTACTATGGATGCGTTTAATGCAAAAATGGAAAAATTAAAAAGCAAGAGGTGATGTCCCTCTTGCTTCAAAGTGTTGAAAAAGTGGGGAGTCAAGAAAAAGTTCACTTTCCTCGTGAATTTTTTCTTCTTTTCTTTTTTCCTTATTTGTGGTAACTTAAATCTATACCATGTGATTGAAGGGATCGTAACTT
>NZ_JAHZOE010000002.1:0-230884 GCF_019448545.1 Anoxybacillus sp. ST4 | reverse complement strand
TTGAGATTTCGTGTACAATTCACTGTATAGTCCTCCTTGGTCTGATTTTAGGTGTTGACACCCCTGCATCATACCAAGAGGGCTTTTTTCTTTCAAGTCCCCGAAAACCTTTCTAACAGGAATGCTCTTTTATGAATAGTAGTTACCATTATAGCAAAAACTACTTACGCAATACATAAAGAATGGAGTGAAGACGATGGACTTCAACTTACGTGGTGCCGTCATGGCAAACGTCGCAAACAGCTCGAAAGACCAATTGGAACATACGATCGTCGATGCGATTCAACAAGGGGAAGAAAAATATTTACCCGGTCTTGGTGTCTTATTCGAAGCACTATGGAATCACGCGACAGAAGAACAAAAACAATCAATGCTTGAAACATTAGAAGAAGCAGTAAAAAAATAGCCTTCGCATTGAAGGCTATTTATATTTAAGGGGGATCTTCATTTTCTAAACGCTTTTAACTTCTTAGATATTTCCTTTGTTTGTGTATATATTTCCTTATACACCAAGAAAAATTCCTTGTACCTCTCTACCGCTTCGTTATTTGGCTCAACAATTTGTTCTACCTCTTTAAATACACGAGCACAATGTTCTAAGGACGGAAACCACTTACACCCATAAGCTGCAATCATCGCGGCGCCCATGCTCGGTCCCTGCTCGTTTTTTAACTTTTCAATTGGGGTGGCAAATATATCCGCTTGAATTTGTAACCACTCTGCACTTTTAGCGCCCCCTCCAATTGAAACGACGGTATCTATTCGTTTTCCGCTTGCTCTAATAATTTCAACAGATTCATTTAAAGAGAATGTAATTCCTTCTAAAACAGCACGAGCAAAATCCCATATCGTATGAGTAGCATCCACTCCGATGAAAGAGGATCGAATATCTGCATCTGCATAAGGTGTTCTCTCTCCGACTAAATACGGCGTAAACAATAATCCATTTGCCCCAATAGATGATTGACCATACGCTCGTTTGACAATTTCGGAAAAGGACATATCATTTAGCAACGTGCGCTTGAACCAATCAAAACTATATCCGGCAGCTAATGTTACGCCCATAATGTAGTACGAATCTGGTTTTGCATGATTAAAATAATGTACTTTTCCTCCAAATTCTTTTTCACCTGTTTGCTCAAATGCAAGTACAACACCAGATGTCCCAATACTACACATCGTTTGTCCTTCTTCCAATATACCTGCACCAATCGCACCACATGCGTTGTCTGCTCCCCCAGCAAATACTTTTACACTTGTTGTAAGACCTGTTTTTTCCGCTATTTCAGGTAACAACGTACCAACATAATCGGTAGCTTCCACTAGTGGGGGACATAACCGAATGTCGATATCAAGTAATTGACAAATTTCTTGACTCCATTCTTTTTTTCTTATATCAAGAAGTAACGTTCCTGCCGCATCGGAATATTCCATGGCAACATGGCCAGTAAGGCGCATGCGAACATAATCTTTCGGCAATAAAAACGTACGAACTTGCTTATAAAGATGGGGTTCATGTTTTTTCACCCACAATAATTTTGGTAATGTAAATCCTTCAAGTGCCCGATTTTTTGTAATGGATAACAATTTCTCATTTCCAATTCTCTCTTCAATCCATCGACATTGCTCCGTCGTTCTTGTATCGTTCCAAAGAATAGCTGGTCGCACAACCTCATTGTTTTCAGATAATAACACTAACCCGTGCATTTGCCCAGAAAAACTGATGCCAACAATCGAACTTGGATCAACATTTGATACTTGCAACACTTTTCGCAATGCAGTAATCGTTTTTTCTACCCAATCTTCTGGGTTTTGTTCGCTATATCCTGAATGTGGTTGGTAAAGGGGATACGCTTCCGTACTCTCCCCTTTGATCTTTCCTGTCCAGTCAATAAGTAATGCTTTAACTGCACTTGTTCCTAAATCAATACCAATGACGTGTTCCAAGTTCATCCCTCATTTCATTAACGTCCTGCACAAACTTCGAGTAAATATTGATTAAGCAACGTTTTCAAACGCTCTTGACGTCCTGAATGATTGTGGATATCCCCAAGTTGCAATGCATATGTCTCTAGCGTATGAAAATTGGCTCTACCCTCAACAATGTCGCGACCAATTCCTTCAGTATAACTCTTGTATCGTTCCTCAATGACGGATTCAAATACACGATCTTCAATTAGGCGGTGTGCAACTTTTAATCCAATTGCAAAGCTATCCATACCGGCAATATGAGCGTAAAATAAGTCCTCCGGTTCGAACGAGCCACGTCTTACCTTAGCATCGAAATTTAATCCACCACGGCCAAGTCCGTCATTTTGTAAAATTTCATACATCGCAAGTGTTGTTGTATATAGATCCGTTGGAAATTCATCTGTATCCCAACCAAGCAACGTATCTCCTTGATTTGCATCAACAGAACCTAACATGTTATGAATGCGTGCAACTCGCAATTCATGTTCGAATGTATGCCCGGCCAATGTCGCATGGTTAGCTTCAATATTAAATTTAAAATAATCTTTTAGTCCATATGTTTGTAAAAATGCTAACGCTGTAGCGACATCAAAATCATACTGATGTTTCGTTGGTTCTTTCGGTTTTGGCTCAATTAAGAATTGTCCATCAAAACCAATTTCTTTTGCGTAGTCAACAGCCATATGCAAGAAACGGGCTAAATTGTCAAGCTCTAGCTTCATGTCGGTGTTCAATAACGTTTCATACCCTTCTCGCCCGCCCCAAAATACATAGTTTTCTGCACCGAGCCGCTTAGCGATTTCTAGTCCCTTTTTCACTTTCGCCGCCGCATATGCAAACACATCAGCATTGCAAGAAGTGGCTGCACCATGCACAAAACGTGGATGCGTAAATAAGTTAGCCGTATTCCAAAGCAACTTTGTTTTACTCGTCTTCATATATTGTTCAATCATATCAACGATTTCATCTAAGTTTCTATATGTCTCTACAAGATTATCTCCCTCTGGCGCAATATCAACATCATGAAAGCAGAAAAATGGAATGTCCAACTTTTCAAATAATTCAAACGCTGCTTCAACACGTGCTTTGGCTAAATCCATGCCACTATATCGATTCCAAGGACGAATAGCTGTTCCAGCACCAAAAGGATCCGATCCATCTCCTACAAACGTATGCCAGTATGCCACTGAAAAGCGCAAATGCTCCTCCATTGTTTTATCCCCTATTTTTTCTTGAGGATTATAGAACTTAAAAGCAAGCGGGTTCTTCGATGTTGGCCCTTCATAAACTACCTTGTTAACGTTTTCAAAATAAACCATGTCGGATTCCTCCCTGATTTTTATAAAATCTTCAAGTTGAATTATAACAGGTTTAAGTTAGTTTGTCTATCTAATAAACAAAGTTGTCACAATTCTTTTTTCCAATCGAAATTAATTGCGTCCAAAAAAGCTTGTGCAATAACCATATGCCCTGGTGCTGATGGATGAATACGGTCCCAAGCTAACGAAGCAGGATAAAAAAATTTTAGTAACCTATCAAAGGCCTCTTGTATATCGACGAATAGGCTATTTGTTTCTTTCGCGATTTTTTTTACAACTGAACCATATTGATCCATTGTACAACGCATGGCATCTAATTTGTTACTTTCTATATAAAATGGCGACATAAGAATGATTCCTTCGACTGAATGTCTTGTTTCTGTAACAAGTGTTCGCAATGTTTCTTCATATTCATCTAAGTACACATGCTTTTCTTTCATAAAAGGAGTATCGTACTGACGCCAAACGTCATTAATTCCAATTAAGATTGATAGCCAGTGCGGCCGCTCATGCATAACATCTTCTTGCCACCTCTCCTTCAAATCCCGAACAGTATTTCCACTGACCCCTTTGTTAATAACCCGGATCCCCATTTCTGGATAATTTACTTGCAGTAGAGCGTTTACATAAGAGACGTAACCCGCTCCTAATTCATTATCCTTGCCTTTTGTACGGTTACATTCGGTTATTGAATCACCGATAAATAACAGCTTATGCCCTCGTCCAATCTTCATTTTTATCCTCCTCCAAAATTCAAAAAACAGGAAAATACTTTAACTAAACTATTTGAAACACAGGCCTTTCATCAATAAAATGAACAGGGATATTAGGAAACGTTGACTGCAATTGCTCCGCCAAATATTTCATCCCTGGCTCTTCACTTTCAGAATGGCCAAGTACGATTAAAGACTTACGTTTATCTTGTTGTAAGGAATCTCTCACATACTCTGGAACCTCCCATTCTGGACCTTCTCCATAAATAATTAAATCTAACTTTTCTTGTTCAAATAAAGGGATACATAATTCCCCACTCCCCCTATAACCTACTAACACTCCGATTCGTGTACAATACATAGACAAATCTCCAGTGACCCGCACAAATGGAATTTGCAACTGCCTCTTCACATATTCAGCAATATCGCTTAATGTTGTAGGAGGAATGGAAATTATTGTTGTATGCAAGCGATGATTAGAAACATATTTTTCCCATCCTAAAGCACGGAGCAAGCCAAGCATTATGCCGTCGGGCTTTTGTCGATGCAAATAATCATGGAAACGATAAACTGCTATACCTGACTCTCGAATTAAGCGTAGCTTCTCTTGATATACTGAATCATTTTGGAACATTACCATATGATCACTATGACTATAAAATAATCCTTCATGTGTGATAAGAAGATTAGCCCTCCTCAGGATCGTTTGCTCTATGACATAATAAGTAGGCATAAAACTCACCGAAATCCCTTTTACTTCCATGTTGGTTTCACCATACTTGAGGGAGTCTACAGTATTAGGAACTTTTTCTACTCCCTTCACTAATTGATCAACTACATGCTGAACAGTAATCCGCATACTCTTTTATCCTTTCGAAAAAATCACGTTGATTAATATCTCCAAACTATACTCCTGAATATGCTAAAAAACCACCATCTACAGGTATAATCGCTCCTGTTACAAAACCACTCATCCGATCATCCACCAACCAAACTAATGTCCCTAACAAATCTTCTGGATTACCTAATCTTCTCATAGGGGTATGAGATATAATTTTCCTCGTGCGCTCTGTGTATGAACCATCCACATGTTTAAGAAGATGCTCATTTTGTTTTGTCAAAAAAAACCCCGGAGCTATCGCATTAACACGTACCCCCACCTCAGCCACATGTACAGCAAGCCACTTTGTGAAATTTTCCACTCCAGCTTTTGCTGCGCTATATGCAGGTACTTTCGTCATCGGCCTCGGAGCGCTCATTGAGGAAATGTTAATGATCGTTCCCCCTCTACCAATCATCTGTTTAAGGAACAGTTGCGATGGAATGAGTGTACCGAGAATATTTAAATTGAAAACATATTCAAAACCTTCCTTAGTCAAGTCAAAAAAAGTTATAATTTCTTTATTTCCTAAATCCCACAGTTCTAGAACTTCTTTTGACGTGATCCCTTTCGAATGATTACCACCTGCACCATTAATAAGTACATCACATGATCCATAAGTAGCGAGAACTTCTTCAGCAGCTTTAGTTACACTACCCACATCCAACACATTACATTCAATAGCTAAAGCTTCTCCACCACTTTTCATAATATCTTCTTTCACTTGCTCTGCCTTCTCAAGCGTTCGATTCAAAATAGCTACTTTCATACCCTGACGAGCCAACTCTTTTGCCATGTAACTACATAAAGTGCCTCCGCCACCTGTTACAACTGCTACTTTCCCTTTTAAATTTTGATGAATGGGTATCATCTATTTATCCCCTTCCCTGTCTCTCTTTTCTCGTTCTCCAAACTATCCCAAATACCTAACAAATACATAATGCCAAGAGCTCGATCATACAATCCATAACCCGGCCGTGCTTTCTCCCCCCATATTGTTCGACCATGATCTGGACGAATATAACCTTTGAAATCTAATTCATGCAAAACTTTCACAATCTCGCATATGTTTAATGAGCCGTCGCAGCTGCGATGTGACGTTTCTTCAAAATTTCCATTTTCGAAGGTTTTTATATTTCTTACATGAACAAACGGTACACGCTTTCTCTCTAAAAAATATCTAAATATCTCGACCACATCGTTATTTGGGCTTGCCCCTAATGATCCAGAGCATAGAGTCAATCCATTTGAATGGCTATCAACCATATTGGTTATTATTTCTAAATCTCTTTTATCCTTTACAACGCGAGGTAGGCCGAACACTGACCACGGTGGATCGTCCGGATGAATAGCCATTTGAACACCACATTCCTCTGCGACTGGAATAATTTGTTCCAAAAAGTAACGTAAGTGATCCAATAAATCATCCTCTGTTACCCCTTTATATAATTTGAGGAAATACTTTATTGTTTTCAATCGTTTCGGTTCCCATCCGGGAAGTAAAAAACCATTTGACCCATTCTCAATAAATCTTACTATTTCTTCTGGCTCTATTTCTTCAATCTTTTCCCTTTCATAAGCTAATACACTTGCACCATCTGGACGCACTTTCGCTAAATCAGATCGAATCCAGTCAAAAACAGGCATAAAGTTATAACAAATCACTCTCACCCCTGCTTTTGAAAGATTGCGAATCGTTTGTTTATAATTGTTAATGTACACCTCCCTAGATCGAAGGCCTAACTTAATATCTTCATGAACATTAACACTTTCAATTACATGAAGATGAAACCCTTTTTCGTTAACTCGGTGTTTTAGCTGTAATATATCTTCTAGAGGCCAAGTTTCTCCGACCGGAATATGGTATAGCGCGCCTACAATTCCTTCAACACCTGGAATTTGTCGAATGTCGTCTAGTGAAACTGTATCATTTTCTTCTCCAAACCATCGAAACGTCATTTTCATGATCTACCTACCCCTTCAATGATCGAAGTACTTTTTAGCATTGAAATAACATACATTTTGTACAATCTCCCCTAAAAAATCATAGTCTTTAGGAGCTATTCCCTCCTCAATCCAAGAGCCGAATAAATTACATAAGATTCTACGAAAATACTCGTGACGTACGTAAGATAAAAAACTTCTAGAATCAGTTACCATACCAATAAATGTACTTAATATTCCGACATTAGAAAGATCTTTTAAATGTCTTACAATTCCATCTTGATGATCGTTAAACCACCAAGCAGCCCCGAATTGGATTTTTCCTTGTATCCCTTCTGATTGGAAATTACCAATTGCTGACGCCACGATATAGTTATAGGACGGATTTAGTGTATATATGATTGTTTTAGGGAGCTGATCCACCTCATCCAAAGCATTTAAAAAATCGTTCAATGGCTTAGCCATAAAAAAGTCGTTAATCGAATCATAACCTGTATTCGAACCAATCTTCCGAAACATCTTCTTATTAGCATTCCGAACGGATCCAATGTGCAATTGCATAATCCACCCAAGCGAGTGATATAAACACCCTAGAAAATGAAGAGTAAATGTCTTATATTTTTGCTCCTCTTCATGACTCAAAATAAACCCGTCTCTCCTCTTTTGAAATAACGTACTAACCTCATAAAAATCACTCTCTACATAAGTCATTGATTCAAGACCGTGATCAGCCGCTTGACAACCAATTTCATGAAAATCATGCACTCGACTCTCAATAGCTTCCAGCAGTTGTTTATAATTCTCAATCGGTATGCCCGTAACCTCCCCTAATTTGTGCACATACTCTAGAAAATATCCGTCATTAATTTCTATAACAGCATCCGGACGAAAGGACGGAATTACCTTTACCGAAAATGACGGATCTTCATTAATCTTTTTATGGTGCACTAAATTATCGAGCGGATCATCCGTAGTTCCAATCCATTCTACATTCGACTTAAGAATGAGAGCTCGAGCAGAAAATTCTTCTTCCAGAAGCTGTTTATTACAATGATCCCACACAATTTTCCATGTTTTCTCATTTAAAAGATCGTCAACACCAAAATACCTTTTTAATTCTAAATGTGTCCAATGATATAGTGGATTGCCTATACAGTGTGGAACCACTTTTGCCCATTCCCGAAACTTTTCAATATCTGTCGCATCCCCAGTAATATATTTTTCCTCTATCCCCAACGCTCTCATTGCCCGCCATTTGTAATGATCACCTTCTAACCATAGCTCTGTCATGTTGTGAAATCGGCGATCTTCAGCGATTTCTTTTGCTTTCAAATGACAATGATAGTCTATAATTGGTAACATCTTAGCATAACCATGATACAACTCTTGAGCGTGTTTGTTTTGTAATAAAAAATCATCATGAATAAACATATTTGCCCTTCTCCTTTTCACAATCCCCCAACTTCATAAAGTGTACCCCTTTCGTGTAATGGTTGTAAGTGTAAGCGCCCTTCGTGTAATTTCTTGTAATTCTCTATCATTTAATAATCGCCTCGTGTTGACTAGGGAGTTGCCTATACCGACCGCATCTACCCCTGCTTTGATATATTCACAAATAGTTTCCTCATTTATCCCTCCCGTTACCATCAAAGGAATGTGTGGAAGGGGTTCTTTTATTTGTTGAATATACTTTGGTCCAAAAGTAGATGCAGGAAATACCTTTATCATATCCGCTCCGCACTGAAAAGCAGCGACAATTTCCGTAGGGGTCAATCCCCCGGCAACGCTAAAAATCTTCCGCTTTTTCGCTATTTGAATGACATCAACAGAGAAGGACGGGGAAACGATGAACTGAGCTCCGACTTCGATGACTCGTTGCGCTGTTTCGGAATCAATTACCGTTCCCGCACCAACAACCATTTCTTCTAACTCTAGCACTGCTTTTTCAAGTGCATACAATGCTCCTCTCGTTTCCATCGTGATCTCCATAATTGGAATTCCACCTTGTTGCAAAGCCAACCCTATTGGAATAATATTATCCACTGTTGCTCCCCGTATAACTGGGACAATTGTAATACTCCTAATGAATTCAAACAAATCCATGGAATCCCTTCTTCCTCATCTCGTTATATCTTCTCCCGATTGATTGACTAATCGTTCTACGTCTACGCGCTCTGGCATTCCTTCTACGTCTCCTTCCACCATCGTTACCAGTGCCCCAACCGCATTCGCTCGTCGCACAGCGTCGATTACTGGTAAACCTTCAATTAATCCAGATAACAGCCCGGCAGCAAAACCATCGCCAGCCCCTACAGGGTCAACAACATGACTGACTGGAAAACTCGGAACGTATCCATTGCCCGTTTCTGTAAAATAATGTGCCCCTTGGGCTCCTAGTTTAATAGCCACGAGTGAAGCACCACTTTCAATAAGCTTTCTTCCCCACTCTTCAATTGTTCCTTCCCCTAACAAAAATGAAGCCTCTTCAATTCCAGGAAGAATAATATCTGCCTGATCAATGAGACGAGACATCACCTCTTTCGCCACATCTAAATTAGGCCATAATTTCATCCGAAGGTTTGGGTCAAAAACAACTTTCACTTTGTAATATCGTGCTATCGCAATTGCAGCAAAAATAGTTTCTTGGCAGCTTCCGCTTAATGCAGGAGTAATTCCAGTAATATGCAAATACTTTGCCTTAGAAATGTATTCCTCATCTAAATCTTCAGGGGTTAACTGACTTGCTGCCGAACCATGGCGATAATAGTATACACGGATGTCATTGTGTCTTCTCTTTTCTTTAAAATAAATGCCCGTCTGTGCTTGATGAATTACCTTTGTTTGGCTAACATCTATTCCTTCCCCTTTTAAAAAGGATAAGATTGCCCTTCCAAATTCATCATCCCCTACTTTGCTAATCCATCCAACACGATGACCTAGCCGTGCTAGACCAACGGCAACATTGGACTCTGCTCCTCCAATTCTCTTTGTGAACGTACTCGCTTGTCTAATTAGTCCATCACTCGTTGGTGTAAATACAACCATTGACTCCCCAATTGTGATTACATCCATCTTATTCCTCCAATGACATTTTCTCTATATTTACAAAGGATACGAAGCTATCTCACTATCATCTAAACCGACATAACTTTCTGTATCATCGCTCATGCATTCAATTTCAATGAGCGTCACTTCATTTTTCGTTAGAACAACCGGCAACTGAACGATGCCATTCAACCCTTTTTTACATTCTGTCAAGATATGTGGATGTGCTATCTGCTTTAACGTTTCAATCTGTTTTTGACTTGGAAAACGAGGTCTCCCCATCTGCCTCCACACTCTCCACACATTCCCATGTTGTTCATTAACTATTTGACGCTTAATAAAAATATTTGAAAAAGGAACAGGAATATCGAGCTGTATCGTTCTCTCACATTCCTCTTTGCCCATTACTAAATTCCATAGTATCGCAACAATCGCTCCGTCTTTTCTTTTTGTAATAATCATTTCTGAATCCCGATAAAGCAATTCCTCTCCTAACGCCCGAAAAAATGTAAAAACATGAAATGTTGGTTTCGGAATTAAATGAAATGCAACTAGCCCAAATCCACCATGAAATAATGATTTTGGAACGTCCATTTCTTCAAACACATCGCTAAATGTCCAATAAGAAAATGAGTCTACATAGTCTCCACCCTCGCTCAAAATGCGAGCAATATATGCCGCATTGAGCGGGGTATCGTGAATCGGGTTAATGGGACTATACGATGTATTATACTCTGTAATATGCAAAGGTAAGTGTGGAAATGGGGACTGACGAATCAAGTTGCGAACAGATCGAAATTGCTCAATCATTTCTTCAGGAGGATGAAGTTCTTGATAGTAATGTTCAAACGTTACTTTGTGTGGCGCCTTGGATGTATAGGCATGTCGACTAACAAAGTCAACTGGTACGTCCCGCTCCCCACAAAAGTTAAGAAAATCTACAATCCAGTCATCACTTCCCCCACAAATTGCTGGTCCCCCAACTTTCAAATGAGAATCAACACTCTTTACAGCACGTGCTGTCACCTCATACAATTTAAAATATTCTTGTTTGTCTGCTCCCTTCCAAAAAACTTCTAAGTTCGGCTCATTCCATACTTCAAAAGGCCATTTTCTTACTTCCTCTATTCCGTATCTCTGTATGAAATGAGAAATGACTGCAACAATTAAATCTCTCCACTTGTTGTAGTCCTTTGGTGGAGTTACGTTACCCTTCCAATAAAAAACGGTCTGATCTCCTGAAGCAAGAGCACTCGGCATAAATCCCAATTCAATAAACGGACGTATGTTTAGTGATAAATACGAATCAATGATGCGATCAATGTATGTGAAGTTATAAAACGGTCTCATTTCTCCTGCAACTTCGACCTCTCGATAAATTCCAACATCATCCGAAAGTAAGCCGTGTCCCCTAATGTACTGGAACGATATTTTTTGTTGAACGAATTTTAAATGATCGATATATTCCTTTTGCAAAGCGAGTCCTAATCTCCCTGTTCCAACACAAAATCTCCACTTATCTTGAAACTTTTCATACCCATGTCTCGGTATTTTCACAACCTTCATAAACTCCCTCCTCATTGATAAATTTTTCGTCCGTATTGATCTTTAATGCCAGATTTACGATAAAAATAAGTATTAATAACATCACGCCACTCTTTAGCATGTTCAATTTGAATTGTTAATCGTTCTAATACGTCTTTGTAACGTTTTTCATCAATTTTCCCCTCTAGGTGCTCCCACTTTTTTTTCAACTGCTTGGCTTGTTCCACTCCTTCAAAATGAGTGTCATAAATATGTTGAATGACAGTCTTTCCTGATTTCAGTCGGTGTGAATACGGTACATGGTGAAAAAACAGCAATAATTCATCAGGACAGTCCTCTAACGATTCGTATATTGTAGCGTTTTCCCGAAAGTATTGCGATGCATATCCTGTCCCACTCCATGTTGTCCGATCAACACCAATCCCATGTCGATCCGCGTAATGATACGTTCCCCAATGTGAATATTCATACCCATCCACGTTTGGTCCATAATGATGCCCCGGATTTACCATCCATCCTATTCCAAGAGGAGAAGTGTAATTTTCATAAATTCTCCAGGAAGATAGAAGCATATCGCTAATCAGTTGGATGATTTGTGGATCATCTCCAAATGTTTGTATAATCCATTCCTTCGTAATTTCATCAGCTGATAAACTAGGATTCCAAGCAAGTCGACCGAAACCGTATAAGTTCGCCTGGGCTAACGTATGACCGGTCCAATTCGGCTCATCACCAATATTAGATACTCCTGCCATACCGCTATAACGATAGTTGAACAAAGAACCATCGATTACTTTTTTAACCTCTGATCCTTTCCCATTTGCATACGTATCAAATTCCAATACCTCTTTCCATTGAGGAACGAGATAACATAAATGCTTCTGCTGTCCCGTATATTCTTGTGTAATTTGAACCTCCATCATTTGGTTCGTTCTCGGCATTGCACCAAACAACGGAGAAACAGGCTCCCTAACTTGAAAGTCCATTGGACCGTTTTTAATTTGCAAAATGACATTATCGTGAAACTGTCCATCTAATGGTTTAAAGTGGTCATACGCTGCTTTTGCCCGATCTGTCTTTCGATCTCTCCAATCTTGCTGACAGTTATATACAAAACACCTCCAAATAACAATACCTCCGAACGGTTTCAACGCTTCAGCCAACATGTTTGCCCCATCAGCATGACTACGTCCATACGTGAACGGACCAGGTCGAAATTCAGAGTCAGCTTTAACGATAAAACCACCAAAGTCCGGGATGAATTGATAAATACGATGAGTAATATTACTCCACCATTGTTTAACTTTAGAATCAAGAGGGTCTGCCGTTGGAAGCCCTCCAATTTCAATTGGACTAGCATAGTTGACACTCAAAAATGTTTTAATCCCATATGTCCTAAAAATACTAGCTACTTCCGATAACTCTGGTAAAAATTCATCAGTAATTAATTTTGTTTCCGTCTGATGAACATTTACATTATTAATTGAAATTGCATTAATTCCTACTGATGAAAGTAATCTTGCATAATCTTTCACTCGATTACCATTGTTTAAAAAACGACCATTATGAAAGAAAATAGATCTACCAGCATATCCACGTTCAATGCTACCATCCATATTATCCCAATGGTTAATCATGCGCAGGGAATTGTTCGAATGTTCAACAATTGATAGATGATGTATATCTTCTTTCATTTGCAACAGTCGTAAAAAATGAAATACACCATACAATGTATTTGTACTATTTTTTCCAGCAATATATATACGTAATATCCCTTTATCAATAAACGATCGGATGATATACACATCAGAACGAATACGTAATAATTCCTTATCACATAACAGTGTTTTCATTAACTCCTCATCATCAATCGTCCCAATCCAAATAAAACTTTTTGTAACAGGTCGCGATACAACATCTGGTTCGACACCAAACATTGATGTAATGCCAAATTTCAATTCTTCTAATGCAGCATATAAGATAGGGTCCAATTCTTTCACAACTATTGTTTCAAAACAAGCCTCTTTATAACTGGCATTTTTCTCATACCTTAGCCAACACGATTCATATCCCATCACTCAATTCACTTCCCTCTTTTTCTACTATGTCCATCGAAAAAGAACACTCCAAAGAATAAATATTTTCATCTACGTTGGAACGCAATCCTATATTTTACTATCAAGAAGGGGCTAGATAATTACTTGAAACTAGCCCCTTTCATCAACTTAGTTATACAAGTTGATTAATTGCAAAGTTTTTAACAACACCTTTGCCATTTCCGCACGTGTCATTCGACCTGCTGGGTCAAATGTACCGTCTGGGCGACCTTGTACGATCCCTGCTTGATATATTGCTTCAATGGCCTGTTTTGACCATGCTGGCAATTGACTCGCATCACGGAAATCCGCTAGTTTCTTCGTTTGATCTTTTGCCGCCTCGTCAAAGTTGACGAACGAAAGGTTAAGAGCACGCTCGATCATGACAGCTGCTTGCGCGCGTGTAATCGGCTCATTTGGTGCAAACATACTTGGCGTCTTTCCTTGAATCATGCCGTACTTTACCGCCGCAGCAAGTTCACCATGTTGGTTAAACCATTCTGTTCCTTTCACATCGGCAAATCGTCCATCATATGTTTCACCCGGCAACGCGAGGGCACGCACTAGCAATACGGCAAATTGTGCACGCGTCATCGGCTCATTTGGTCGGTACGCCGTCTCTGTTACCCCGCGAACGAGCTGTTTTGCTGCCAACGAATCAATATACGGCTTCGCCCAATGTTGACCGACATCGGCAAACGTTGTTGCTCCTTCGACGACAACATACGTCGAGTTCGTTAACGACTTCGCTACCGCTTTTTGATCGACGAACGTTGTCGGTACTGGAGTCAATGACCCATCATCGTTGACGCGCACAACTACCGCGCGATTTGGCTGAACAGGTTGTTTGAGCGCAATCTCTCGCTCGACATATTGAGTAAAGCGATCAATAGCTTGTTCCTTTCCATTTGCTTTTGCGACAACGTGGAACTGTACCGCATCAGACAACATTTTCACCCGTAATTGTGGCGCATCTTTTACTTTCATCTCGATGGAAATGCTTACTTGATCTACCGTCGTTCCGAGTTGTTTAGCCACTTGATCTACTGCTTGCTTCACTTCTTTTGCTGTCAATTTATACACCGCTTGTTCACTCGCACTAACAATCGTCGCATCGGATTGCTTATTCGCTGCTTGAACAAACAACGCCGCAGGTACGTCTACTTTTGTTGCTACATCTTTAACGAGCGAACCTGTGAAAATGACGACTTGTTTCTTTTCATTTGAAAGTTCGTTGACAATTGTTGCAATATCGTTCAACGAAACGGTAGCAACTTTTTCAACAACTTTTCCATCTCTCTCTTTCACTTCCACTTTCGGCTCAACGACAACTGCACCTTTTTCTGGCGTTGTGCCACTGCCTGGCGTTGTGCCACTGCCTGGTGTTGTGCCACTTCCTGACGTTGTACCGCTACCCGGCGTTGTACCACTGCCCGGTGTTGTACCGCTGCCCGGTGTTGTGCCACTGCCCGGTGTTGTGCCACTGCCCGGTGTTGTGCCACTGCCCGGTGTTGTACCGCTGCCCGGTGTTGTGCTACTGCCCGGTGTTGTGCCACTGCCCGGTGTTGTGCCACTGCCCGGTGTTGTGCCACTGCCTGGTGTTGTGCCACTGCCTGGTGTATCTTCATTATCTAAAGTAGTCAAAAGAACAAGTGTCCCGAATACAGATGTATCCATATACGCAGTTCCAGTTGTATCATTCCAGGCTGCTACACTCTGACGCGCACCATTTTTCCCATCGTTAATTTGAACATCAAACCCTATTTCATAACCATTTTTTACTTGTATACTTCTCAAAGGGATTTTCATCTCCACTACATAATTAGTCCCAAATACATTAGTTTCGGATATGAATCCATTTTCAATGCTTGGTGGATTGAACGATGTTTCGTTGTCAAAATTTACTCTATATTGTCCGTCATCCTCTTGGTAAAACGATGTTTTTGCATTATTTTCGTCCACAAACACCTCTACCGAATCCTGCTCCCAAGGATTTGTACTCGACTTATCTAGCTGGTCGTCGTTAACTTGTACTAACACATACAGATGCCCTTCATCCCAAAGAACTTTAGCAGTTCCGCTTGCACCTTGCCACGCCATTTGATAACGGTCAATAGGGATAGAAGGCACACCGTTCCAAATGGAATCGACGACTCCATCAATTACAGGTGTACCATACAAAGCAACTGCTTCCCGTGCCTCCTCCGTCACAATAGGATTTTCTTGTATAAATGTATCAGGATCAATTACAGCATAGTAACTCGGCTTGGCCTGTAAATTTCGATCAAATAACAATGGGCTTGTTGACGCACGCCAACTTGCCGCATCGTTTAATCCCCATAACGTAACTCGGGAGATATACGACGCTTTTTCTTTGAATATTTTGAATAATTTAGCGTATAAATAGGCTTGTGCTTTGGACTGTTCCTCCGTAAGATGATTATCCGTTCCAGCTTGAATATCGAGTTCAGTGATACTAATCTCCACATCAAGAGAAATAAATCTTTCTAACGACATTTTTACATTATCTGGATTTGTTCGTATACTGTAATGTCCTTGCATTCCAATTCCATCAATTAATTTTTTGCCAGGATGCTCTTGTTCAAATTTTTCATTAAGCTCTTTTACCATATGATAAATGGCTTGTGCTTTCTTTTGATTATCTTCATTGTAATCATTGTAATATAGCTTAATATCCCAACCATTTTCGTCTACAACTTGTCGTGCGATTCGGAAAGCTTGCTCAACATAATCGGGACCGATTGAATAGTACCATGGTGACTTCCTTAATGACTCCTCCCAATTATTTGGATTAGGTGGATTATCAATGATCGCTTCATTGACAACATCCCACGAAATAACTTTATTACCAAAATGTTCAATAACGGTTTCGATGTGGTTTTTTAAGTTTTCTAACGCCTCCTCCCTACTGAGAAAGCTTCCATCCTCTCTAGTGGTCATCCATTCGGGTGTCTGCTGATGCCATACGAGAACATGTCCATGTACTTTCATCCCTTCTTCTATAGCTTTATTTACAATACTATCTGCTGCTTCGAAGGTAAAGTTTCCTTTAGTGGGTTGTAAATAGCTAGGTTTCATAGCGTTTTCTGCTGTTATGCTGTTGTAATGCAACTTGAGAAGCTCGAGTCTCTCTCCATCCAAATCAGCAGCTGATACGGCACTACCAACTAAGAAGTCACTTTCATAAACGCTCTTGATAGGGAGAAGATCCTTTTGTACAGAGATAAGGTCTCCACTCTTTACTAAACGAACATCATCAATATAAAAAGATGCAGTACTACTATTTGGGCTTTCCACGTAAATCGTTAAATATTCCCCTCCCGAACTATTGTAGCGATACTTTCCTTCAAACAGTACCCATCCATCATCAGTACTAATTACCTTACTTAAAATATTGTTGTAACTCGCACCACTTCCACTTCCGACTTGAGTAGATAATTGAATTTGTGCATTTTCAGGTGAAATGAGTTTAACCCACAAGGAAATTGTGTATTCATATCCTAGATCAATATATTTCTCAATGCGTAAGGAAGGACCATGCCAGTTTTGCACTCTATTTTCTATTTTTAATGCGTACGATCCCCCTGGGGTTTTGTTATCCTCGTTGGTTACAGTTAATTTCTCTGTTCCTGCACGCCCCTCAAATCCACCTAAACTTTGATCTTCAAAATCAATCATTTCAAAAGGTAAAGCCGGTGGTCTTAAAATAGGAGTCTCACCATCTTCTCCTCCTACATCACTAGTTGAAATTGAAAAATACCCGACATAAAATGAAACTGTTTTACCATTATCGTTGGATTGTATACGAAGACGGGTATCTCCTTTACTCATGTCAAGAGTAAACGTTGTATTTATAGTGAACGATTCTCCGTTCTTTAAGTCGGCACTTGCTAACCATCCATATGTTTTATCTACAGTTTGCAAATACACTTGAGCTCCTGAAGGAACAACTTCACTTTCATCGACATATCCTGTAATGTTGATCGTATATGTTTTTCCATCTTGTAATCCAAGATCTGAGAAATAGAAATCTACTCCGTCCCAGTTATTCGATCGATTACTAATATATAATGCAGTTCCATCTTCATTCCCTGTAAACAGTTTATTTTCTACTAGAGTGAGGGTTGCACCACCAGATTGAACATAGTTTCCTTGTTCACTAAATGTTTCCTCATAAACGAGGATGGAATTCATTTGTGCATATGAGATAGGAAACGTCGGAACGATAAGCAAAAACATAAGTAATACAAGGAAGACTTTCTTGACACGACGCTTATACATTTTATCCTCCTCCTAATAAGTATAATTTTTTACAAAAATTATTAACATGTACAAACTTTCCAAAAAGCTGGCTTCGGCTGATGATTTTCATCAAACAAAAACGGCCAATTTTTTCTTTGCTTGACTGGAAAATTATCAAGCCATGTATAATCGTCTGCGATGCCCCAAAATGTTACATTTCGAATGACATCGCTGTACTCCTTAAATAAGGAAAAAATTTGGTCATATCGCTCCGCTTGCTTATCAACCATTTGATCCGTCGGCTTTATTAAATCATTTCGATGATCATCAAACTCGAACATAGATATGTCCAACTCTGTAATATGTAGTTGGACACCAAGGGAGGCGTATCGTTCGATAGCTAAACGAATCTCTTCTAATGTCGGACGAGTCAAACTCCAATGTGCTTGCAACCCTATACCATCAACTGGTATGTATTTTTCAAGTAGTGACTTCACTAACTTGTAAATTTTCTCCCTTTTTTCAGGAAATGACTCATTATAATCGTTGTAAAATAAAAGGGCATCTGGATCAGCTTCCCGTGCATAGAGAAATGCCTTTTCAATGAATTCCATGCCAGCTATTTCACTCCATCTAGAAATACGCAATAAATCGTTACCTTCATCCGCAACGGCCTCATTAACGACATCCCAGCAGTACACTTTTCCCTTATATCGTCGTACAACAGTTGAAATATGTGCTTTCAACCGTTCAAATAACAATTCTCTTCCAATTACCTTTCCTTCTCGATCATAAAACATCCAAGTCGGAGTTTGGTTATGCCATACGAGGGTATGGCCGCGTACTACCATGTTGTTAGATAAGGCAAAATGAACAATTTCATCAGCCTGTTCAAACGTAAATTCCCCTTCTTTCGGTTGAAGATGTTCAAATTTCATATGATTTTCGGCAGTAATGCTATTCACATGGCTTACTAATAGATCTTTTTGCGTTTTAATTGTAATAGGGCTAACAGCGGCACCAATGCGAAAATGCTCTTTGTACACTTCACGTAACGGCGGAATCATACTTATTTCCCTCCAAACTGTATATTTTTACTCCCCTTTTACTCCTCCTAAAGTTAATCCTTTAATAAAATACTTTTGTAAAAACGGATAAACCAAGATAATAGGCAAACTAGCAATAATTGTCATTGTGGCTCGAATCGATGCAGGGGTCACTGCGTTCGATTGTCCACTCGCATTTGCAAATGCGTCCGCTGCCGTTTTCCCTGACATTGTGGCATTCGTATTTTGTAAGATTTTCATTAATTCATACTGTAAAGTACTTAAATTGGGATTAGATGAATTATAGAGAAACACATCAAACCACGAATTCCATTGATACACAGCAACAAAAAGAGACACCGTAGCTAGAACCGGCAAGGAAAGAGGAAGTATAATTTTAAAAAATATAGTAAATTCCCCAGCACCATCAATACGAGCCGATTCAACTAAACTATCAGGAAGACCTTCAATAAATGAACGAATAACGATCAAGTTGAATACACCGATGATGCCAGGAATGATATAGACCCAAAACGTCCCAATCAAACCGAGGTCTCTCATTAATAAATACGTTGGAATTAACCCACCATTAAAATACATTGTTAAAACGAAAGCGATGGTCACAAATTTTCGAAATATAAATTCTTTCCGACTAATAACATACGCTACCATGGCTGTACAAAATACTGAAATGGCTGTGCCCAGAACGGTTCTCAACACAGAAATAAATAACGCGTTTAATAATGTATTTTCCTTCAACACATATTGATAGTTATATAATGTAAACTCTCGTGGCCAAAGATATATTCCACCTTTTATCGTGTCATTTGCATCGTTAAGGGAAATGGCCAATGTATTTAACATCGGATAAAGCATTACAATGCACAACATGATCATAAAACTGTAGTTAAATATGTTAAATAATATGTCTCCCCTAGACATGTAACGAACCTTACTCCTAAACGCTACATTGATTTTTTGCATATCCATCTACTCCAATCTCAAAATAATCTTGCCTGTCCGAGACGTTTAGCAATATGGTTAGCACTAAACAATAAAATGAAGCTTACGACTGTTTTAAAAATTCCTGCTGCTGTAGCAAGTGAAAAATTCCCCATGGAAATACCATACTTAAGAACGAAAATATCGAGATTCTCAGAATAATCTAAGTTCATCGGATTTCCTAATAAGTACTGCGGTTCAAATCCCGTTTCTAAAATATTCCCTAAATTTAAAATGAGCAAAATAACAATGGTCGGTTTTAAAGAAGGGAGGGTAATATAGAAAATGCGTTGTAATCTCGATGCCCCATCAATTTCTGCTGCCTCATATTGCTCAGGATCAATCATTGCGATAGCAGCCAAATAAATAATTGTATTCCAACCTACATTTTTCCACACTTCTGAAACTCCGATAATGCCCCAAAAGTATTCACCGATCCCTAACCAAAGAATAGGTTCATCAATGATCCCCAATTTCTGTAGTACAATATTGACAATACCGTTCTCCAGCGATAAAGCATATGAAATGATCCCCGCTGCTACTACCCAAGAAAGAAAGTGAGGCATATAGCTAATCGTTTGTACAATTCGTTTAAATTTCCCATTATACAGCTCATTAAACAAAATGGCTAAAGTAATTGCAGTAACAAAACCGAGGACGAGATTAATGACACTCATTGCCAATGTGTTGCGCAACACTCGTAAAAATGCTTCATCTTGAAAGAGAAACTTAAAGTGTTTCCATCCAACCCACTCTTGCTCACTAAATGGAAGTCCAGGACGATAATCTTGGAAAGCCATTGTCCAGCCCCACAACGGAACATATTTAAAAACAAATAACCAAATGAGAAACGGGAAACTCATCAAAATTAAAGCTCTTTGCTGAATAACTGTTTTCCAAAACTTCCTCTTCTTTTTCACCTTCTTCGGTAACATAGGAGGGGAAGGCTCTTTTCGAACGTTTTTTTCTAGCTCCAATTTTTAGCACCTCTTTTACTATGTTATTTACATTTGGAAAAGAAGGACCTAGTCAAACTATAAATAGTAGACCGGTCCATCTTTATCTTGAACTTTTTTATTTTTTCCCCTTACTCTGTTCCACCTTCATTTTTACATATTTCGTAATCTCCTCTTCAAACGCCTTTATATCCAATTTGTTGTATTCTGTCACATAATCTTTCCAATTATCTTCGAATTTACTAGGTGGGTCTAAAACTAATTTCGGGAAATATTTTCTTTGTAAATCTTGTTTCTTTTGTTGATAAATTTGCGCTGGTGATCCTTGTTTGAGTGGCGCGCCCCATGCCGGATACCAAGGACGTTCATCAGGCTTTGCAAATAAGTCTGAGAATACTTTCGCACCGTAAGCCTCTAAAATCTTTTTATCTCCTTCGGTATAGCTTGCTTGAGCGACTTCAGGTTGCCTGCGCGGCTCCCATGCATTTCCGTCAGAAAACATACCGTTTCCACGTGGCCAATGCCATTCGAAGTAAATAAATCCAAATTGTTCACGAAATTGTTCATCTGATGTTTTTTGGATTTGCTCTTCTGTTCGATAGTAACGACCATTTTCATCAACTTCATACGTTTCCCCTTTAATTCCCCACATCATTAATTTTTGATTTTCCTCTTTAGCCATATTATCCAGGTATTTGATAATACGAACCGGATCCTTCGCACTAACCGTGATACCAAGTCCACGATTAAACACATTGGCCGGAGGATCTATATATTGATCCTTAATATTGTTATCAAACACAATCGGAAGTGGCATATAACGTAAATCGTCATTTCCTGATCGCTTCAGAGAATCTAATGCCTGCCCTGCCTGCCAACCATAATCGAAAAAGCCTAGCACTCTTCCAGAAGCAATTTTTGCTAAATACTCGTCATAGTTAGAAACAAATGATTCTTTATCAAATAGACCTTTTGCATTAATCTCATTTAATTTTTTCAACCAACGTTTCGTATACTCCCCATTTCCATACACTTTAGCCTCGTGCGTTTGCATATCAACAATAACTTCCCCGTCGTTCGGGTAACCAGCTAAATGCGCTGGCGGGTTGGAAATAGCGAAAAATCTCCAGTCATAAGTGAGTGCAGTAAAGCCAATCGTAGGCTTCCCATCTGTTTGCGGATACTTTTCTTTATATTTCTCAATCAAGTCGAAATACTCATCCAACGTTTTAATTTTTGGATATCCAAACTCTTTTAATACGCGTCTTTGAATCCAAAACGCCCCTTGGTCAATATCTGGATTCGGAACGTAACCGTGGTTGACACCAAAAGGTAATATATATATGTTTCCATCTTCTGACTTCATTTGTTCTAAATATGGTTCATATAATTTTTTTAAATTTGGAGCATGTTTTTCGATAAGATCGTTTAACGGGATAAACGCTTTGGCATCAATCAATTTATCAATAGCCGCATCAGGTACTAACGTATCAGGATACTGTCCACTGGCAATCATCGTACCAATTTTCGTATTAAGATCACCTACTAAATATTCCATTTTCACGTTAACACCAGTTTGCTCTTCGAAAATTTTTCCTATTCTCGTTTGATTTGCTTCAATATTTTTTAATGAGGTACCTCCATTAAAATAAGTAAAAGTAAAAGGTGCTTTCTCATCGTTGTTTGTTGAAGATGACTCACCCTTATCGCTACCGACGTTCGCTTTTTCGTTACAAGCGGTTACTAAAAGAAGCAACAAACTTAACAGTAAAGAAACAAGTACATTCCTTCTCATTCTTTTCCCCCTTTTTCGTGTAATTGCTTTTTCATTCATCTTCTCTCCCCCTTTCTTGTAAGTGCTTTCATTATAACGCCTACACAAAAGCTTGATTAACCATATAAAGTTAAGATTGTACTTAAAAAAGTTAAGTTCACCGCGATAAGTATATAAATAAAAAAGCCCCCAAAATGTGGGATTCCCCACCTTTTTCGGAAGGCTGCCATGTTTTATGTTACATACAATGTGTTAGTATACAGATAATCCCCTCAACATATAGTCTCTATTCCTCCAGTTCCAGCGGCAGAAAAATTTTCACAACTGTTCCGTCATCATTGAAAATTTGAAAAATGAACCGATCTCCATACAACATTTTCAAACGATAATACACGTTTTTAATCCCTATATTTCCCCATTCCTCCTCCTTATTCAATGATTCAAAAAGCTTCATAAGAGTCTGTTCTTCAATTCCCGGACCATTGTCACGAATGCATATTTTCATCCACTCCTCTTCTTTTATTATTTGGACATTCACTTTTCCATTTTCTCTTTTAGTCTCCATTCCATGTTTAAATGCATTTTCAACAAAAGTGAGGATGATCATATTCGGAATTGTTTTCTCATATAATTCCTTATCTACTTGGATATCGTAGGAAATCTTATCACCAAATCTGTATTTCTGTAAATTAAGAAAAGACCTCACTATGCGAATCTCCTCACGCACCGTCACCCAATCTCTTCCCCAACTAATTGATTTTCTTAAAATATTAGCCATATTTTCAATCATTTCAGCCGTTTCGTATTCTTTTTTAACTACACTTCTCATACGAATAGTTTCTAGAACGTTAAAAAGAAAGTGCGGATTAATTTGATTTCGTAATGCTTCAAGTTGGGCTTGTTTCTTTTTTAATTCTAATTCCTTTTTTTGGATACTAGCTACATACACATCTTTAATTAGTCTTTTCATTTTATATGACATATGATTGAATGCTTGAGTGAGCTGACCTATTTCATCACGATAGATGTCCGTTTGAATGGTTTCAAACTGCTCATTTTCTATCTTTTTTATATATTTCAACACTCTCCTAATACGAGCATTCAATGATCGGGAAATAGAAAAAATAATTAAAGAAGGAATAAGCAAGTTTAAAATCGTTAAATAAAAGACAAATGCCCCCGAATAATGGATCTCCTTATATATTTTCTCAGAATCAATTAATCCTATTACTTTCCAACCTTTAAAGTACTCTCCTTCTCCGTACTTATGTTCTACAATTATGTTTTCGTTCCCAACTTGAAAATGAGCAACGGTATCTTGGATGTCACTAGAAGTAGGTAAGCTTGTTGCATATTCGATTTTTCCTTTAGAATTAACTAAATAAACACTTCCTGGGAATGTTTTATTTTGAAATAAATAGTTTATTACATTTCTATCTAAATCTATTTTGACAAATTTTAATGTTTCATTATAAACCGTAAAATAATCCAATTTTCTCACAATAAAAAACTCGCCATTCACGTGAATAAGGTTCGGTAACGAACTCATCTGTCGATACCATTCCGTTTGTTGTATATTCACCGTGAGTGGCTGAACTTGAGCCGAAAACATGACAGTAGGATTACTAGTGAAAAAGGTGATAGAGCGAATAAACGGATACATATAACGGTACTTATTAAACTGAGGTAAAATTTCATTGTAAGATTGTACGTATTCTGCTTCTGACTGATACTGCCGATCTAACATTTCATTAATTTGATTATCCATGTACAACAATGTTGAAATGCCCATAGCTTGCTCGACATGTTGCTTCCAATCATTTTTTATTTGCTCGATGACTAATGATGCATCGTGTATCCTTTGTTGCTTCAAATTTTGTGTGGTAACGTAGTAAAAAAGCCAATTCGTTACAACGACAGGGATAAATACTGCAAAAATATAAAGTAGCGTTAGCTTATCTTTTAACTTTATATTATGAAAAAGCTCCATGCGTCTTCTAAAAAAATTACGTGCGAATTGTTTGCTTACGATACTCAGTAGGTGTAAACCCTTCCATTTTTTCGAATTGTGTGACAAAATAATCAACACTCCCAAACCCTACTTGTTCAGCAATTTCATAAATCCTTAAATCCGTTGTCCGAAGAAGCTTTTTCGCTTGCTGAATGCGCAACTGTAGTAAAAATTTTTTAAAATAAACACCATATGTTTTTCTAAAAAGCTGTCCCAAATAAACTGGATTCATATAAAACTGCTGAGCGATATGTTTTAAACTAATATTTTTATGGTAGTTTTCTTCAATATATTTTTTTACTTTGTGGATTTCACACGTAATCAGTTGTTCTCTTAACTGGGAGACTAAATTCGCGCATTCAACAACAAAATGACTAAATCGCTGTTCTAACTCATTCAAACTAACATTATAATTTCTACATTTCATTACATTTGAAAATGTTTTTAACTGTTCTGCATCCCCTCCGAACTGTTTTACAATATTAGTTACTTCTCTCACTAAATAAGTGATCGAAGATTTCACAGCCTCAACAGCAAAAAGCTTTGTTCGAAATTCGTCAAAAATATGATTTACAACACATAAAACGTCTGCTATTCGTGATTCTTCTATATATTCAATCAATTTTTCACAAAGTTTCCCGTCAATATCACCATAATAAATGTCTATCCCTTCAATTCGTTCGTACAAGATCGGTCCGTCATCGATCACATATTTGTAACTCATCATATAGTATACTTGTTCAACAGCCTTCCGTAATTGATTAAAACCTAAAATGAAGTCGCTAGCGTACACAGTCGTGCTCAAACCTAATTGCTTCAACTGCTCATATAATATGCTTATGTTCTCAAACATTTCTGTTTCTTGTCCGGTCATTAATAACAATCCGTATCGATCTAACTCATGTTCATAAATAGGAAAGTGGAGAGGTTGTTTAATTTTCTTTTTGAAAAGATCCTCAATTTTATGTCCCACGTAAATATTATCCAAACGTTCTTCATCATTATCACGGTTCACTTCTACCATAACGTAACAGAATAAGGATGAGGCAGGAACACCAAAGCGTTGAACTTGCTCATACACGGTCTCACAGTCATTCTCTCCCTTAATTAACTTGTGAAACAATATTTTTAAAAGTTGCTCTTCCATCACTTTCGCTTGTTCCTTTTGTGCATCTAATAAACGAAAAATTCTCTCCAACGCACGTTCTAACTCCTTCTTAGAAATCGGTTTAAGAATGAAGTCGCAAACCCCATACTTAATGGCTTGTTGGGCGTAGCTGAATTCACTATGTCCGCTAATAACAATAAACTTAGGACTAATAAATTGACTTGAAGTTACGCACCGAATAAGCTCTAATCCATCCATCCCAGGCATGCGAATATCTGTAATGACCACATCCGGCTGTTCCTTTTCAATTATCTTCAACGCATCCTCCCCGTCACTAGCCTCACCACAAATCTCATATCCACAGCCTTTCCAATCAATCAACACCTTCAGTCCTTCTCTAATAAATACCTCATCATCTACAAGCACTACTCTGTACATCGCTTCTCCCCCACTTCACTTTGAACATTCCTTGAAAACAGCTGATCTTCTTACAACTTGATACAATGTGTAAACTATTACGGGGATGAGAAACTCTCATCTCATTTTTTCTAGCTGTGAGTAACATGGAGGACTTTATATTATTCTACTGCACATTTTCTTTTCTGTTGGATCTAAAAAATTTAATATTTACTTAAAAAACTAAAGATATTTCCTATTGTTTATTTTAATAAAATATTAAGATTTTAAAAAACGTTAACTATGTTTCACTGTTAGATGATCCCCATTTCTCTTGCTTTCTTTCAACCTTTTTAAAAGCATGGAGGGCACCCGTCATCACTAGCAAGGCGAACAAACTCACGCTAAAAAAAGGAATAATTCCGGGTAAATAAAAAAATACAACGCATAATAATCCGATCGTAATTACCATCATACTCGTGATGAGAGGATTTGCCATTCCGATTAGGAACGCATATTTCAAGTATTGAAAAAACTTCAAATTATAATGAACGTAAACAGGGAAAATATATAGCAAAGTAACTGTATATAAAATAAAGCTAATGGATAGAGCAATGAAAAAAAAGGTGTGTATATTTGCTGACAAATTTGAAAGATATAACATATCCATATATAACACTATAAATATGGTAGTAAATATTAAACCTAAAGCATTCGCTTTGAAAAACTCTTGTTTATATACTTTGAAAAATGTTTTAAATATCGGAAAGTTGTGATCATGGAATAACAACCACTTCCTTACAATTGTAAAAAGAGAAACAGTTGCTGGGAAAAAACCGAGAAAGAGAACTCCTACCACTGTGAATAAAATCCATAGCACATTGATATATGCAAGTTTTGTAATCCACTCACAAAAGCGATAAAACTTTCCTTCTAAAGTACCAAAGTTCATTACGCATCCGTCCTATCTAAACTTTGTAACTAACATCATTATACAATAATAGGGGGATTTATCCCCCCTATTATTACATACGAAGTTTCCTTTCCTTTTTTAGATGTCATCATTTTTATACAATTCTTTTTTCCGATTGCAACAAATCACTAACAGTGACAAACTCATATCCTTGTATAGATAGCTCCTCGATAAGCACTTCAACTGCCTCAACTGTTTGGGAACGATCCCCAAAACCATCATGGAAAAGCAAAATCACCCCATTGTTTATACACTCGCGCGTCTTAGTGATAATATGGTCTCGACCGGGCTGTTCCCAATCTAATGCATCTACATTCACCGCTCCAATCGTCTGATATTTGAAACGACTAACAATAAGTTCTACATCCTCATTGTAACGAAAATATGGTGGCCGAAACACTTTAGGTTTTCTTCCTGTAAAATTTTCGATTATTTTATCAGCATATTGAATTTCGTGCAAACATTCATGACGATTTATTAATGTCAAGTCGGGATGTGAGTACGTATGATTTCCAATCTCATGCCCAAGAGCAACAACTGCCTCGACGATCTCAGGATACATAGCCATATGTTCACCAATCATAAAAAATGTCGCCTTTCCCGAAACGTTCTTAAATAAATCCAATATGCGTGGCGTATAGATCGGGTTTGGGCCGTCATCGAATGTTACCGCAACCATTTTACGAGAAGTTTCAACTTTCTCAATCATCCCGAATACCCCTCCTTGAATTAATCATTCCACCGATTCAGAGAGACTTTTCATCCCCTGAGAAGGGGGGAATTCGTTCCCCTCTTCTAACCATAAAATGCTCGTCACACCGCGCGGATAGTATTTACTTCCACTAATCTCACCAGAAATAATTTGATCGCTCCAACTCCAGATCGAAAGCTCCGGATGGGTAAGCCATGAGACATGAGCCTCGTCGGCGCGTTTTCCTTGTTTGTTCCACTCCAAGCCTAGAAGATGGCGAGCAACGAATTGGCATAAATAAATTTTACTTAACCATGAGTTGTTACTTGTAGAGGAAATTTTCCATCCTCCATCTGAAAATAGACAAACTCCTTCCTGTAGCACATAGTTCAAGTGTGTTTTCAATGCTTGAATATATGATTTAAAACGCCCATTTTCATCCAATGCTTCATGGTTATTCGTAAAGTAAGGGAATACAAGTCCTTCAATCGCCGGAATGATTTTTGAATCATTCCCTTCACCCATTATTGCCGGAATATATCCCTCATCTGTGACATAGCTTATAATTGTTGCAGCACATCTTTCGGCTTGCTTTCCAGCTAGCATAGCCAATTGCTCGTTGCCAACATCCTTAAACAGCTTTTCTAATGCAACATAAGCTGCCCAACACTTTCCAGCTAAATATAAGTTGTTACGTGCTTGGCCAAGCGATACATCGAGACTATCATATGTCGTAATCTCTGCTCCACCCATCGTGCGGTTACTATCGAGCCCCATAATTCCATTTCGCTTTTCAGGATCCGGATGATCTCGATGAACCATACTTTCGAGACATTTCTCCAAAACCGACAGATGTTTATCGCGCCACGTCACATCTCCTGTTTGTCGAATGTATACTGCAGCACAAAGCACCCAGTTGACGAGTTGTTCGTGTGTCATATGAGAAAAACACCCGCTAATCCCATACAATTCATAAGACGAATAATGTGGACGAGAAAATGTGTTTGCTACTCCCATATCGTGAGTAAAACTGATACCACCTGGGTACTCTAACTCTTCACCAGGAAAACGAACACAATCTTCATAACTATAGCGCTCGACGTATAAATCCAATACATTTCTTACAGTCCATGGATTCATCTTTAATTCAAAAAATAGCTGATCGACAGTGAGATCAAACGTGTTCATCATTCGGTACTCGCCTTCATTAACAACCCAAATAGGTTTTCCCTCACATTCTAGTAGCTGCGTATTACCATAGTAACTGCGTATTGCATGAGCCATCATAAACTTTTGGTCATCAGACAACCATTGTTTCTCGATGAGCGCGTTAGAGTGGAATGATTGTTCCTTTAACACTTCTACATGCTCTAACGCATAAAGGGCGACCTCTTCAATGTTTTTGAAGAAACGAGTATAAAGGTAAGAAGCATCCATGCCTGCCGTAACATAGCCACCCCGATAAAAGCAAATTGCGAATTGGTATGTTTTCTTCTTCCCTGGTGGAACATCCATGATAAGTGCACCGACTTTTCCAAGACCAAATGTCCAGTTTTCTTCAAGCGGTGTTGTCAAAATATCTTCCATGCTGAAATGTAGCGCCGAACGCACATCGTCATTATTTGTAGCAATGCTAACGATTCGTCCTTGTCCGACACCCCGAATTCCAGGACACGTATCATCGATTCGCCGCATGGATGTATACGGATCGTTCCCCTCAAATCCAAAAAAAGCACGTCTTGTTCCTGTTCCTTTTGTATTGTCAATCGTTATCTCGGCAATAATAGCTGGAACTATCGCCAATTTTAACTCTTCATCATTCGCTTTTTCCGGATCAGGCACCGACTTAGCTGGAGAATAAATAGTAAGTGTCAAATCTTTTGCTTTCCATGTATCCGTTCCAACATGGAACTCTCTTTCAATTTGATCCTTCGCGATCGGAAACAAAATTTTTGGTTTTTTCGGACTCGGATCAGGGTTTTCAATATCATACCTCTTACTTTCATCTTCATTCGCTATTTCTAAAAATGGCAACACATCATATATACCTGGTTCATTTAAAGACTGTACACCTATAAATATATTTTGTCTTGGAGGACGGGCAAGCTCAAGATCAAATCCCCCGCTTTTACCAGGGAAACCTAGTGTAAAACTTGCAAACGCTCCAACAGGTGAATGATGGGCGTTAAAAAACATGTTCGTCGGCATATTATTACCCCTTTCTTATCCTTTAATAGCTCCAGCAGTAATCCCTTCCATGATCTTATTACTTAAGAAAAAGAAAAGAATTAAAATTGGTAAAACGCTAATCATTAAAGTTGCTCCAATTGCTCCCCAATCTGTTGTATACTGTCCAATGAAATTTTGTATTCCGACTGTGAGCGTTTTATATTCATCTGAACTGATGAAGGTATTTACAAATACAAACTCATTCCAATTGTAAATCATATTAATAATCGTTGTTGTGACAATTACTGGAGAAGTCATCGGTAAAATGACTTGGAAAAACATTCGATGAACAGAACATCCATCCATGATAGCAGATTCCTCTAGTTCTCGCGGTAACGCATTATAAAAACCTAACAAAATCATAATTGTAATCGGTAAATTAAAACCAATATTTGTTAAAACAATTGACATCGGGTGATCAATTAACTTTACTTTCATAAAAAAGTTAAACAGAGGAATGAGAGTCGAATGGATCGGAATCATTAATCCAACCATGAACAACCCAAGCACAACATGTTTTAATTTCCAATTCATTCGTGTGATTGCAAACGTCACGAAACTAGCTAACAATACAGTAAAAACAACCGATACGGTAGTAATCCATAAACTATTAAAGAAATAGCGACCAATATCCCCTTCAATCCATACCTTCACATAATTTTCCCAACGTGGGGGAGAAGGTAAAGAGAAAAGAGGGGTATTAAATACTTCATGATTATTTTTCAAAGAGAAAAATAACAGCCAGATAAGGGGGAGGATTTGTAGACCGGCAACTGCGAATAACACCATGTAAAATAGAAACATACCAGCTTTTTTTGCATATATAATCGTTCTTTTCATCGTATGAGCACCTCTTACAACGTTAGTATTGAACTTCTTCTTCTGTATGCGTTAACTTTCGAATTAACCATGTAGCAGCAATACAAAGAATCAACAGAGAAAAAGCAATGGCGCTTCCGTATCCGAAATTGAAGCTACGAAATGCTTTTTGATACATGTAAGAGGCAATCACTTCACTCGCCCCGTTTGGTCCACCACCAGTCATCACATAAATTAAATCAAAATATTTTAAAGAACCGACCACAGCTAATACGACTGTTACTTTAATCACGCCAGCAATGAGCGGCAATTTAATTTTATATGCCAATTGCCACGGATTAGCCCCATCAATAATAGCTGCCTCAATGATAGATGACGGGATATTTTTCAAAGCAGCATAGTAAATTAGTATATAGAACCCCGCATATTGCCAAATAATAGGAATAAAAACAGAGTACAGCACAATCGAAGGATCAGCGAGCCAGTTAGGCGTATCCTCCACTCCTAAGAATGAGAGAAGTTGATTCAGCATCCCATTGGAAGGATGATAAATTCGTAACCATAGCTGAGCAATAGCTACTGAAGAAAGCAACATCGGGATTAAATAAATTTTCCGAAGTATATTCGCTCCTTTTACTTTCCCAGCAAGAATGAGTGAAACAACTAAATAGCCACCGAGACTGAAAACAGAAAAAACAGCTAGTAGAAACGAGTGATACACACTTTTCCAAAACATATTGTCTTTTAGCAGTTGTCTATAGTTGTCTAACGCAATAAACGTTCTCTCTCCTATTCCATCCCATTTCATCAAGCTATAGTATCCTGTCATAATGATTGGGATATAAACTAGTATCACAATGAGCAATAAAGCGGGTAGCACGTATAATGCAATGACTCGTTTATCAGACATTACCTTGTCCATATTTTATTTCCTCCCCATCCTTTTGAGGAAAAAGGACATATTGTAGCAATATGTCCTTTTTCTGTTCTACATATCTAGCGTGTGCTAGAGAGCACCTCTTGATGTTGTTTTGCGAATTGCTCTGGTGTTATACTCTCGCCAAACAGTGACTGAATTAAATTTAAGTGCGTTTGGGCAGCTTCTGGATTCATTTGCACATCAGCAAACAATGTAATATTGCTTGCGTTCGCTAATTCATTTAACACGTCAATGTACATTTGTGGCAAATCGACGTTCTCAGTATTCACTTTCGTTGCTGGAATCACGCCCGCTCTTGTTACAGAACGTTCTCCCCATTTTTCAACAAAGAATTTCACAAATTGTTTCGCTTCTTCTTTATGCTTTGAATTTTCAGAAACAAATAGGCCTACTCCTGGTCCACCAACCCAACTATCGATATTCCCTTTTCCACCTTCAACAGTTGGGAATTTAAAAAATCCTACTTTTTCTCTGAATTCTTTTGGAACATCTTCATTCGTTGTAAATTGTGGCAAATCCCATGTTCCCATTAAATACATCGCAGCCTTTTCATTTGTAAATTCTGCTTTTGCCTCATCATTCGATAAGCCGTTAAATCCTTTAATAAACGCTTTCATTTTGACTAATTGTTGAATTTCTTCAGCTGCTTGTACTAAACTCGGGTCTTCAAATGTACCGCTTCCATTGATCGCATTTTTTAACGTATCTGCTCCGCCAATACGATCAGCTAAATACATATACCACATTGATCCTGTCCAACGATCTTTATTTCCTAAAGCAATTGGTGAAACTCCGTTATCTACAAGTACTTGCACAACACGCTTAAACTCTTCATACGTTTTAGGAGCTTCTAAGTTGTATTTTTCAAAAATCCCTTTGTTATAGTAAATAGGCGTGATGTTTAACTCTAAAGGAAGAGCATATGTTTTTCCATCTAATGCATAAGGCTCTGTCGTTCCTGATACAAAGTTGTTACGTAACCCACCATCCAACAAATCGTCTAGAGGAGCAAAGAGTCCTCCTTTTGCATAAGGCTCTAGAAACCCTGCAGCCCACGTCATCCCAATATCAGGAAGTTCGTTTGAAGCCCCTAACACTTTTAATTTGTTTTTATACTGTTCGTTTTCCAAAATTTCTTGTTTTACTTTTACATTTGGATTTTGCTCTTCAAACTCTTTAATAATTTCATTTACGATCATATTATGTTGTTTAGAGCTTCCCGCTGGCCAAAGGTGCATGAAAGTAAGTGTTATCTTCTCGTCCCCTTTCTCCGTCGAGCCTTTTTCGGTCGTTTTTTCCGAACACCCTGCTAATACAAGCACAAAAATTACCATCCACACTATTGTATGCGCTTTCTTTATCATTTTCAAAATCCCCCTTTCGTTTTCTTATTTTTAATGTAGCACGATCAATTCCTATCGGTAAGGTAACGCTTATCATTTAAAATTCCATTTTCTTTAGGTACTCTTTCCGAAAACGATATGGGGTAATTCCTTCAAATTCTTTGAATATCTTAATAAAGTACTTTGTTGTCTGATATCCTGTCATCTCACTTATTTCGGCAATCGACAAGTTCGTATTCACCAGTAAATTTTTAGCTTTTTGCAATCGACATCTCGTTACATATTCGCTAAATGTCATCCTCGTCTCTTGTTTAAATAGAGCACTAAAGTAGCTCGGATTCAAATACACTTGCTTAGCTACATCAGTTAGACTGACATGTTTATGAAGATTTTCATGAATAAACTGAATTGCATTTTTAACTGGCGAAGAAAGTTTCTCCTCCTGTACTCCTATAATGTGATGATCTATAATTTGTTCAATCTTTTTTGCTTTTTCCCGACTTTCCGATATAGCAAGTGCTTGTTGCACTGCTTCAATGAGTTTATCTTTATCTACCGGTTTAAGCAAATAGTTGACAACCCCTAACGAAATAGCTTCCTGAGCGTACGCAAACTCAGAATAAGCGGAAATGATAATGACGACAGGTGCATCCTTTTGTTCTTTTAATGTTCGAATGAGCTTTAAGCCTGTAATCTGCGGCATTCGGATATCCGTTAATAACACGTGCACTTTTTTTCTTTGCAAAATAGTAATCGCCTCTTCACCACTGCTTGCACATATAATTTCGTATTTCCCCATAGACCATAGATCCAAAACTTTTTTCATTCCTTCGCGCGCCCTTGGCTCATCGTCAACAATTAAAATCGTTCTTACATCTTTCACGAAGCTTCACCTACTTTTAGGAATTTGAAATGATACGCACGTTCCCTTCCCTGCTTCGCTCTCTATACGTAACTCTCGATCCTCACCGTAGTAAAGTTGTAGCCGTCGATTTACATTCATTAGTGCGATCCCACTCCCCTTCATCGAAGAAATTGTTCTTTTTCCTAACTTTTCTTTTAATAGACGTAATTGTTTTTCATCCATTCCATTACCGTCATCTTTGACTTGAACAAGAAGTTCCTTTCCGTCTACACATTCTTTAATAATGATCCAAACGGTTCCTATCCCTGTTTTGTTTCCAATTCCATGTAACACCGCATTTTCAACAAGGGGCTGGATGAGCAATTTCGGAATATGAACATGTAAGCAATGATTTGAAACATCTATTTTCCAAACAAATCGTTCTCCCCACCTTGCTTTCATCACTTCCATATAACGTTGAATATGCTCCATCTCTTCACGAATTGTGACCCACTCATCTTGAGTCGAATGGCTAATTGTATAGCGAAACAGTTCAGCCATATTTAATACAAATTTCGCTAACTCTTCCTCGTTTTTTTCAATGAGGGACCAATATAGCGTATCAAGTGTATTAAAGAGAAAGTGCGGGTTAATTTGTGCTTGCAAAGCTTTTAATTCGGCTTGGCTTCGAATTAGCTCTTTTTCGTAAACAACTTGTATTAAATGGTTAATGTCATTTACCAAAGAGTTGTAAGTCTCTATTAGCTCATCAATTTCGATAGTAGATGAAATCGGGGGGCTTAATTTTAACTTCCCGTTTCTGCCGCGCTGCATAATTTTCGTTAACTTTAAAATTGGTTGCGCAACGATCGTAGATAGAAAAAAGGAAAAAATAAAAAAAATGACAAAACCAAGAGCCCCCGAAAGAATGATCGCATTTTTTAAAATATCAGTGCCTTTTATAAGCGATTCTAAAGGGGTCACAATGATTACTTTCCATTTTGTAAAGGGCGATGCTTGTTTAACGACCATATAATTTTTTTCTTCTTTTCCACCTCCATCAAGAATAGACGTGAGGTGTGACGGTAAGTTAGAAACTATTTTTTGATTATGCTCATCGATCACTACTGTGTAACTTGTATTTTCCACTTTTTGATCAGAAAGGTCGTCCAATTGAAAGTAATCGCTATGGATCCGAACTAATAAATAGCCCCCTGGGGAAAAGGAATGATCCGTCAGTCGAACTTGACGAGCTACGACGAAAAACCGGGAAGATGTCGGATCTTTTCCAATCCAAATCATCTTTCCACGTTGTTTTTTTATTTCCTCAACCCATTGAGAACCAACACGTTCTACTAAATTCATTTCATTAAGCGGAAATACTCGTTTATAATCGTTTGTGTACAATTCAAACGATTGAACTCCATCAAAATACGTTTGATACGAGTTTACAACCTGCATTAAATATTGTCTCTCTTCAAACATCAAGCGCTCGCCTTGTATCTCCTTAGAAAACGCACGCTGAACATACATATCGTTGACAATTTGAGAGGTCAATGAATTTAATTGTTTATACAAAGATTCTAATCTTCCATTCACTTGGATAATGGTTTGCTGTATTTGTTCCTCAGCATTTTTCTTTAATAACGATGAAACAATATGAAATGTAATAATTCCAACAAACAATAACACAAGTGTCATAACAAAAATGTAAATCGTTAAAATTTGATTTCGTAACGTGTTGAATCGTGCGATTTTCTGCTTAAAACGACTGAAGGTCATTCAATCCCCCCCTATCTTTCCATAGCAATAAAACATATGTTCACAATAAACAAAATCTCTCAAAATGTGAAGATGCTTTCTCTCTTCTTGCCTTACATTATAATTTCCTTTATTTTGTTTGTCTATAAAACGAACAAAGTCAACTAGAATTTTTCATACAATTATGATACATTGATAAACAGGGTGATGAACTTGACAAAAATAACTGGAAATCCACATTTAATAAAGAAAATTAATAAGGCGCTTGTTCTTGACATGGTGAAAAGCCAAGGACCGTTATCTCGGGCAGATGTCGCACAACGCTCAGGGCTAAATAAAGGTACCGTATCTTCTCTCGTAAAAGAATTAATGGATGAAGAACTCGTATATGAAATCGGACAAGGTGAATCAAGTGGCGGTCGTCGTCCTGTCCTGTTATTGTTCAATGAGAAAGCAGGATATGCAATTGGAATTGATTTAGGCGTTCATTACATCATAGGGATATTGACTGATCTACAAGGGAATATTATCCAAGAAAAGAAGGCGACATTTCATTGCAAAGATTATCCAACTGTCCTCACACTTATTAAAGAGACGATTACTGATTTATTAGAACAAATGCCGAGAAGTCGCTACGGTCTCATCGGGATTGGGATTGGTGTCCCTGGGATTGTCGATAAAGAAGGGAAACTATTGTTTGCACCAAATTTAGAATGGGTAAATATACCTTTGAAACAAGATATCGAGAAAGCTTTCCACGTGCCTGTAATCATCGATAACGAGGCGAACGCTGGGGCATACGGTGAAAAGCGAAAAGGATCTGGAGAAAATTATAACAATGTCATCTACATTAGTGCGGGCATGGGGATCGGTGTTGGTCTCATCTTGAACGGTGAATTATATCGGGGGACAAACGGCTTTTCTGGAGAGAGCGGGCATATGACGATCGAAGTTAACGGACTGCGATGCCGTTGTGGAAATATTGGATGTTGGGAGCTCTATGCGTCCGAACAGGCACTGTTAGAAAAGGCAAGGGTGACTATGAATAATGAAACATCCCTTGAAATGTTACTACAACTGGCTGAAGGCAAGAATGGGGACGTTCTACGTTTATTTGAGCACATTGGTCACTATTTAGGCATTGGTATCAATAATTTAATTAATACGTTTAATCCGGAACAAGTCGTTATTGGTAATCGTTTATCGATGGCAAAACCTTGGATCAAGCCATCAATCAAAAAAATCATTAACCAACGAACATTACCGTATCATCGCACACATGTCGTCATTGAATTTTCTAAGTTGTCTATTTATTCAACGGCATTAGGCATTTCCTTTTTTGCTATTGAAGAATTTTTAAAAAAAGGCGAGAAGGTAGAAGTATTTCTCTAAAAATCTAAAAGGCACCCAATTTTCTTGGATGCCTCTTTTTATTTCAATACGCGCCCCTGATGAATGGATGGACTTGCTGCTTATAAAAAGCTTTTATTTTTTCTTTTTCTTCTTGGCTAAAAGATGGAACAGTCAATGCCTTTAAGTTGTCTTCTACTTGCTCTGCCGTTTTGAAACCTGGAATGACACATGTTACTTCATCGTGATCCAAAATCCAACGCAATGCAGCTCTTGTCATATTCCCTCTTCCATTCGCAATCCATTTCAATTGTTCACTGAGTTCCACACCTTTTTGAAACTCAAGCCCAGCAAACGTCTCACCAACATTAAAATGACTACCATCACGATTAAAATAACGATGATCATTCTCTGCAAACACCGTATTTTTCTTAAATTTTCCTGTTAATAACCCGCTTGCAAGGGGCAATCGAGCTAAAATTCCTACTCCCTGAGCTTTCGCTTGTGGAAGTAATCTCTCTAACGGTTTTTGTCGGAAAATATTCAAGATGACTTGCAATGCTTTCACGTTTGGATTTGTTAAACAAAACAGCCCTTCTTCCACCGTCTCAACACTCACACCATAGTAACGAATTTTACCTTCTTGTTTCAGTTTATCTAACACTTCAAATACTTGACCGTCCTTCAATATTTCAAATGGCGGGCAATGGATTTGATATAAATCAATCCGTTCTCTTCGTAAACGCTTTAAACTTCCTTCGCAGTATTCCCGCACTTTTTCTTCCGAATACGTGCGGAAATCATAAATATCTCCAGCCCGACAAAATTTTGTGGCAATATAAATATCATCTTCTTTTCCTTTTGTTGCTTTGGCTAAAAGCTCTTCACTATGACCATCTCCGTACACATCTGCAGTATCAAAAAAATTAACACCCGCATCAATTGCATGTTGTAATCCTTTTAATGCGTCTGTATCATTCGTCTGTCCCCAAGCTCCGCCGATTGCCCATGTGCCAAAACTTATTTCACTTACTTCCATTTCGGTATCCCCTAAGCGTCGGTAGTTCATCTATTATTCGCCTCCTGTACATAAAACGTATATTTTGTTGTCGATGAATACAATTGTCCTGCTCGCAATATACAAGACGGAAAATGAGGATGATGAACCGCATCTGGCAACGCTTGTGTCTCTAAACAAATGCCTAAATACTTTCGAGATCGCAGACCATTCATTTTTTCACCGTGAGGAATTTGGTTCCCAGTATATACGACGACACCAACTTCATCCGTTTCAACAACTAATGTTCGTCCACTTTCACGGTCAAATAAGACAATTTCTTCATCATGATGAGCATTTAAAATAAATGGATGGTCATATCCTTGTCCGACTAAACGAATTTGCGGATCAGTTGACTCAATGGCTTCTCTCAATTTTTTCCCTTGACGTAAATCAAAAGGTGTACCTGTCACATCTTTTATTTCCCCAGTCGGTATAAAATCATGATCTAACGGTAAAAAACGGTCACTTTTCATTTTTAATTCGTGTTGCAAAATATCTTTTTTTACGTTACCGCTCAAATTAAAGTACGTATGATTCGTTAATGTAAACGGCGTATCTTGATCAGAAATGGCTTGATAAGAAATAATTAGTTCGTTTTCATTGTTTAATGTATATGTGACTTGCACATCAACGTTCCCAGGATATCCTTCTTCCCCATCAACACTCCGATGTGAAAAACGGACACCAACTTCTTCTTTTTTCGAAAACCCTGCCGCTTGCCAAATGACGTGATGAAACCCTTTCTCTCCACCGTGCAGATGGTTTCCGTTTTCATTTGCATATAATCTATACGTTTCTCCATTTAACTCAAAACAACTATTTTTTATTCTCCCGGCTACCCTTCCGATGACAGCTCCTAAATACGGACGGTTTGTCAAATACGAAGAAAAGTCATCAAACGCTAAGACAACATTTTCATATTTTCCATTTTTATCAGGAACAAATATACTTGTAATGATACAACCGTAGTTTAAACAAATAACTTCCATTCCGTGATCATTCGTAAGTGTAAATGAAAAAATCGGTTGACCATCCACTTCTGTTCGCTTCTCCTGTACAATCCTCATTTTTCTCTCTCTTCCTTCCTTGTTTCAACTAATTCGATTACCTTCCCTGTTTTCGCTGAAAGGCGGCATACATCGAGCACTTTAGCTTGTTGAATGATTTCGTCATCTGAGTAGCTTGGCTTCGTTCGATCAATGACACATTGTGAAAAATGCTCCACTTGTAAACGATATTGATCGCCTTTGACAATTTCCTCCTTCACTATTCCTTCATCCGTTTGAATGATAATTAGACCGTCACCTTGTTGTATGTCCGGCCGATAAGCTCTCGGGACAACTAATTTCCCCTTTGTGCCAATAATTTCGTACTCATTGCGAGGGAACATATTAAAACTACAGTCGATTGAGGCGTGAACACCGTTATTCATTTGGAGCCACCCACTTGTAAGTGTGTCTACACCATATTGATCATCATAAGTGGAACAAACAGATAGTACAACCGGCTCCGCTTGTAACAAAAATCGAATAGAATGAATACAATAACATCCCACGTCTAGTAAACTTCCGCCACCAAATGTTTCATTCATGCGAATGTTACTTTCCCGCTCAGCAAGATAGAAAGAAAAGCTTGATCGTATACTTTTTACCTCTCCAATTTCTCCTGAAGCAATCATTTCTTTTACCCGTCTGTGTTGTGGATGAAACTGGTACATAAACGCTTCCATCCAGATTACACCGTTTTCTCGACAAGCTTTCACTACTTTTCGAACATCCTCTTCACATAAGGCAGCTGGTTTTTCACAAAGGACATGTTTCTTATGCTCTGCTGCTTTAATCGCCCATTCCATGTGCAAGTGGTTAGGTAATGGAATATATACTACCTCAACCTCCGGATCAACGAGCAATGCCTCATAATTATCGTATACTTTCGGAATATGAAACTGTTGTGCAACGTGCTGGACTTGCTCATTGCAACTTGCAATTGCTACGATCTTGGCATTCCCTGCCCTTTGAATGGCCTGGATCATCGTCTCCCTTGCAATACGTGCTGTACTTAAAATCCCCCATCCAACCCTCTTCAATAGCTTTCTCACCCTTCCTTCAATTAAGTATAAAACGGAAGAAACAACATTCTTTACCTTTTATTATATCAATGTTTATTTAGTTTGTTCAATAAACAAACTAAATAAATTCTCGTAATAAAAGAAATAGCCTTCGCTAAAGCGGAAGCTATTTCTTTACTGTGTAGATACAACTACTTTCTCTCACAACAAGTTTTGTTGGAACAACAATTTTTTTCGGTATTTCTCTTTTCGTTTGAATTTGTTCAACAAGCAATTCAACGGCCGTCTCGCCCATAAATTCCGTATAAACTTGCACAGTCGATAACGGTGGCTGGACAAACTTCGATGTTGGAATGTCGTTAAAGCCTACGATAGCCACTTCATTTGGTACATCAACTCCAGCTTCATGAAGCGCTCGCAATGCCCCGATCGCCATCGAATCGCTGGCGATAAAGAACGCGGTTGGACGATTTGGGAGCTGGAGTGCTTGTTTCATTAACATATATCCATCTTCTGCAATAAAGCGTCCCGTTAATACGTATTCTGGGATGAACATACCACGCAAATATAAATATTCATAAAATGTGCGTTCGCGTTCATCTTGAATGAGTTGACCGTCATCAACATATTCGCGCCCTCCGATGTAGCCGATATGTTTATGGCCGAGATCAATTAAATATTGAAGAACACGAGCTGTCGCTTTTCGAAAATCAACAACGACAGAATCAAAGCGATCTTCATCAGGTGAATAGTCAACAAAAACAAGATGGTTCGTCACCGATGTAAAAAGATGAATATGTTGTTTTCCAAATTTCCCAACCGCAATAATTCCGTCCAACCCCGTTAACCACTCTGATTCGTACGAACCGTCTTTCTTAAATAACTTAACTAACTCGATTTGACGTCGAAAACATTCCTTTTCAACACCAAGTCGGATCGCCATATAATATGGATCGTCAAGCTCTTGAGATTCCGAGTACCAGTTCACAACCCCAAAGCGAAGTCGATCTTTGGCATGTAGCTGGTTACGTTCCCTCGGCGTTTTATAGTTAAGCTCTTGCGCAATTTCAAAAATGCGCTTTCTCGTTTCGTCCGATACAGATAACGTCATATCATAATTTAATACACGCGATACAGTGGCAACGGACACCCCTGCCTTCTCTGCGATTTCTTTCAATGTAGCCATTGATGCAACCCCTTTATTTATGCTAAATTTTAACGATTTGACTATCATACGGTTTGAGGGTCAAATGGTGAAACCGTTTTTCTTGATCTGTATGGTTTAAGATGAACATGTACTCACCATCATCACATACACGTCGATACACTTCGACACCTTCGTCACTTTCTACATGCCATATGTGATGTTTTTGCACAATTTCCTTTGCAAGGTCATTCAGCACATCGTCATCTATACCCCCACCAATATAATAAACGTTCCCATCACCATATTCATTTTCAGTTATCGCGGCGAACGGATAAAATGGATCATCATATCGATATAACACAGTAGCCGTTGTTGGCTCAAGCAAATCGCGCCAAACGGAACACATAGCTTTTCGATCTTTCCATCGTCCTTCACCGATGATTGGAACACGACGATAAGCAAGCGACTCCACTTCGTGAATATGCGCACCGACAAGGTCACTCACATATGCAGGTAATATATGTTTAAAATGGATGTTGTTTTGTTTATTTTTCAATCCCGTGCGGAAAGAAAATATAATCGTCCCGCCGCACCGGGCAAACGTTTTCAATTTTTCAGCCAACGTTTCATCGATAATTTGTAACACTGGAACGATAAGTACTTTATATGTTGAAAAATCACGCGACACAGGAATAACGTCGATGTTCGCATTTAAACGATAAAACGGCTCATATAGCCGAAGAAGTTCGGTTGTAAAATCAAACGCCTTGCTTTGTGGCTGAAAACGCCACGACCAAATGTTATCATAATCATATAAAACAGCAATATCGGCTTGAATAGGTGATTGTAACACATGTTCAAATGTCGGAATATGTGAAAAAACAGATTGCACTTCTTTATATTTCCTGCCTCGTATATTGCTATGGTCAACGATACCATAACAAAATTGCTCTGCTCCTCGATCCATTCCACGCCAACTAAAATATAACATATTCGTACATCCATGAGCGAACGCCTGATACGACCACATTTTTGCTTGATTCGGCCGCGGTAAATATCCAATCATCTCATGCCCTTGCGCTCCCATAAGTTCTTCAACAATCCAATAGTTTCTCCCAAGCAATCCGCGGTTAAAATCATGGCTCATCGCAATCGCTGCCGGGGAAATCGGTTCGTCTAACCCTCCCCATACAGGGTAGTTATCATAAGACACGAAGTCCATGAGACGAACGTTTTCCTCATGATCAAACCACTTGTTAAAGAAGCCCCCAGATACGTTTGTTGTCACTTGCTGATGGGAACCTTTATGTTTTCTTACGATGTTTGTCATTTCATGAGCGAAACGATTAACTGAAAATGAACGAAAACGAGCCCAATCTAACTGCAAAGATGGATTATGCGTCGTAATTGTTTTCGTTGGCATTGGAATTTCTGAAAAATCGTTATATGTCTGTCCCCAAAAAATTGTTCCGTACGCTTCATTTAATGCGTCAATTTGTTTATATTTTTCTTTCAAAAATTGCTGAAACTCACGATGACACTGTTCACAATAACACATATCGCTTCCTTCATGTCCAAATTCATTATCGATTTGCCAAGCAATAATCGCTTCTTCACCTTTGTAATGTGTCACAAGCTGCTTCGTTATATTTGCCGCATATAAGCGATATGTTGTTGAATTAAAACAATATTGTCTTCTTCCACCAAAAACACGAACACGTCCAAACTCGTCTTTAGATAAAATGTCTGGATGTTTTTTTGCTAACCAAGCGGGAAATGTCGCTGTCGGCGTACCAAACATAATTGAAAGCCCGTTCTCCTTCAACTTTTTCACTACTTCATCAAAAAAAGAAAAGTCAATATTCCCCTCTGTCTGCTCCATTAAATGCCAAGAAAACTCCCCAATACGAACGATGTTAGCTCCAAGCTCTTTTATTCCTTGAATATCTTCTTCAATCATTTCTTTTGGCCAGTACTCTGGATAATAGTCTACACCGATATACATCCTTTTTTCCCCCATCTTTATTCATTTCGTTCCTGAAGGTGTTGAATAAAGCGATGAAACGCTCGCTTTCCTTCTTCCGTCCGCTTAAACACTCCCGCATGTTCAAGCACTTGTTCAAATCGTTTTCCTACTTCTTCTTTTAATAGCTCATGTACATCATCAATGATCGAATATCTCTCCATGATCTCTTGCACCCATTCCCAATGTTTCAATAGCGACGAATCCCATTGCTCTCTTCGTGTGTTATTTTTCATGTATGTTGCAATCGTCTCTAATTCATTCGCTAATCGACTAGGCAATACAGCTAATCCCATCACTTCAATTAAACCGATATTTTCCTTTTTAATATGATGCAATTCCTCATGTGGATGAAAAATGCCGTACGGATATTGCTCTGATGTGCGATTGTTTCTTAACACAATATCCATCTCGTACAATTCCTCGCGTCTACGAGCAATTGGCGTGACCGTATTGTGCGGTACATCGTTTGTTTGTGCGTATATATTCGCCTTCGGATCGTTATATTTTTGCCATTGTTTGTAAATAAAATCACTCACTTCTAACACATCTTGTTTTGTTCCTCGGATACGTATCACCGACATCGGCCAACGAATGACGCTCATTTGTACATGCGGATAAGCTGGAAGTGTGAATGAAAAATCGGATGAAGCTTTTTCAATCGCAAATGTATATTTTCCACCTTGAAAATGATCATGCGATAAAATCGATCCTCCTACAATAGGTAAATCAGCATTGGAGCCGATAAAGTAATGCGGAAATTGATCGACAAAATCAAGCAACCGTTCAAACGTTTTTCTTTCCATTTTCATCGGTACATGCTTATCACGCAGTACGATGCAATGTTCGTTGTAATAAACGTAAGGTGAATATTGAAAAAACCAACGTTCCCCACATAACTCAATAGGGATAATGCGATGGTTCGCTCGCGCAGGGTGTCGGATCGTTCCAGCATATCCTTCATTTTCAATACATAGCAAGCAGGAAGGATAATGTTGCTCTTTTGTCTCCTTCATGCGCGCAATATCACGAGGATCTTTTTCCGGCTTAGATAAGTTGATCGTTATATCCATATCCCCATATTTCGTTCGCACTTTCCATCGTCTATTTTTCATCACTCGGTCTACACGAATGTAATTGGATGCTTGACTAAGTTCATAAAACCAAGTTGTTGCTTCTTGCTTATTTCGTTTATATTTTTCATAAAACGTTTGAATAATCGTTGATGGACGTGCCACAAAACAATTCATGATCTCTGTATCAAATAAATCGCGCTCTGTCACTGTCTTTCCAACAAGTCGTCCATGTTCTTCGGCCCAATTCGTGATATGTTGTAAAACGGAAACAAGCGGGCGATCCGAGAAAGGAATAACATCAACTTGTTGCCATTCGTCTAATTTCAACAACGCTAATATTCGATTGCGCGTATAAATGATATCTTCTCGTTCAATTAAGCGATGATGGAGCGCATATTGAATGAGTGTTTCAATTTCTTCATAAATGTTCACCATGAGTTACACCTCTTCATATCCGTTCGGATTCGCCTGATGCCACTCCCACGCTGAAGCGACGATTTCATCAATAGATGTGTATATCGGTTTCCATCCAAGTTCACGTTTTGCTTTTTCCGATGAAGCAACTAAACGCGCAGGATCTCCAGGGCGTCTCGGCACAACTTTTTCAAGAATCGGATGTCCCGTCACGCGTCGTGCAGCCTCAATGACTTCTTTCACAGAAAAACCGTTGCCATTCCCTAAATTGTATATGTTGCTTTCCCCACCGTTTCTTAGTTTTTCTACCGCTAATAGATGAGCATCGACTAAATCCAGCACATGAATGTAGTCTCGAATGCACGTGCCATCAGGCGTGTCGTAATTATCTCCAAAAATATGAATCTCTTCTCGTTTTCCTAACGGCACTTGCAAAATAAGTGGAATTAAATGTGTCTCCGGACGATGATCTTCACCAAGCATCGTCCCATACGCTCCAGCAACATTAAAATATCGTAAAGAAACATAGCGAATGCCGTATGCGATGTTCACCCATTTCATCATTTTTTCCATCGCTAGTTTTGTTTCTCCATACGGACTTTCAGGGTTTGTTTCATTTATTTCTTGAATCGGAATTTGTTTTGGTTCCCCATACACAGCAGCCGTTGAGGAGAAAACAATTTGTTTGACGCCATGTTTATTCATGACACCAAGCAACACTTCTGTTCCATAAACGTTGTTGTTGTAATAAGCTAAAGGCTGTTTCACACTTTCTCCAACAAGAGAATGTGCTGCAAAATGGATAACTGTATCGATTTCATGCCTTTGAAATACGCTGTTTAAAAAGTGGCGATCACGAATATCACCTTCATAAAATATCGCCTCTGGATGAACAGCTTTTCGATGCCCCGTTTGTAAATTATCAACAACAACGACTTGTTCTCCTTTTTCGATTAAACGATACACTGCATGACTCCCAATGTATCCAGCCCCACCGCAAACGAGAATCATCGCGCACTCTCTCCTTCTTTCGTAAGCTGTTTTGCCCCATCGCCAATTTTAGCTACATAAAAACTCGCGGCATAACCGATTTCAGTTTCATACATTTGCCCTACTTCCTCAATAAAAGACGAAATACAATCGTCTTTTACAATGTTTACTGTACAGCCGCCAAAGCCTGCCCCTGTCATGCGCGCACCAATCGTACCTTTATGTTTCCACGCTGCTTCCACGAGCGTATCTAGCTCTTTTCCAGTCACTTCATAATCATCACGCAACGATTCATGTGATTGGCGCATGAGTTGTCCAAACGTATATAAATCTCCTTGTTGTAAAGCAGTGGCAGCTTGTTTTGTCCGTTCATTCTCTGAAACGACATGTCGCACCCGTTTTTGTTCGATCGGAGACAATACATGTGCATATTGATTAAACTGCTCCATCGTCATATCTCCAAGCGAGTTGATGCGTACATATTGTTGTAATTTCGCTAACGCCTGCTCGCATGTCGCGCGTCGCTCATTGTATGCTGAATCAGCTAATCCCCTCTTTTTATTCGTATTTGCAATAACAATCGAGCAATCTTCTAAAGAAAGAGGCAAATATTCATACTGGAGCGTCTGGCAATCAAGCAATAACGCATGTCCTGCTTTCCCCATTCCAACCGCAAATTGATCCATAATGCCACAATTCACACCGATATATTCGTTTTCGACTTTTTGACTGATTTTTACTAATTCCATCATCTCTATGTTTAGTTGAAACAATTCATTTAACGTGACGGCGGTCACAAGCTCAATAGAAGCAGAAGAAGATAGCCCTGCCCCATTTGGAATGTTGCCATAGTACAGGACGTCAATGCCCTTTTGAACATTTTTCGGCATAAGTACTTGGATAATTCCCTTTGGATAATTCGCCCATCCATGACGCTCATCATAGGCAAGTTCTTCTTTTGTCATCGAAACGATTCCATCTTCATAAAAGTTTTTTGAATAGAGCCGAATCATCCCATCATCATTTAAACGAGCGACTGCATACGTCCCCATATGCAGCGAACACGGGAGAACGTATCCTCCGTTATAATCTGTATGTTCACCGATTAAATTGACACGGCCGGGGGCGAAGAAAGTATGTACTTCTTTCCCTTCTTCACCGAATAATCGAGCAAAATCACGTACTAGCTCATCCATATATTTCTCCTCCTAATCGACTGCCTTTAACACCGCCAAGCAAGATACATAATCTCCAATCATGACTGTCTCCTCTGTTTTTACCGTCCCCATGTAAAACGGTGGGATAAAAAGACCGATATGCATAAGCTCATCTCCATAGAGCACTTGCGTCTGTTTCTCCATCTTTACCTCATATTTAAACGATACATCTAATCCTTTTAAGCGAAGCCTCACGAATGGAGGATTTGGTTTAGCTAAAAGACGATAAAAGACAACGATCGCCTCCTTTTTGTCATCTGAAACAACCATCCAAGCAGCATCCGTCCCTTCGAATGGACTAAGTAAACGGTAAAACGTACCGTATTGCAAAAGTTTTCGATGTTGTTTAAAAAACAAAATTTGTTCTTTCACCTGTTGTTTTTCCTGGGCGGTTAAAGCGGTGGCATCCAATTCGTACCCAAACGCTCCAAACATAGCAACATGCGCTCTTGTTTCCAAAGGGGTCACACGCCCTGTTTGATGGTTAGGTACAGCGGATACGTGTGCACCAATTGAACTAATTGGGTAGACAAGTGATGTTCCATATTGAATTTTGATACGCTCAAATGCGTCTGTATTATCACTTGCCCAACCTTGTTGCATATAGTAGAGCATCCCCGGATCAAAACGATTTCCGCCGCTCGCGCAAGATTCAAATAAAACATGTGGGAACGTATAGGTTAATCGTTCAAGTAATTCATATAGTCCGAGAATGTAACGATGAGCAACTTCCCCTTGCCTATTCGCTTCTATTGAAGCTGAACCAACTTCCGTCATATTGCGATTCATGTCCCATTTCACGTATGTGATGTTTGCGCTTTTTAGAAGATGACTAATCGTCTCGTACAAATAATCTCTCACATCTTTTCTCGTTAAATCGAGAATATATTGATTTCTTCCGTGCGAAACGGTAGAACAATTTGGAGCTTTCAACACCCAATCCGGATGTGCCTCATACAATCTACTTTTTTCTGACACCATCTCCGGCTCAATCCAAATTCCAAACTGTAACCCTTTCTCGTTTATTCGCTCAGCTAATGAAGATAAGCCGTTCGGAATTTTATTTTGATCCACACGCCAATCTCCTAGCGACGTCGTGTCGTCATTTCTTCCTTCAAACCACCCATCATCTAAAACGAACAATTCAATGCCTAAGTCTTTTGCTGCATCTGCAATGGCCAGTAATTTTTCTTCATCGAATTGAAAATACGTTGCTTCCCAATTATTAATTAAAATCGGGCGCGGACGATGGCGCCAAAGTCCTCGAACAAGATGCGAAGCGTATAAACGATGGTACGTTTGACTCATTCCGTTTAGTCCATCAGATGAATATACCATGACGACTTCGGGCGTTTGAAACGACTCATTCGGATGTAATATCCATCTAAAGTCAAATGGGTTCAATCCTATGAAAGCGCGAGCAACGTCATAATGGTCTACTTCCACCCCTCCAATGAAGTTTCCACTATATACGAGACTAAAGCCGTACACTTCCCCTATATGCTCTGTCGTATCTTTACGCTTTAAAGCGAAAAAAGGATTATGCTGTGAACTGCTCGTACCGCGCTTACTATCAATAAACTGTACTCCTTTTTGTATCACTCTAGAAGTAACGTGACGCTCACGAATCCAGGCGCCATCTAAATGAACCATTTCAAACTGAGAATCGGGATAGTCGACAACTGCACTTAACATTCTCTCAATAGCAACCGAGTGTTTTCCGTTATTTATTAAACGAGCACTTCTCGTTATGACGTTCTCGTGCTCAAATACACTATATTGCAACTGCAGCTTTATTCCCGTTCTTTTATCGCACAACGTAACAATGAGCGTCGCGGCATCATTCTCATCATCTACATATGTGGCTGGGAGACCTTCCAACTTTGGTTTCCCCTTCAACACCTCGTATGATTGGAAAACAAATTGAGTAATACGACTTCCGTCTTCATACCATATGTGAAATGCTGGTTCACGAAAGTCTGTTGTCCCATATGAAGGATACTCTTGTTTGATGACTTCAAGAGAAAACGTTTGATCTCCTTTGTATAAAAATGTTGCATTGCCAACGGGCTCATTCGGCAACTGAAATAAGTGAGAAAAATTGTCACGATGATTTACTTTTTTTCCGTAATGTAAATGACCGAGTTGTCCGTTTTTCAATACACAAAAAATATAGCTGCTTTCCTTCGTTTGCAAGTGAAACTGTCCTAATGATTCGTTAATAAAGATAGGCATTTTACTTCACCGCACTTCCTAACATACCTGAAATAAAATGGCGTTGTAGCGCTAGAAAGAAAATAATAATTGGAACAGTAGCTAATGTCACACCCGCCATAACTTGCCCATAATCAATACGCGATAGCCCAAATAAACTAGAAAGCGCAACCGGGAACGTGTACATATCTGTTGACGAAACAGCAATGAGCGGCCATAAAAAACTATTCCATTGGTACATAAATAGAAAAATAGCTGTCGCTGCAAGCGCTGGTTTCATGGACGGCAATACGATGCGAAAGAAAATACGCCATTCTCCTGCCCCGTCTATTCTTGCTGCTTCAATGAGAGCGTTAGGAAATGCCAACATGTTTTGCCTCATTAAAAAAATTGCAAATGGATACGCCAAATTCGGAAAAATTAATGCTTTATACGTATTTAACCATCCAAACGCAGCCATCATTTTAAACAATGGGATAACGGTTGCATGATATGGAATCATCATCGACAAGAGAAAAATAGCAAAAATCGTATCTCTTCCTTTGAATTCAAATTTAGCAAATGCATATGCGGCCATCGTACAAATAAGCAAACTAAAGATTGTATACGTAAGAGAAACAAACAAGGAGTTAAACAACACTCGACCGATTCCAATAGACTCATTCAAATTTGTTATATTTTCAACCAACTTTGTCCCCGGAACAAATGAAAGCTGCTTCGAAAAAAGCTTCCCGCTTTCATTCGTCGCACCGATAAACGCCCAATAAAACGGAAATAACGAAATGAGCGCCCCTATCGTTAACGTAACGTATAAACCTATTTTTTTCATCGCTCATCCCCCGATACTTTAAACTGAATAAAGCTCAAAATAGCAATTAAAACGACAATGACATATGCAATGGTTGAGGCGTATCCAAAGTCAAAATAACGAAAACCTGTTTGATATAAATACATTCCAATCGTTAACGTCTCATCGCTCGGTCCACCTTTTGTCAACGTATATGGTTCATCGAACAATTGAAGTGTTCCGATTGTTGATAAAATAGCTGTAAATAAAATGACCGGTTTCAACTGAGGGATAGTGATTAAGAAAAATTGTCTCACTTTACTTGCCCCATCGATACTTGCTGCTTCATATAAATCTTCAGAAATATTTTGTAGAGCAGCTAAATAAATGACCATATTATATCCAACCCAACGCCATGTCATCGCTAAAATAAGAGATGCTTTCGCCCAAAATGGATGAGATAACCACGGAATTGCTCCGATTCCTAACCACTCTAATAGTTGATTGATCAAGCCATCGTTCATTAACATAATTGAAAAAATAATTGAATACGCCACAAGCGACGTAACAGCTGGTAAGAAAAAAGATACACGAAACATCGTTTTCCATTTTAAAAGTGACGAATGAAGAAGAACGGCTAAAATAATCGCTAAAAAAAGCATAAGTGGTACTTGAACAGCTAAAAGAATAAACGTATTTTTTAATGCTTTTAAAAAAATCGCATCACTAAATAGGCGTTTATAGTTTTCAAAACCGTTAAATGTCATCTCCCCTCCTACACTCGTTTGAAAACTCATAACGAAAGAGTATCCAATTGGATAAAGCATAAAAATTGAAAAGAAAATGACAGAAGGCGCAATGAAAATGTACGGCACGATTTTCTTTTTCCATACATGTTTTTTCATTTTTGTGTGCCCCTCAACTTTAGGAGTCATCGAGTTTGCTTCAACGATTTTCGTACTCAAATGCCCTCTTCCTTTCCTCATTTGCTTTTAAGTAGAAATGAGAGATTTAGTCATATCGCTAAATCTCTCATTCATTTTTCAAATATCAATATTTTAATAAGTGTTCATTTCTCGCTTCGTGCGATCTTTCAAACGTTTAGCTGCTTCTTCGAGCGCTTTCTTTGGTTCTTTTCCGTTAAACACATCAGCCTGTGCTTTAATTGCTTCATCTAAAGCAACAGCATAGTCATTCGTATAATAAGCTGTTGGAATATCTTTCATTTCATTTGCGAATAACTCCCAAATTTTTTGTCCTCCGAAAAATTCTACACCACTAGTAAATAATTCAGAATCATATGCACTCGCTAATGATGGGAATAAACCATATTTCTCCATCGCCATTAACTGAATATCTTTCGTTGTCGAGAAAAACTCTAAAAACTTATATGCTTCATCAACATGTTTTGAAGAAGCAGGAATCATCCAGCTACTTCCACCTAAATTTGCCGCGCGGTTGCCATCCGCTTCAAACGCTGGAAGCAAAAATACTCCCCATTTTCCATTCGTATCTTTTGCTTGATCAACAATTGTTCCATAATACCATGCACCAAACGGAACAGTAGCTACCGAACCATCCACTGTTGCTGATACAACACCATTCCATCCGTCAACATCCTTAATGAGTCCAGCCTCATCAAACTTTTTCAACATGTCCATCGCTTCTACAGCTTTCGGATTTGTTAAGTCAATGTTTCCATCTTGATCAAAGTAATAAACACCGCGCTGATTAAGCATCATACGGAAAATCGGATCGTCTTTAAACTTGTCGAGAGGCATAGCAAATGCACCAGTTGCCTCTTTAATTTTTTTCGCTGCTGCTAAAAAATCGTCCCATGTCTCAATGTCCTCTGCTTTTACTCCTGCCTTTTCAAACAAATCTGTGCGATAGAACATTCCTGTTGGACCTGCATCAAACGGCATCGCATAAAACTTTCCATCAACAGATGTTAAATCTTTTTTGAATGGGGGAAACACGTCTTTATATTGATCAAATCCTTTTTCTGACAAATTAACAAACCCTTTTGGAAACGCATTTACATAACCATGTATACGATCGTCTTCTACAAGAACAATGTCAGGAAGACCTGTCCCCCCCGCGGCTAAACCTGTGGATAATTTATCATATACATCTAAACGCCCAATATCTTCTACTTTTAATTCAATGTTTGGGTTGTTTTTCTGAAACTCTTTCATCGCTTCATTTAAAGCGCCAACATTTACGTTCCAAGCCCATGCTGTCAACACAACTTTCTCACTTGATCCTTCCCCTTTGTCGTCCGTCGATGATTGTTTGCCACTACAAGCCGCCAACACAAGTGCTGACGTCACGATCAAAGCAAACCATTTCCAATAACGTTTAAACATTCGTTCTCCTCCCCTTTTTTGAACTTGTTTATGTAAGCGTTTTCGCCTACTAGTAAAAATTTTAGTAAATTTTTTCGTTTTCGTCAATAAAAATTTTCTGAAAAGAAAAAAACTAACTCAAAACACATGTGTGCTTCGAGTTAGTTTTTTGACTCTTGGAGAGAAAAGTTGCACCCCTCACATCTTATCAAACTGTCCACAAATAATCAAAAATCATCATACATTTGGAAAGAATCCTTTATTTAATGTTTAGCCAAACGAATGACGTTCCATGATAGCTTCGATAGCTTAGTTAGCAACTTTCCATCCAACAATCGAGCATCACCATTTCGATGAGGAACAAGAGGGAACGATTGTACTGAATTTGTTTGCTTTACATTGTCACACTCCAAGACAATATGTTCAATGACACGATAATTTTCAAAATTGCGAATGTCACATTCGAGTAATAATGGTGCTTCCATATCACGGTTAACCGCAAATATCGTTACTTCCTCTTTCTCTTCATTGTAAACAGCGATTGATTCTAGGTATGGGACGTCCGTAAAATCTTTACTATCATATTTCGGGCTAGAAACGATTGGATGAAGCGCTACTCCCCTTCCGTAAATAGAAGCATGCATAAACGGGTAATAAATCGTTTGCTTCCATGCTGGACCGTTCTTTTCCGTCATGATTGGTGCAATGACATTAACTAACTGAGCTAGACAAGCAATTTTCACTCGATCTGCATGTTTCATTAGTGTAATAAGCATACAACCAACAAGAAGTGCATCCTCAAAATTATAGATATCTTCCAATAAAGGTGGAGCAATCGTCCAAGGCTCAACCCGCTTATCATTTTCATTGGAATGATACCATACGTTCCATTCATCAAACGAAAGATAGATTGTTTTCTTACTGCGCTTTTTCGCCTTCACATAATCAGCAATCGCTACAACAGATCGAATAAAATCATCCATTTCCAACGACATGGCTAAGTAATTTGCCGTATCATTATCTCGGTTTCCAAAGTACTGATGTAGGGAAATATAATCAACATGCTCGTACGTGTGATCGAGAACAGTCGCCTCCCATTCCGCAAATGTCGGCATATTTCTTCCAGAACTTCCACACGCCACAAGTTCAATTGTCGGATCCACCCATTTCATCACCTTGGCTGCTTCACAAGCAATTCTCCCATATTCAACAGCTGTCTTATGACCAATTTGCCACGGACCATCCATTTCATTACCTAAACACCATGTTTTAATTTTATGTGGCTCTTTATAGCCATGAGAAATACGCAAATCGCTGTAATACGAGCCCGATGGATGGTTGCAGTATTCGACCAAGTTTCGTGCCGCATCAATACCTCGCGTGCCTAAGTTGACGGCCATATTCACTTCGGCTCCGACCATCTTTGCCCAATCAATAAATTCATTCAATCCAACCTCATTTGTTTCGATCGTCTTCCATGCCAAATCAAGCCGTCGTGGGCGTTTTTCTTTTGGACCAATTCCATCTTCCCAGTTGTAACCAGACACAAAATTCCCACCTGGATATCGGATAATTGGCACTTGCAACGCTTTCACCAATTCAATAACATCTTGACGAAAGCCATTTTCATCAGCTTCAGGATGACCCGGCTCATAAATTCCTCCATATACAGCACGACCAAGATGCTCGATAAACGAACCATAGATACGCTTGTCGATTTCAGCGACTTTGAAATCTTTCTCTATGATCATCGTTGCTGTTTTTTCAGCCATCTGTCACTCTCCCTTTCTATTTTCAAACTAAAACAACATCAATAGCTATTTTGCTTAAATCTTTGTTAATGTCCCTATCCTCTGTTAAGTCTAACCTCGGATAACCATCTATATCAAAATGTACCCTCCGAATCCCAGAAGAACGAGGAGCTTTTATTCCTGGTCTTGCATGATACACGTTCCATATAACCCCATAATCATCTGATATATAGGAATTATGTCCTGGACCATATTCACCTACAACACTCATCGAGGTAAGCAATGGATAGTTACACTTTTTCCAAGAAGTAGGATCCATCAAGTCCGAACCTTTTTCAGCCGTCAACAGCCCTATAACATATGTTTCATCTATTAATGATCCAGAATATGTTAAGAATAACCTATTGTCCCTAATTAGAGCGAATGGTCCTTCAACCACAAAGACATTGTTATTTTCCCACCCATACTCAGGTTTAGTAAGTACTGTCGGATCGCAAACTAATTTCCAAGGTTCATTTGGATCAATTTTTGCAATATAGAGCCACGCTCCAAGATCCTGTGGTATAAACTCCCTCTGAGACCAGACTACATAGTACTCCCCATTCCAGGGAATTACGGTCATATCTAAAGATATTGTCCTTCCCGCTTCGCATAAATATGTGCCATCTTTCTTTAAAACACGATATGGCCTTGACCAATCATTTGCACAAGTGGGGTTCCCGCCCCTTCGTAATTTCATGACATGTGATTGTTCATAGTAAAAGCCATCCGACGTTGCACCATGAAAAATGTAAAGGTCATTACCAATAATATGAAACTCTGGTGCCCACAATAAACCTTTAATATCTTCATATGTCTCTGAATCAAGTATCAGTATTTCTTCAGCATGAACTAATCCTGGAATCGTGTCTGCTTCCCTTATATATAAGGAGTGGTTTCCATCCGCATCATTCGTAGCTATAAAATAGTACTTTCCATTCCATTTCGTGATGCATGGGTCCGCTCTGTCAATGGCGATCGGAAATGGATAACGATCTTGGTGTACTGTACCGGTTACCCTATAAACCCCAGGTCTAGTCCAGTCTATATCATTTTTATTCCATTTCACTCGTTTGATGTCAGTTGTGTCATCACTATATATCGCGATTGCTTTCACATTTTCCAAATCTCTTTCGGTTTTAACAATAACTTTTTCTGGAACTTCCATTTTAATGTTGACAGGTACTGTGAGCTTACAAATTAATCTGTGGGCTATTTCTTCAGAAACTTGTATAATATTCCTAGGAACAACTCCTTGTATTTTTGGTCGCATAGACCGTAGTTGAAAGGGTTCTACAGGCTCAGGATGGGAGACATCGCGTAGTTTCAAAATGTCTCCTATAAAATTCATATAATAATTTCCTAAGTGATCATTCCATTTGATTATATAGCCCTTTTTTTCATCGTCGTAATTACAAACTACATCGTTAACAAATGCGTCTCCCTTTAAATCAAGCAAGCCAATTTCTTCATATTGTAGTAAATCAGATGATGAAAAAACGAGAACTTTTCCTTTACTTTCTTCATCATTCGTACCATCTGACTCTGTACGAACAGCCACTACCCCAAAAGTCCCGTCTGCCAGGTAAAAAATATATGGATTTTTCAAACTTTTCGCATTTAGAGAGCCATTATCATTCTCGGTTGCCCTCGCAAACAAAATTCCGAAATTGTGGTTTAAAGGTTCAAAATTTTCTCCATCGTCACTATAGGCAAGATGCATGCTATAGGCTAACTTTTCAGAGTAAATGATATCTTCTTCGGGTAATCTAGTATAGCAAAGTATATAATTGTTTTTTTTATTTCTTTGCACAACCATTATTATCATCCTTTTTACTATGTTCTTGCATTCACCGATGGTCTATTTTATCCTTCTAACAAAATAAAATATTTTCCTTATATGTTAAAATTATAGTAAACCTTGTTTTCTACCCCAAAACACCTCATTCCATCTCAATTCATTTTTGAACGATGCGACAGAAGTATGTTCATTAATCACTACACACTCCACACCGATTATTTCCGCAAAGTCTTGCAATTGTTCTGTTGTAACCGCAAATGAGAAACACGTATGATGCGCGCCGCCAGCTAAAATCCATGCTTCAGCCGAATCGCGCAACGATGGGCGCGGTTTCCATAAAATGCGGGCAACTGGCAATTTCGACATGTTGTGTTTCGGTTTTACCGCATCGACTTCATTGACAATGAGACGGAAGCGGTGCCCTAAATCGATCAGCGAAGCATTGACCGCCGCGCCCTCGCCGCCGTCAAACACGAGGCGGGCTGGATCTTCTTTTCCGCCAATGGAAAGCGGATGAACTTCAATGCGCGGTCGCGTTGCCGCTATCGTCGGACATACTTCGAGCATATGAGCGCCGAGAATCAGTTCGTTGCCCGGCTCAAAGTGGTACGTGTAGTCTTCCATGAACGACGTCCCTTTGCCATCGGCCATCACTTTCATCAATCGGACGAGGGCGGCTGTTTTCCAATCGCCTTCGCCGCCAAATCCATATCCTTCTGCCATGAGCCGTTGAACCGCAAGTCCTGGGAGTTGCTTCATACCACGCAAGTCCTCGAACGTCGTCGTAAAGGCGGTGAAGTTGCCATCTTGCAAAAAGGCTTTTAACCCAAGCTCAATCCGAGCCTGTTCGCGGATGGATTCGCGAACAGGTCCATCTTGACGGCCGGCAGGTACCATGTCATACAGTTCGACGTATTCATCAAGCAGTTCGTTAATGCTTTGTTCAGAAACACCACGAATCGATTGCACTAAATCCCCAACACCATAACCGTTGACCGACCAACCGAATTGAATTTGCGCTCCCACTTTGTCCCCTTCCGTTACCGCCACTTCGCGCATGTTATCGCCGAAACGAGCCACTTTGAGCTGGCGGCTTTCCGCAAAGGCGACGGCCGTCCGCATCCATTTCGCCAGCCGCTCCCGGACTTCTGGGTCTTCCCAATGACCAACGACCACTTTCCGAGCCACTCCCATTCTCGCACCGATAAATCCGTATTCTCGGTCACCGTGAGCCGATTGGTTTAAGTTCATAAAGTCCATATCGATGCTGTCCCATGGAATATCACGGTTAAACTGCGTATGAAGATGCAATAACGGTTTTCGCAACTCCAACAGGCCGCCAATCCACATCTTTGCTGGCGAGAACGTATGCATCCAAGTAATGACCCCGGCGCATTGTTCGCTCGCATTCGCCTCAAGGCAAACGTTCCGAATTTCTTCTGGAGTTGTTACGACCGATTTGAAAACGAAGGGGAACGGGAACACGGAATCACGATTCAACTCATTGACGATCGTTCTCGAATGCTCTTCCACTTGTTGTAATACCTCTTCCCCATATAAATGCTGACTTCCTGTCACAAACCAAAATTCATAAGGACGTAATAATAACACGATTCTCCCTCCCTATTCATGATAAACTTATAGATTCTTTCACCGCCCGTGCGGGCTCTTTCCAATGTTTAAGCCGCTTCATCACATCGTTTTCCCCACGACCAAAATAGTCATGCAGCTTCTTATATTCTTGATACAACTGTTCATAAATGGCGACATTCTCCGGAATTGGCTTGAATGTTTCTTCCCGTACTTTCCCCATGTTTCGTGCCGCTTCAATAATTGATTCATACCCACCGTTTTCTTTGCCGGCCGCGACCGCCGCGAACATAGCTGCTCCTACCGCTGGAGTTTGCTTCGACGCTGCAATTTTAATCTCACGGTTGGTCACATCGGCATAAATTTGCATGAGTAACTTATTTTTTTGTGGCAATCCGCCACATGCATACAGCTCATCCACATTGATACCGCTTTCAACAAAGGCATCGATAATTTTCCGTGTACCGAAGGCCGTTGCTTCAAGCAATGCACGGTAAATTTCTTCCGGTTTCGTCAGCAACGTATAACCGATGATCAACCCGGTTAAATCCGTGTCGACCAATACTGAACGGTTTCCGTTCCACCAGTCTAAAGCGAGCAGTCCTGTTTCCCCCGGCCGATAGACAGCGGCTCGCTTTTCAAGCCACTCATGGACACTAACTCCCTCTTTTTCCGCTGCTTCTTTCACATAGGCCGGAACACTTTGTTCAACATACCAAGCGAAAATGTCGCCCACCGCTGACTGCCCGGCTTCATAGCCGAAATATCCCGGAATGATGCCATCCTCGACAACCCCGCACATTCCTTCCACATACTTTTCTTCCGTACCAAGTAACATATGGCATATCGATGTTCCCATCGCCATCACCATTTTGCCCGGTTCAACGACCCCGACACCCGGTACGGCCGCATGAGCATCGACATTTCCGACTGCAACGGCTGTTCCCGGAAGAAGGCCCATCATGGCCGCCATTTCCTTCGTCAGTACTCCTGCCCTTGTGCCGAGCGGAACGATCGAACCGCGAAGTTTCGTTTCTGTTAAGTGTTCCAGCCGCGGATCAAGCGCTCGGAAAAACTCCTTACTCGGATAGCCGTCTTGTTTATGCCAAATCGACTTATAACCGGCCGTGCAGCTGTTGCGCACAAGTTGACCGGTCATTTTGAAGATCACCCAGTCGGTTGCCTCTAAAAAGAGATCGGTTTGGTCATAAATATCCGGATCTTCATTCAGAATCTGCCAAATTTTCGCAATCATCCATTCCGATGAAATTTTTCCACCGTAGCGCGGTAAAAACGCTTCCCCTCTTTTCGCCGCCATTTCATTGAGCAAGTTCGCTTCATCCTGGGCAGCATGATGCTTCCACAATTTCACCCAGCTGTGTGGACGATGCTTGAATTCGGGCTTCAAGCAAAGCGGCTCGCCGGAGCCAGCGATCGGCAGCATCGTACAAGCTGTAAAATCAATTCCGACCCCGATCACATCCGCCGGGTTAACCCCTGACTTTTGCAATACAGCTGGAACAGCGGTCGCCAACACTTCGATATAATCGCCCGGGTGCTGCAGTGCCCAGTCTGGTTCTAGTTGTACGTTCGATTCCGGTAACACTTCATCAATGACTCCGTGAGGATACGGGGTGACGTGGTCCGCAATTTCGTTCCCTTCCAGATCAACGAGAACGGCGCGTCCCGATTTCGTCCCATAGTCGATACCAATGACATACTTTTTCCCCATCTCAGTTTTCCTCCCTTATTGGCCATAGTAAGCGTTTACGCCATGCTTGCGTAAATAATGGCGGTCAAGTAGCGACTGGCTGATCGGCTGTGCATTTGGATTGAGCATGTACGTTCTTGCCGCCATTTTCGCCACTTCTTCCAAAACGACAGCATTGTGGACGGCATCGGCCGGATCTTTGCCCCAAGCAAACGGTCCATGTCCATGCACCAAAATGCCCGGTACTTGTAGCGGGTCGAGAAACCGGAACGTTTCGGTGATTACTTTGCCGGTTTCAAGTTCATACGCCCCTTGAATTTCCTCGCTGGTCATCGGCCGGGTGCATGGAATTTCGCCATAAAAATAGTCAGCATGCGTCGTCCCTAGCGCTGGAATCCCTCTTCCAGCCTGTGCCCAAATTGTTGCCCAAGGGGAGTGAGTATGGACAATCCCACCAATCGAAGGAAAAGAACTATACAATACTAAATGGGTTAACGTATCCGACGATGGTTTTCGTTTCCCTTCTACAACCCTACCCTCTAGATCTACAACAACCAAATCATCCGTTGTCATTTGGTCATACGCTACTCCACTCGGCTTAATAACAACAAGACCTCTTTCCCGATCAATGCCACTCACATTTCCCCATGTAAATGTCACTAACCGATAGCGAGGCAGTTGTAAATTTGCATCTAGTACTTGCCGTTTTAACTCGTCAAGCATCTCCTCCACTCCCTAATCAAAAAAATCTTATCACCTCCATTATAATTTTGTACGTACATTTTTTCTATGGTTTTTTTAAAAATTGTTAGAACATTTTTATATATTTTTCGCCGAATCCCTAACAATCAATTCTGGTTGATAAACAATATCTTGTACTTCTCCGTTTTTCTCAAGCATCTGAATAAGTGTTTCCGCTGCTTTTATCCCCATATCTACTTTCGGATGACGAATAGTCGTCAACTTTACTTCAGTTGCTGTTGCGAACGTTGAATCATCAAATCCAACGATAGAAATATCATCGGGCACATGTAGTCCCAATTGGCGAATCACTTCCAATATCTTAATTGCTAACTCATCATTGTAACATACAATCGCCGTCACTCTTTCCCCTCTACCTTGTCGCAAAAAAGAGCGAGCTATTTCTAAAGGTTTCGTTTCCTTTTCTTCAGTTGTATAAACAATTAAATGTTCAGAGGATAGAGGTAAATTATACTCCTGATGGGCACGAATAAATCCTTTTAGCCTATTAGTCCCTTGTAAATCATCCGTTTTGAAAAAACCTGCAATTCTTCTATGACCAAGCTGTATTAAATGCTCAGTAAGCAAATAGCCACCCTTTTCATCATCCATTTTAATGACAGGACAACTCATCTCTAAGTAACGTTCGTTAATCATGACGTATGGAATATGTAAATTATTTAGTGCTAGATAGTAAGAAAGATTAGGATTTCCTTGGGCACTTTTAGTTGGCTCGATGATAAGCCCACTTAACGGTTGCTGAATCATCGTCTCCAAATGGCTCCTCTCTTTCTCTTTATCATTATTGGTACTAGCTAACAATAATCGATATCCTTTTTCACGCAACGTCTCTTCCGCCCCACGAACAATATGTGGAAAAATATAATCAGAAATGTATGTCGTTAAAATCGCCACTGTTTTCACTTCTTGTTTTCCTATTGAATTGGGCTTAGAAACGAACGTCCCACTCCCTTGAATTTTATATAACCATCCTTCATTTTCTAATTCACCTAATGCTTGTCTAACCGTGTGTCGGCTTAGTTGAAACTGGTTCGCAATTTCATGTTCTGTCGGTATTTTTTCATTAGGGCTTAGCTTCCCTGATTGAATCCAAGCTAAAATTTCTTGTTTTAATTGCAAATATTTTGGCATACTTTTTTCTTTCATAACGCTCACCTCGTTAACATATTGACGCTACCTGAACATATTAAATAGCCTACACCCATTATATCAATTTTTATTTGTACGTATATATTTGATAAAAAAACCGACTCTGTTCGAGTCGGCTCCCGTTAATCAAACGTAATTTCTTTCACTTTTTCTTCATCAAGACGCTTAATGACTTCGACTAGTAGTTTTACTGTTTGTTCGTAGTCATCGCGGTGAAGAAGGGCAGCGTGAGAGTGAATGTAGCGCGTTGGGATGGAAATGGTGAGCGCTGGAACGCCGCGCATCGTCATATGGATCGCACCTGCATCTGTTCCACCGCCTGGCATCGCGTCAAAGCGGTACGGGATGTTCATTTCCTCCGCAACATTAACGACAAATTCTCGCAATCCTTTGTGAGAAACGAGCGTTGCATCGTATAAAACGATATGTGGTCCACCTCCGAGTTTTCCCATCGCATCTTTTTCTGACACACCTGGTGTATCACCAGCAATACCAACATCAACCGCAAATGCAATATCTGGTTCAATCGCAAAGGCGGATGTTCGCGCCCCGCGCAAGCCGACTTCTTCTTGCACTGTACCAACGCCATATACGACGTTTGGATGCTCGACGTCTTTTAATTGTTTTAGTACATCAATCGCAACAGCGCAACCGATACGATTATCCCATGCTTTCGCAAGCAACATTTTTTCATTGTTCATCACCGTGAATTCAAAATATGGCACAATCGCATCGCCAGGACGCACACCCCAAGCAATCGCCTCGTCACGGCTAGAAGCTCCGATATCAATAAACATATCTTTTATCTCCACCGGTTTTCTTCTTGCTTCAGCAGGTAAAATGTGTGGCGGCTTTGAGCCGATGACGCCTGTAATATCACCTTGTTTTGTTACGATCGTCACGCGTTGAGCGAGCATGACTTGGCCCCACCAGCCGCCAAGCGGTTGGAAACGAATAAAGCCTTTTTCATCAATTTGCGTCACCATAAAGCCAACTTCATCCAAGTGACCTGCAATCATCACTTTTGGCCCGTTCTCTTTTCCTACTTTCTTCGCAATTAAGCTACCGAGGCGGTCCGTCGTCACTTCATCCGCATACGGAGCAATATACGATCTCATCACTTCACGTACTTCCCGTTCATTCCCTGGAACGCCTTTTGCATCCGTTAACGCTCTCAACATCGTTAACGTTTCATCTAGCTTTTTCACATCTGTCACTCCTCTCTATGTACAACATTCATTATACTAAACATTTCGACAGTTGTTAATAATTGTGACTTTGTCGCTCATGGTTCACTTCGTTTTTTGCGACATACGCTCGCTCAATTTGTTCAGCATTGAATTCAAGCGCATGACCAAGCTGTGCATACGCATACAATAATTGATCGTATGCTTGTTCGTCCATCTTTTCGCGAAACGTCTGAACTGCTTCGAATACGCGTAAAAACTGTTCAACGAGAGGATGACTTTCTTGCACATGCGGCCATTTCACATGCTCATGAAGCGAAAGATCAAGCCCGAGCGATAAAATAAAGTGAAGACCGTCAACATATTCTTCTAAAATCGTTTCTTCTGCCGCTTTCGGCTTCGAGCTCCAAAACTTGAAGCAACGCGTTTCATTCGCAAGTTCCCCAATTTCAACAAGAAGAGCTAACAATTTCCGTTCAACTAAACGTTCACCGCGCAATCCGCGCTCCGTCTCAATTCGTTCGTCCAATTGCCGCTGCATAGCAAATAATTTTCTTATATCCATTTTTTCTCCCCCTCTTATAAAAAATGACCATCCCCTCAAGGGAGAATGGTCATTTCCTTTATTACTTGTTTAAGTTTTCTTTTGCGATGTTTGCAAGTTGTGTGAATGCTGCTACATCGTTTACTGCTAAGTCAGCAAGCATTTTGCGGTTTACTTCGATACCTGCAAGCTTTAGTCCGTGCATTAAACGGCTGTAAGAAAGACCGTTCATGCGCGCCGCAGCGTTAATGCGCGTAATCCAAAGTTTGCGGAAGTCGCGTTTACGTTGGCGACGATCGCGATACGCGTACATTAATGATTTCATCACTTGTTGGTTTGCAACTTTATATAAACGATGTTTCGAACCGAAGTATCCTTTTGCTAGTTTAAGAATTTTTTTACGACGTCTGCGTGTGACTGTACCGCCTTTTACACGTGGCATAACATTTCCCTCCTAAAATTATTTTACGTTATCTAACAATTGACGAATGCGTTTGAAATCGCCTTTTGATACAAGCGTTGCTTTGCGAAGTTTACGCTTTTGTTTTTGTGTTTTGTTTGCAAATAAGTGGCTAGTGAATGCGTGTGAACGTTTTAATTGACCTGTTCCTGTCTTTTTGAAACGCTTCGCTGAGCCTTTGTGAGTTTTCATTTTTGGCATAAGGTGTTCCTCCCTTTTGTTATTTGTCGTTTTTCGGTGCTAGCACTAAAAACATGCTACGGCCGTCCATTTTCGGAGCCGTCTCAACCGTACCAATATCCGCGCACGCCTCAGCAAATCGATCAAGCACGCGCTGACCAATTTCCTTATGCGTAATCGCACGTCCTTTAAAGCGAATCGTCGCTTTCACTTTATCTCCTTTTTCAAGGAACTTCCGCGCGTTGCGCAATTTCGTGTTGAAGTCATGTTCTTCGATCGTTGGGCTTAAACGAACTTCTTTTACGTTAATCACTTTTTGCTTTTTGCGCGCTTCCTTTTCTTTCTTTTGTTGCTCGAAGCGGAACTTACCATAGTCCATAATGCGGCACACTGGCGGTTTCGCATTTGGTGCAACCATCACTAAATCTAAATTTAAACGCGCTGCAATTTCTAACGCTTCTTGCTTCGTCTTAATCCCAAGCTGTTCTCCATTTGGATCGACTAAACGAACTTCACGTGCCCGAATGTTTTCATTAATAATAAAATCTTTGCTAATAACTAGCCACCTCCACGGTTTTTTCAAGCTTGTTTGTTAAAGCAGAACGCACACGACAAAAAAACGTGTGGGCATAATACACCCACACGTCTCGCTCACAACATTTCTTTGTCATGAAACCTGCTAACAGCCATATAGCGTCGATCAGGTGAGAAGCGGGTGCTTCTGCTTATGTTCAAACAAGTATTTACTTTTACTTTAACATATATACCATATACCAAAACACATTGTCAACCGATGTCAATTGATCACAACAAATAAAACTATAACAAACATGGAGCGAAAATGCAACTATTTATTTACGCACTTCTTTTACGATGGAATCAACAAACGCATCAAGCGGCATCGTTTCGCTCTTTTGTTCCCCATATTTTCGCACGTTTACTGCCCGTTCGTTTACTTCGTTATCCCCAACAACGAGCATGTACGGAATTTTTTGCATTTGTGCTTCACGAATTTTATAGCCGATTTTTTCTTCACGCTCATCGACTTCAACACGGATGCCAGCTGCTTGTAGTGCATGCTTCACTTCATATGCGTAATCGCTATGAACAGATGGAGCGACCGGAATGACTTGTACTTGCACTGGCGCTAACCAAGTCGGGAACGCTCCTTTATACTCCTCGATTAAAAAGGCAACGAAACGCTCCATCGTCGATACGACACCGCGATGTATGACAACCGGACGATGCGGTTTTCCGTCTTCACCGATATATGTTAAGTCAAAACGTTCTGGTAACAAGAAGTCAAGTTGAACAGTAGATAACGTTTCATCTTTTCCAAGCGCTGTTCGTACTTGGACATCTAGTTTTGGTCCGTAAAACGCAGCTTCTCCTTCTGCCTCGTAATAGTCAAGTCCGAGCTCGTCCATCGCTTCTTTTAACATGCTTTGTGCTTTTTCCCACATCGCATCGTCATCATAATATTTTTCTTTATCTTGTGGATCGCGATACGACAGGCGGAACGAATAATCTGTTAAACCGAAATCTTTATATACATCTAAAATTAAATTAACGACTCGCTTAAACTCGTCTTTAATTTGATCCGGGCGAACGAAAATATGCGCATCGTTTAGCGTCATACCACGCACGCGTTGCAATCCTGTAAGCGCACCAGACATTTCGTAACGATGCATCGTGCCGAGCTCGGCAATACGAATTGGCAACTCGCGATAACTATGAATTTTATGTTTATACACCATCATATGATGCGGGCAGTTCATCGGCCGTAAGACGAGCTGTTCATTATCCATTTCCATTGGTGGAAACATGCCATCTTTATAATGATCCCAATGTCCAGACGTTTTATATAACTCTACGCTACCTAGCACCGGTGTATATACGTGCTGATAACCGAGGGATAGCTCTTTATCGACGATATAACGTTCAATTGTTCGGCGAATCGTCGCCCCTTTTGGTAGCCAAAGCGGCAAACCTTGCCCGACTTTTTGTGATGTCATAAATAAGTCAAGCTCTTTTCCAAGCTTGCGATGATCGCGTTCTTTCGCCTCTTGTAAAAGGCGTAAATATTCATCTAAATCTTCTTTTTTGAAAAACGCTGTCCCGTAAATGCGTTGTAACATTTTATTTTTGCTGTCGCCACGCCAGTATGCACCTGCCACGCTTAACAGTTTAAACTCTTTAATTTTTCCTGTTGATGGGACGTGCACTCCGCGGCAAAGATCAAAAAATTCGCCTTGTTCGTAAATAGAGACGATTTCTCCTTCTGGAATGTCGTGAATAAGTTCAATTTTTAAATGATCGCCAATCTCTTCATAACGGCGAATCGCTTCTTCACGGCTCACTTCTTTTCGAATGATGTCAATGTTTTCTTTTACAATTTTTTTCATTTCTTGCTCGATTTTCGGTAAATCTTCCGCTGTAATTGGCACATCAACATCGATGTCGTAGTAAAAGCCATTTTCAATAACAGGGCCAACGCCAAGCTTCACATCTTTGTACAATCGTTTAATCGCTTGTGCCATTAAGTGAGCTGTACTATGACGCAAAATATCAAGCGCTTCTGGCATATCTTGTGTGATGATCGAAATCGTACCGTCTTCCTCAATTGGTGTACGTAAGTCGACGAAACGGTCGTTTAACTTGCCGGCAATCGCCTTTTTCTTCAAGCCTGGGCTAATAGATGCTGCAATATCCTCCGTTGTTACTCCTTTCGGAAACTCCTTTACTGCTCCATCTGGAAATGTAATTTTTACTACATCTGCCAAAATAACTCACTCCTTTTTTAAAAATAAAAAACTCGTCCCAAAAACGAGGGACGAGTTGGCTTCGTGGTTCCACCCTTCTTTCCGTCTATACAAATACAAAACGAGCGTATAAACGGCTTCATTTCGATAACGGCGCAAACCGTCAGCAATTACTGAACGGGCAATCGTCCCATTGTTCACTGCTGAAGTTTAGAGGTGGTAAGTGCATTTTTCGTGTTAGGAAGGTTTCAGCCAATGCCTTCCCTCTCTGTGAACCGTAAAAATACACCCGTGTCCTCATCATCACTTTTGGCTTTATTCACTATGTATGTCATTATAAGCATATTTTTTTGGAAAATCAAGAGGTGTTCGTAGCTCAATTCGCTCTTGAAATACGTTTTGAATCGTTTGAATCATCCCAACATCTGTCGCATCGGTATATATCCATATTTTTTCTGGCGCAATAGAAACGAGCGGCGCTAATACAGATGTATCAATATAGATCGGCTGACTCACCATCAATCGACGGTCGATAAACTGCTTTAGTTGATGAGGTGACAAGTAAAAAAAATGGTCATCGAAAAATTGAAACGTTTCGTTTTCGTACACTAAATGAAGGGTGCTCATTTTCGGCTGACGCGACGCCACAATTTCGCGCAACAGTTGAACAAAAGTTTGGTATTCTTGTTCTAATTTATATTCGTCAATCGCTAATTCCACATAATGCATCAACCGATCATAATACGGCTTTAAGCGAAAAGTGATAAGCGACTCGAATGAAAACACCCCTTCCTGCAAACATTCATGCAACGATTGAGCAATCAGTTGCTCACGCGGTACATTTATTTTTTTCCCGAGACGATAATCGTACCTTTCCCCTTCAATAAACGAATAGGCGAGCTGTAAAATTTGTTGTTGTTCTTCTTCGTTTTCGTAAAAAAATGTGCGTGAAATGATCGATAAAATCCAGCGTGCTTCAAAAGCTCGAATGATACATGAAGTAAAAATCGGAATAAACAGTGCGCGCATATGCGCAACATTCTGTTCATGAAAGAAAACAGTAATCGTCTTGTCATCGTAAAGCAATTTTCCATACGGCTGTGGCTCTTTACTTAATTCATAAAATAGTCGTTGTGCATCTTGTCCATTTTGAAATACGATATAAATCAACGGTGCCCCCCCTTTTCCGAAACATGCTTGTTTTATATATATGGGGAACACCGTTTGTTTATCACTTGTCGATTCGGCGATTTTTTCCTGTCATTTCGATCGGAGTAGCTAAATAAACAATTCGTTCGATAATTCGTGCCGCTTTTACTTGTTCTTCCTCGCCTCGCTGTGAGTGAGCAAGGTGATGCGTCAGACGTTTTAAGTCAAAATTGGATGTAAAACATGTTGGTAAATGCTCAAGCATACGATATTGTAAAATCGGACCGAGCACTTCATCGCGCCACCAACTTGACATTAATTCTGCTCCTAAATCATCGAGCATAAGGACAGGTACTTGTTTTGCATATTCAATCGTATCTTGAAATGCATCGGTTTGAAGCGATGATTTCAACGAGCGAACAAATTCTGGTACGTACACGAGAAATGAAGCGATGTGTCTTTGTGCTAACTCATTTGCCATCGCTGCTAACAAATACGTTTTTCCGACGCCAAACGATCCGTATAAATATAGTCCTTTCATTCGTTTGCCTATTTCGTATGTCGATGCAAACGTGTTCGCAAGCTCGATCGCTTCAATTCTCCCAAGATCGTCCGTTTCTAGCTTGTCAAACGATGCTTGCAACATATCGCGTGAGATAAATAAACTCCGAATGAGTGACTGTTGTTTTTTTCGTTCATCATCTTGCACTTTACGAGCACACCGCTCATACTGTACGTCAATGTTTTTCCCTTGCCAAATTAAGTGAGGAGTATACCCTTTCAGCAAGTTCGGGCATTGTTCTAAGCTTTGACAACGTTCACAATGCTTACTTTGTTGTACAAATTCATACAACTTGCCAAGATGGCGATTGAGCGTCGCATCCGTCACATGATGATCGCGCAAAAAGGCTTGAACATGAGGATCACGTAAAATGTCGCGCTTCATCGCCTCATATCGTTCTTTAAAATCGTGACGATTCATCAAATGGTGAATTGTTTCCCGAATTGGTTTCATCGTTTATCCCCTAACTTTTCGGTTTTTTCAACCGTTCTTCCAACTCGCGCCGTTTTTGTTCTAACTCTTCTTCTGATTTCACTTGTTTTCGTTCAAATTGTGAATAGTCCGTCTGCAGCCAATCTGGCAACAGTTCGGTACGAATCGGTTTTTTAGAGCCTTTTTGCTCTTTTTCTTTCATAAATGTCTCATATTCCCGCGCCTCTTTTTTCGCCAATTCCATCGCTTGTTTCACCGTACGTACCTTTTTTCGCGCCCATGAACTCGCAATTTTTTCAACGTATTTTTTCGGCAACTTCATATCCGTGCGCAGCATAACGTAATAAATTAAAACGTTCATGACGCCTGGGGGTAATTTTTGTTTAAACATAATCTCTTCAATGAGCTGCAAATCTGCTAATGCAGGTTCAACACCACCAGAAAAGTCCATAAGCAGTTGTCGTGGCGAGACGGTTTCAAGTTGTTTCATTAAATATTCTTCTTCGTTTTTCGGCTCGGCATGCGCCATCGTTCGTTCTGCTAACGGCTGCACCCGATCATATAAACGCGGGAGCGCTTCCCCTCGTTCAAATTGATACCATTCTTGAGCCGCCTTTCTTAACGCTTCGATGTCAATTTGTTCAGCCGGATCAATGACACCCATCACAATTTTTTGCATATCAAGCGGACCAATACCATATAAAAAGGCGAGCTTTTTAATCGCCTCTTTCACTTTTTCAGTAATGGCGCGCCGCGGCACAAGGTGATGAGACAGTCCAGCGTAAAAGGCATCAAAATCAAATATATCGTCTTGCATCGTATACGCTGCCCGTTCTTTTCTCATATACTGCTGTCCATCTTGAAGCATCACTTCTTGTTTCGCTTCATCACTTAATTTATGAATCATTTTTTCGGGTTGGATGGATGAAAAGACATCGTGAAATGAGCGGGTGATCGGTGTAAATGACGTACGATCAATGGCACGATCGGAAAAAAACTTTTTCAGCTTTTGAAATTTTGTTTTTCCGACACGATCATACAAAAATACATTTAAAACTCCATCGTTGAAAAATTGTTCTGGTGTAAGCGGAAGAAGCAGCTCATAAATAAATACCCGTTCATCGTCTTCATTCGTTCGTTTCATGTACGTATTTAACAACCCGATTCCTTCCAGTTTTAAACGCTCGGCATATATCGTTGGCAAACTACATTGCATAATTGCCATTAAACTATGATGCGTCGTCTCCTCGCTCCATAAACGCACCTGCTCAAGTTCGCTCCATAACGTCATATATAAGCTATACGCTTGAGCACCAATTAAAGGTTGATATAAAAGCGTCAATACTTTTCGGTCTAATTCGCTTAAAACTCCGTTCGCATGTACAATATATCGGTCGACCGCAATTAACTCTTTCCAACTATATTCCATCTTATCGACCTTCTTCATATGAAAAAGAGCACATTATGCCCTTTCTCCTTGTTCTTTTTTAATGAGCTCTTTTAATTCTTCAATAAAGACGTTTAAATCTTTAAACTGTCGATATACAGAAGCAAAACGAACGTAAGCGACTTCATCAATTTTTGACAATCTTTCCATCACCATTTCGCCGATCGTTTCACTTTTTACTTCATTTATGCCGCTATTGCGCAATTCTCGCTCAATTTGCTGCGTCACTTGCTCTAATTGTTCAAGGGCAACCGGCCGCTTCTCACATGCTTTAATCAACCCACGCAATATTTTTTCACGACTAAATTCTTCTCTCGTTCCTTCTTTTTTCACGACAATTAACGGTGTTTCTTCGACTTTCTCAAACGTTGTAAAACGAAAATGGCAACGTTCACATTCGCGCCGACGTCGAATGGAACGCCCTTCATCAACTGGACGCGAATCAAGTACACGCGTCCCGTGATGGTGACACGATGGGCATTTCATATGTATCAACTCCTGACAGTGATCTTACCCTTATAGTAGACAAAAAAAGGCGCATACACAACTACTTCTCACTATATATTCCCGACCCGATGTATGTTAATCGTTTCGCTAATTCGTCATACAAGCGGATGATGAGCTGGCGACTAAATCCGAAATCAACAGGAAGCCATGTTGTTTCCGTTGTCACTGAAAAGTCAATTGCTGTTTCAAACGGTCGAACAGAAATAACCGTCACGACGATAAACGCTTTTTTTCCTTTCGTTAGCGATACGCTCATTTCTCCTCGTTCTTCTGATATCGCTACAACGCGACACCCTTCCATCTGTTCAAACATTTCTTTGACGGCTTTTAACGCAGCCGTTTGCGTCGTTTTATAGTAGCGACTTTTTAACTGTTCATCAGGATGACGTTCAGATGTTTCATTATGATTTGTAAATATATATTTTATTTTCACCTTTCGTCCCCTCACTTTTCGCAAATGATAAAAAAAGAGGTGCATCATCTACACCTCTTTTCTCTTCCTCTTTATTATAAAGCTTTTGCTTGTTTAATTTCAATCGGACCCATACCGCGCGGCAATTCGATTGTTTCGCGTGTTTGCGCACCTAACGCTTCAGCGATGTAATCCGCCGCAATTGTTGGATCTAAATGACCACATGTGTACACATCAATGCTAGCATAGCCATGTTCAGGAAAACTATGGATAGTTAAATGTGATTCAGAAATGATTACAACACCGCTAACGCCTTGTGGTGCAAACTTATGAAACGCAACTTCACGAATTTCAGCGCCAGATTTTAACGCTGCATCAACAAATGTTTTTTCAATAAATTCGATGTCATTCAACTTATCAAAATCGCATCCCCAAAGTTCTGAGATAACGTGACGACCCATTGTATCCATGATCGTATCCCCCTTTAATAAATTTTGAAAAAAATAAACGATGAATTTCTTTTGCTTTCTGGAATGTATAACTACCACGGGGGAAAGTTAGTCCAAAGAGGTCCTAACCCTTTAAGTAGTCACATTACCACGCGTTCAAGAAGTTCACGAAAAATAGTATACTTTGTTTATATCTTTTTTTCAATATTGTTTTTTATTTTTTTGTAAAATGGGCATAAAAAATAACGCTGGAATACCCAGCGTTATACATTCGCGACCGCTTCATTTTTCAGCAAGTGTTTGGCGACAAGTTTTGTTAAATCAACAACGCGACAAGAATAGCCCCATTCGTTATCGTACCATGCGAGTACTTTCACTTTCCGATTTTCGATCACCATTGTTGATAATCCGTCGACAATCGCAGAGTGTGGATTTGTATTAAAATCAATAGACACAAGCGGTTCCATCGTCACGTCTAAAATGCCTGTTAGCGACCCGCGCGCTGCTTCCATAAACGCTTCGTTTACTTCATCGAAGGTCACATCTTTTTTCACGTCGACAACGACATCAACGAGCGACACATTTGGTGTTGGAACGCGCAACGCCATACCATGCATTTTCCCTTTCAAGTGAGGCAAGACGAGGGCTAATGCTTTCGCAGCCCCTGTCGTTGTCGGAATGATCGATTGAGCGCATGAGCGAGCACGACGTAAATCTTTATGCGGATTGTCAATATTTTTTTGGTCATTTGTATATGCATGAACCGTTGTCATCAATCCGTTTTCAATGCCAAAAGCTTCATCAAGCACTTTCACAACAGGTGCTAAGCAATTCGTCGTACACGAAGCGTTGGAAATGATGATGTGCTCTTTAGAAAGCATATGTTCGTTTACTCCCATCACAATTGTCACATCTTCATCTTTACCTGGTGCTGTTAAAATCACACGCTTCGCTCCTGCTTCCACATGCATCATCGCTTTTTCTTTCGCATTAAATTTTCCTGTCGCTTCAATGACGATATCGATTTGAAGCTCTCCCCACGGCAATAACCGCGGATCACGTGAATTGAGTAACTTTACTTTTTTCCCCTTTACAATGAGACCATCTTCAACCGGAACGACTTCTCCGTCAAATTTGCCATGATTCGAATCATATTTTATTAAATGAGCTAACGTTTCAGGCGGATAGCTCGCATTAATCGCTACAATCTCAATGTCATGTTCCATTATAGCTTTTCGGAATACCATGCGCCCAATGCGTCCGAATCCGTTAATCGCTACTCTCGCTTTCATTATATAGCCCCTTTCAATATATGTGTTATACTATTTATCCGTTATTCACAAAAATAGTATAACATTTTTAAGGTGTTTATGCTATAAAAAAATAAAAAAAGGGCATCCTATTTTTTTAGGACACCCCAACGCATTAAACATGCATGCAATTGTCGTTTCGTTTCTTCAATCGTTCCGTTATTATCAATAACTGCATCGGCTTTCTTTCTTTTTTCTTCAAGTGGCATTTGTGCTTTCATGCGCACCCATGCTTCTTCAACGGAAAAACCGTTACGCCCACAAAGACGCCGCAGCTGCGTTTGTTCGTCTACATATACGACAAGAATGCGATCAACGAGATGCTCTAATTTACTTTCGAATAAAAGCGGGATATCAAGAACGACCGCTTTTTTCGCTTGTTTTGCATATTGCTCTTTTTGTTGTAGCATATGTTTCCGAACGAGCGGATGAACGATCGCATTCAACTCATTCCGTTTTTGTTCATCAGAAAATACGATCGCCCCAAGCTTACGCCGATCAATCGCCCCGTTTGCATCTAAAATGTCGCGCCCAAACGTTTCGACAATCGGCCCATATGCCTCACCGTCAACCGCTGTAACACGGTGGGCGATTTCATCTGCATCGATGACAGGAATATGTAAGTCGCGGAACATCGCTGCGACTGTACTTTTTCCGCTCGCGATGCCCCCAGTTAATCCAATCGTTAACACGACTGTCACCTCTTATCTCATTTTAAAAATACCGAGCACAATGAGCATAATCCCAGGTAAAAACGAATATTTTTGCATCCAGCCAGATGTTCCAAACGACTTTCCAATTTTCAAACCACTAAATAAAAAGCAGAAGCTAAGCAAACAAACGAGAAACGTAGTAAACGTCAATGAATAGTTTAAAAGCGCCGCGCTCACCCCTGCGCCAAACGCATCAAGTGATAACGCTACACCTAAAAATACCGCTTCCATCCCTGTAATCGTACCTGATCGGTCAAAATCGGCCATCGTCGGTTTTCGTAAAATTTGAATGACGATACCGAGCGAACGAATTTCTACATTCATAATAAACTTTTCTTCGTTCTCATCTCGTTTGAGCATAAATTGAATAATCATCCATAGTCCTAATAAAATTAATATACTTCCACCAATGGCGTTTGCAGCAGTTGGTGAAAAGAACACATACATGATGCGCCCAATGCCCATCGCAACTAAAAAAGTCATACATGAACAAAGCGAAATAATGAGCAATGAACGAAGCGGAATATGTACACCCCGCATGCCATACGTAATGCCGACAGTCAAACCGTCGATGCTCACAGCTAAAGCAAGCAAAAATAACGACCATGTAACCATATGCGCTCGCCCCTTCCTTTAAACAGCTACCATAGTATATGGAAGGAGCCTATGCAATGTTCTTCTTCTATTTTTGACACGTTTCACAATAATGTGTACCGCGATTGGCGACGACCGTTTTTATAATTAAGTTGCCACATCGGCGGCACGGCATATTGGCGCGACCGTAAACATATAATTCATTTTGAAATGTTCCCGACTTTCCTTGTGTATTCACATACGTCCGAACTGTACTTCCCCCCTTTTCAATCGCTTCCCGCATCGTCTCAATCATCGCTTTATGCAATGCTTCAATTTCTTGTACAGTTAACGTCGCAGCTACACGTTCAGGGTGAATAGATGAACGAAATAACACCTCGTCCACGTAAATGTTTCCTAATCCTGCGACCACCGTTTGATCAAGCAATGTCGCCTTCACCGTTCGTTTTGTCCGCTTTAGCTGATCAGTAAGCCACGATGCTGTAAATTGTTCGTCTAACGGCTCACGACCGATGTTGGACAAAGGGGGGACATGACATTCGTCCCCTTTATCGAATAAATGCATCGTGCCAAATTTGCGCACATCGCGATAACGAAGTTCCGTTCGATCAGTAAACGTGAAAAAAATGTGCGTATGTCGATCAAATGGCGCATGTTCATCTTCATATATGTAACGTCCTTCCATACGCAAATGCGAAACGAGCACGACGTCATCCAGCTGAAATATTAGGAATTTGCCGCGGCGGTGAATGTCGTGAATCGTCTGTCCTTGCAGACGCTCACAAAACGTCTCTACATCGGGATATTGAACGATCTTTTTCCAATGCACTTTCACCTGTTCAATCGTCTTGCCTACAACGAGCGGCAAAAGCGTACGTCGTACTGTTTCCACTTCAGGTAATTCTGGCATGCTCGCCCACCCTTTCGTTACTTCGCATCATACCATGTCGGTCCAAAATGATAATCGACTTTTAACGGAACACGTAATGATACGGCATGTTCCATCACATCCGGAACAATGTTTTTCAACCGTTCAATTTCTTCTTTTGGCGCTTCCAAAATGAGTTCGTCATGCACTTGCAACAGTAAGCGCGCTTGCATTCGTTCTTCCCGCAACCGCTCGGCTAAATCAATCATTGCTTTCTTTATAATATCTGCAGCGCTACCTTGAATTGGCGTGTTCATAGCTGTCCGCTCGGCAAAACTGCGGACGTTGAAATTGCTGCTAGTAATATCCGGCAAATAACGACGTCGGTGAAGCAACGTCGTCACATACCCTTTTTGCTTCGCATCTTGCACGATTTCTTCCATATACTTTTTCACACCCGGATAACTGTGGAAATAGCGTTCGATAAATTCAGCCGCTTCTTTACGTGTAATACCTAAATTTTGTGACAATCCATAGTCGCTAATTCCATAAACGATACCGAAATTAACCGCTTTCGCTTGACGGCGCATATGGGCAGTCACTTCATCTTCTGCCACATGAAAAATGTCCATCGCCGTTTTCGTATGAATGTCCAAATCTTGATGAAACGCTGCAATTAAATTGTCATCATTAGCTATGTGGGCTAGAACACGCAACTCAATTTGTGAGTAATCAGCAGCAAAAATGACCCAATCATCAAAAGATGGAACGAACGCTTGGCGAATTTTTCTCCCTTCTTCAATGCGAATCGGAATGTTTTGTAAATTCGGTTCCGTTGAACTTAAACGCCCTGTTTGAGTTAACGCTTGTTGAAAAATAGTATGCACTTTTCCTGTATCTTGACGTACCACTTTCATTAACCCTTCTACGTACGTCGATTGTAATTTTCCGAGCTGGCGATAATGTAAAATTTGTTCAATAATTTCATGGTGTGGTGCTAACTTTTCTAACACATCAGCAGATGTCGAATACCCTGTTTTTGTTTTTTTCACGACTGGTAACTGCAATTTTTCAAATAAAATTGTTCCGAGCTGTTTCGGAGAATTGATGTTAAATGTTGTCCCTGCTAGTTCATAAATGCGTTGCTCAATTTGGTGAAGTTGAGCGGCGAACTCTTTCCCCATATGCTGTAAACGTTCAACGTCCACTTTCACCCCACGAAATTCCATTTCACCTAAAATGAATGTAAGTGGCAATTCTAAGTTAGTAAGTAGCTCAAATTGTTCATTTTGCTTTAATTCATGAATATACGTTTCCTTTAAAGAAAGGATCGCTTTTGCCTTTCTTACAAGATGTTCAGCTAATACATTTACCGATGGAACAGCTTGTTTCGCCCCTTTCCCATATACTTCTTCGTCGCTTTGTACATCTGTATATTGCTTTGTTTTTGCAATGGCCGCCACATCCCCATTCGCATCCGTCGGATTAAGCAAATAGGCGGCTAACAATAAATCGAAATCAACGCCTTTTAGCTCAATACCGTGCCATTTCAACGCTACAATGGCACGTTTCGCATCGAATACACTTTTTTTACATTGCTCATCTTCAAGCCATGTTCGAAATGCAGTTGAAGCGAACGCCACATCTGTCGGAATAAAAAAGTATCCGCGCTCATTGGCAAGCGCAAAACCGAGAATAGGGGCACGATGATAATTCGCATCCATCACCTCGACGACAAGGGCGCTTTCCTTCGTCAACATATGCTCCTCAATCGCTTGAACTGTCACAAAAGAGACGTCCGATAAGTTCGTTTTTTCATGCGCACGTTGACCAATTTTATCCATAAGCGATGTAAAGCCGAGCTCCTGAAATAACGAAGCAACGCGCTCCACATCATATGATTGCCATGCTAGTTCATCGAGCGACAACGTTAACGGAACGTCGCGATGAATCGTTGCTAACTGTTTGCTTAACAACGCCTGTTCACGATATGTTTGCAAATTCTCCTTTAGCTTTTTTCCTGAAATATGTTCAAGCGATGCAAGTACATGTTCAACTGTTCCGTACTCCTTTAATAATTTTAACGCCGTCTTTTCCCCAACCCCAGGGACTCCCGGAATATTATCCGACGCATCTCCCATTAGTCCTTTTAAATCAACAATTTGCGCTGGCTTTAATCCGTATTTCTCGAACACGTATTGTGGCGTATATCGCTCTAAATCCGTCATTCCTTTTTTCGTCACGTGCACATGAATACGCTCAGATACTAATTGCGTTAAATCGCGATCCCCTGAAATAATGATGACGTCAAAACCTTCTTTTTCCGCTCGCGTAGCTAACGTTCCGATAATATCGTCCGCTTCGTAATTTTCAAGCTCATACGTGCGAATGTTATATGCAGCGAGCAGTTCACGCAAAAACGGAAACTGTTCCGATAGTTCCGGAGGCGTTTTTTGTCTCCCGCCTTTATATTCCGTATATACTTCATGACGAAATGTCGTTTTCCCTGCGTCAAACGCAACGAGCATATGCGTTGGCTTTTCTTCTTCAATGAGTTTCATTAACATCATTGTAAAACCGTAAATCGCATTTGTATGAATGCCTTTGTCGTTATGTAAGAGCGGCAACGCAAAAAAAGCACGATAAGCGATGCTGTTGCCGTCAATAAGCACTAGTTTGTTTGCCAAACCGAAAACCCCCCTCTTTATTCACTTATGCTTATTTTACCACGATCATTGCCAAAAAAGAAAAAAGACGAGAACATTCGTTGTCCTCGCCTATTCCAAGACAATCGGCTTCTTGGATGAAGGGGTTTTCACATCTTATGTTATCAACATTTTTTTAATATATAGTAAACCGTTTGTAAATATATCGTTAAAAATCATTCATCTACACACGCATCGACGCGAAAATGAACGGTAAACGTCGTCCCTACCCCAACTTCACTTTTTACAGAAATTGTTCCATGATGCGCTTCTACTAAATGTTTAACGATAGCTAAACCAAGACCTGTTCCCCCTGAATTGCGACTTCTTGCTTTATCTACACGATAAAATCGCTCAAAAATGCGCGGAATTTCCTTTTGTTCAATGCCTATCCCTGTATCGCTCACATGAACATGTAGCTGCTTGTCCTCTTTCTCAACACGAACTGTAACACGTCCACCAGTTGGGGTATAAGCAATCGCGTTGTTAATTAAATTAATAAAAATTTGTTTTAATCGGTCCAAATCGCCGTACATGTAACAATGTTGAGCATTCGAGGACCATTCCAACGCGATTTGTTTATCGGTCGCTTTCCCCTCTAGCATAACAATAACTTCTTTTAATACTTCATGTAAATCAACGACAGATACATTTAACGTGAACCCTTGTTGTTCGATTTTCGACAAATCTAGCAAGTCTTGAATTAAATGTTGCAACCGCTCGCTTTCTTTCAAAATAATTGTTAAAAAATATTCGAGCGTTTGAGCATCATGCATCGCTCCATCTAACAACGTTTCAGCAAAACCTTTGATAGACGTAATTGGAGTTTTTAACTCGTGCGAAACGTTTGCTACGAAATCTTTCCTCATTTGTTCAAGCTTTTTCAACTCAGTAATATCATGGAATACAACAATAATTCCTTTCCATTCATCATTCGTTCCAATAATGGGCGTTCCGTATACTTCAAAATGTTTTCGCTCAATATCAACAGGAAGAAGCAATTGTTTGCGGACATTGATTTCCATCATAAATATTTCTTCTACAAGCTCAATGATTTCTTTATGCGGAAACGCCTCATAATATAAGCGATGGACGTAGTCAGACGGATCAACATGAAACATTTCTTTATACGCGCGATTCATGAGAGAAATGTAGCCTCGCTGATCGATTAAAATTAAGCCGCTCCCCATATTTTCGATGAGGGCACGCAAGCGGTCTTGTTGCATTTCTTGCATCCGTACCATCTCCTGCAAATTGCGCGCCAAAATGTTTAACGACTGACTAAGCATCCCTGTCTCATCTTCCCGACTTTCGTACGTTCGCGCTTTATAATTGCCGCGCGCAAGCTCCATCGCCACTTTTGTTGCAGCTTCAATCGGTCTTGTATATTGATTTGTAATTTTAATTCCCAATAAAAGAATAATGAAAAAAGCGATGCTCAAACTGAATGTAAGCAATAGCCAAATTTGTTCATTGACACGCTCGATCGCATACATAGGCAAGCTGATAACAATATATCCAATTTGCTTATTTTTTTGCCAAAACGGAACAGCGTAATAATATAAATCTTGTTCTTCTTCAAAAACAACTGATCGTTTCTCTTGCTTCAACACCGTTTGAATCATTTTTTTATGACGTTTTTCGTCAATCGATACGTAGTTGTCTGTATCGAGCAGCACCGTTCCATCATGATCGACAATCGTTACGCGAGCAGACAACATATCGCTAATGGCGCGCAATCGTTGTTCAAACGTCGAGGAGTGAAGGGATTCGTTCCCCATATATAACGCTAAAAGCTTAGCCTCTTTCTCCATTCGATCATGTACAGTATCTAAGTAAAACTTTTGGAAAAGTTGTCCTAACAGCAACCCGAGCCCAAATAAAACGGATAAAATGACCGAAATAAGCCCGAGCAATAGCCGGGAGCGAAACTTATTCATCCGCTTTCGGCTCCTCTAGTTTGTACCCTAACCCACGTATCGTTTTAATGTATAGTGGCTTGCGCGTATCCTGTTCGATTTTCTCACGCAAATGGCTAATATGCACATCAACAATGCGCGTATCTCCGGCAAAATCATAGTTCCACACTGCACTTAATAACTGATCACGCGTCAACACGCGCCCTTTATATTTCGCTAAATATGCCAACAATTCAAATTCCTTTGGAGTAAGTTCTAATCTCTGTTCTGCAAAATACGCTTCATAGCGATCAGGGAATATTTTTAGTTGTCCGACAACGAGCGAATCGTCACTATGTTCTTGCTTTTCCTCTTGGCCATGGATCGCTGTTCGCCGCAAAATCGCTTTTACACGCGCAACGACTTCACGTGGACTAAACGGTTTTGTCATATAATCGTCAGCACCTAATTCAAGTCCGAGCACTTTATCGAATTCATCATCTTTTGCCGTCAACATTAAAATCGGGGTCAATACCTTTTGTTGACGTAGTTGTTTACACACTTCAATGCCGTCTAATTTCGGTAACATTAGATCGAGAATGATAAAATCCGGACGCTCGTCTAATGCTTTATTGAGTCCCTCTTCCCCATCATAAGCTGTCAATACGATAAATCCCGCTTGTTTTAAATTGTACTCTAACAACGTGACGATCGACTGCTCATCGTCGACAACTAACACACGTTTTGACATAGCCATCCTCCAACAACGTAAATTTGTTACATTTTTATTATAACGAGTTATTTTAAAAGATAAAAATAAAAAAGAGGCAGCGCCCCTTTTTAAAAATTATCTAATGCTTTCTCTTCAATAAACGGATATGGTGGAACGACACGCAACGTTCCAACTAATACTTCTTCTCCATCTCTAACAGCTTGAACTGAAACATGAATTTCATTATTTTCTTCATCAACGTGAGTTACTTCAAATAAAAATTCAACATGTTCGTAATGATACACCGGCCGTTTAAATTCAATCGTTTTGGAAACAATATGGCTTCCTGGTCCCGGCAAATATTTTGAAATCGCTGATGTAATCAATCCTGTTAACATGATCGCCGGTACGATTGGACGCTTCAATGGCGTTTGTGATGCGTAGTCGTGTTGAATATAAAGCGGATTCGCATCGTTCGTAAGCCCTAAGTATAACAACAAGTCTTTATCTTCGATCGCCTCCGTTAACATAAGTTTCTCACCAACGGATATGTCCGAAATTAACCTTCCAATTTTACGCTTTTTCCCTAACATCCTTCTTTCCCCCTTTGTTTGACCATATACAAAAATTCGGGGGAACCCCCGAATTTTTGTTATTGTAATACGTTCATTACATTTTTCACCGACTCAACAGATTTTGCTAATGCCGCTTTTTCTTCCTCTGTTAACTCGAGCTCAATAACTTTTTCGATTCCGTTGCCACCTAAAATCGTTGGCACACCTAAATAAATACCTTCATATCCATATTCGCCTTCTAAATAAGCGATGGCTGGAAGAACTCGGCGCTGGTCTTTTACGATCGCCTCAATCATTTCCGCGAGGGACGCAGCTGGCGCATAATACGCGCTACCATTGCCAAGCAAGTTGACAATTTCACCGCCGCCTTTACGTGTCCGTTCGACGATGGCGTCTAAACGTTCTTTCGGAATTAGCGTTTCAAGCGGAATGCCACCTGCGTATGAGTAACGGACAAGCGGCACCATATCGTCGCCATGACCGCCTAAAACAAATCCCGTAATGTCTTTGACAGACAAATTCAATTCTTGTGCAACAAATGTACGGAAACGTGCGGTATCTAACACACCAGATTGACCGATGACACGATTTTTCGGAAAGCCGGATTCTTTAAATACTGTATATGTCATCGCATCGACCGGATTGGTTAATACGATAATAAAGCAGTTCGGTGAGTATTTAACGACTTCTTTCGTTACAGCTTTCATAATGTTTTGATTTGTCGTTACTAAGTCGTCACGACTCATCCCTGGTTTGCGTGCAATCCCCGCAGTGATGACAACGATGTCCGAATCAGCTGTATCCGCATAATCCGACGTACCAATAATGTTGGCGTCAAAACCAAGAACTGGGCTTGACTCAAGCATATCGAGCGCCTTGCCTTTTGTCGGATTTTCCAATTGTGGAATGTCGACAAGAACGATATCTCCTAGCTCTTTTTGCGCTAAAATAAACGCTGTTGTCGCTCCCGTAAATCCAGCACCGATAATTGAGATTTTTTTACGTTTCATACCCACGTTCTTCCATCCCCTTTTTCGTTTATTCGCCCATATTTCGAATGAGAGCATCCGCAAATTCAGAGCATTTCACTTCTGTTGCACCTTCCATTAAGCGCGCAAAATCATATGTGACCACTTTAGATGCAATTGTTTTTTCCATAGAGTCAATAATGAGTTTTGCTGCCTCGTTCCAACCGAGATGTTCAAACATCATGACACCAGATAAAATGACAGACGACGGGTTCACTTTATCTAATCCTGCATATTTTGGTGCTGTGCCATGCGTTGCTTCAAAAATGGCATGACCCGTTTCATAGTTAATGTTTGCACCTGGAGCGATACCGATGCCGCCTACTTGTGCTGCAAGCGCATCAGAAATGTAGTCGCCATTTAAGTTCATCGTTGCAACGACATCAAACTCGCGTGGACGAGTTAAAATTTGTTGCAAGAAAATATCTGCAATCGCATCCTTAATAATGATTTTTCCTGCTGCTTCTGCTTCCGCCTGCGCCTTGTTTGCAGCTTCTTTTCCATCGGTTTCAACGATGCGGTCATACTCCGCCCATGTAAACACTTGATCGCCAAATTCTTGCTCAGCTAATTCGTAACCCCAGTTTTTAAACGCACCTTCTGTATATTTCATAATGTTTCCTTTATGAACGAGCGTCACCGATTTGCGACCGTGTTCAATCGCATATTTAATTGCTGCTCGTACTAATCGTTTCGTTCCTTCTTCCGAAATTGGCTTAATGCCGATGCCTGACGTTTCAGGGAAGCGAATTTTGCGCACGCCCATTTCGTTTTGTAAGAAATCGATAACCTTCTTCACTTCCGGTGTCCCTTTTGCGTATTCAATTCCAGCGTAAATATCTTCCGTATTTTCACGGAAAATAACCATGTCCGTATCTTCAGGACGCTTGACTGGCGAAGGAACTCCGTTAAAATAGCGAACCGGACGAAGACATACAAACAAATCGAGCTCTTGACGAAGCGCAACGTTCAACGAACGAATTCCGCCTCCTACCGGAGTTGTCAACGGCCCTTTAATCGCAATTATGTATTCACGAATCGTGTCGAGCGTTTCTTGCGGCAACCATTCACCTGTCAATTTAAACGCCTTTTCACCAGCAAGTACTTCTTTCCAAACGATTTTTCGCTCACCTTTATAAGCTTTTTCAACAGCTGCTTCTAATACGCGAGAAGCGGCCGCCCAAATGTCCGGACCTGTCCCGTCCCCTTCAATGAATGGAATAATTGGATAGTTTGGAACGTTTAATACCCCGTTTGTAACCGTAATTTTTTCTCCTTGCATCACAATAACGACCTCCAAATCATGTAGTGTAAAAAGGTGAGAAAGGCGAGTTTCCCACCTTGTAAAACCTTCATTATGCGCGTTCTTCAAGCGGTACGTACACTTGTCTCGTCGGTCCTGTATATTCTGCACGCGGACGAATGAGACGATTGTTTTCGTACTGCTCTAAAATGTGCGCGAGCCAGCCTGACATGCGGCTAATAGCGAAAATTGGTGTGAATAAATCATGATCAATTCCTAAACTATGGTAAACAGAAGCTGAGTAGAAGTCAACATTTGGCGGCAATCCTTTTGTCGATGTGACGATCTCCTCGATTTTCACCGACATGTCGTACCAATGTGGTTCGCCTGTCAACTTCGTCAATTTTTCAGACATTTTCTTTAAGTGTTTCGCACGCGGATCTCCGTGACGATACACGCGATGGCCGAAGCCCATAATTTTTTCTTTGTTGTTTAATTTGTTATGAATGTACGTTTCTACGTTTTCAAGCGTGCCGATTTCCGTCAACATTTTCATTACCGCTTCGTTCGCTCCACCGTGAAGCGGCCCTTTCAACGCTCCAATCGCCGCTGTAATGCCTGAATATACATCAGACAAAGTAGCAACACAGACGCGCGCTGTAAACGTTGACGCATTCAATTCATGGTCAGCATGAAGGACGAGCGCCTTATTAAACGCTTCAACAGCAATTGGATCTGGCTCTTTTCCTGTCAGCATGTATAAAAAGTTTGCTGCGAAACTTAAATCTTTGCGCGGCTGAACAGGCTCTAATCCTTTGCGAATGCGCGAAAACGCAGCAACGATCGCCGATACTTTCGCCTGCAAGCGAATCGCTTTTCGATAGTTCGCTTCCGGATTCATCGCTTCCGCCTCTTCATCGTACAATCCAAGGAATGAAATGGCTGTACGAAGCGCAGCCATCGGATGCACTTGATCAAGCGGGTACATTTTAAAATGATCAATAACTTGTTGCGGAATATCAGCATTTTCTGCTAACTGCTTTGTTAGCGTTTCCACTTCTTCTTTGTTCGGTAATTTGCGATGCCAAAGTAAATAAACAACCTCTTCAAACGTAGCGTGTTCCGCTAAATCATCGATATTATACCCAACATATGTGAGCGTATCATCGATGATTGAACTAATGGTGGAAGTGGTTGCAACAACCCCTTCGAGACCGCGAGTTACTGTCATGTTACATCTCTCCTTTTCTCTTTTATTCCCCTTTTCCCATGTTGATGCACGTCGGTGAGCGCTTGCTCAAAACATCTGAATAAAAATGCAAAGAAACGGCTTACATTTTGTTATATATTCACCTATCCGCTTAACGAAGCGAGCAGGGGAATATATACGATCGTTTCGTACATGCTCCACTACTATTATAAACAATTATCAGACTTTTGTGAACTAAAAGAAATCATAATTCAAAAATATTATTATGAAAAAGTAATAAATCATGAAAACACATCGACTATTTTCATGATCGTATATGCAATGCCAGCACCAATTAATGGACCAACAGCGACGCCTTTGAATAAAGATACAGCTAAAATCGTACCAATGACAAGCGCAGTCGTCATGTGCGGATCTTTCGCAAGCAGCGTCACGCCTCCTTTTGCTAACAAAGCAACGGCAATTCCTGATAACAACGCAATCCATGCATAAATCGAGCGAACGGATTCCGTCAGTTCTTTCAAACCTATTTTTCCGGATGCGATCGGAACTAATACGGCAATTGTAATGATTGTCACACCGAGATTGATCCCTTTCTGTTGGAAATAAGGAAACACTTTTGAACTTAATCCGATGCTCTTTACAACAAGTAAAAAAAGTACAGCAACAATAAGAGAATGATTTTTCGCAATCATCCCGATCACGAGCAAAATAAATAAAAAAATAAACGGCTGCACGTAGCATCCCCCTTTCTTGAAACTTTTTCTTCTTTTGCATTGTATATTATAATAGTCATAAATACCAAAAGGCGGGAGGTGAAGGAATGCCAGTTCATTATTTGTATCGCTCCCTTCGATTTGTATTTGTCATTTTCGTCATCATCGCAGGATTAGCGAGCTTATATTATATATCAACGTTAACGTATCCGTTTTTAATTGCGTTAGCGATCGCTTTTCTTATTAATCCTATTGTCGATGTATTAGAGAAAAAAGTGAGGATGCCAAGAGCTTTGGCGGTCATCGTTGTTTTACTTTTTTTACTCGCACTCGTTGCCGGTCTCGTTACTCTTCTCGTTGCGGAAATTGTAACAGGAACACAATATTTAGCAACAGTTGTGCCTAACCATTTTCAAAAGCTCGTCGTTTATATGGAACAGTTTGTCGCCAGCCAGCTCATTCCATTATATAATCAACTCGCTACCCTTTTTAAAAATTTAGACACAACCCAACAAGATACAATTATGACAAATATCCAATCGGTTGGGACGAAAATTGCGACGACAGTGGGGCAGTTTATCCAAAATATATTACAAAACATTCCTTCCATCATTGGATGGTTGCCTAATTTTGCAACAATTTTTATTTTTTCATTGCTAGCTACGTTTTTTATAAGCAAAGACTGGTATCGGCTAAAAGCGTTGTTTCAAAAATTATTGCCAAGCAAAGTGCAGACGAGCGGAACAAAAGTTTTTGCAGAATTAAAAAAAGCTCTATTCGGCTTTATTAAAGCGCAAGCTACGCTCATTTCCATTACGACGCTCATCGTATTAGTCGGATTGCTTATTTTGCGCGTAGAATATGCGATTACTATCGCCCTTATTATTGGCATTGTAGATGTTTTACCTTATTTAGGAACGGGATTAGTATTCGTTCCGTGGATCATTTATGCCGCAATAAGTGGTGAAACTCATTTTGCGATCGGACTTGGCGTGCTGTATATTGTCGTTCTCGTACAACGGCAGGTGATGGAGCCGAAACTTCTTTCTTCGAATATCGGACTCGATCCGTTAGCGACATTAATCGCTTTATTCGTCGGCTTCAAGTTAATCGGTTTTCTCGGTTTAATCGTCGGACCGGTGTTGCTTGTCATCGGGCGAACGCTGCATCATGCCGGCGTATTTCAAGACATCTGGAACTTCATAGTTGGAAAAAAAGAAGCATAAGCGACGAGCTTATGCTTTTCTCATTTCCGAATGTACATCCATGTTTTTGTGTAAAACATCCATTTAAACAGGCGCACGAGCCATGGTTTTATTTTTTTTCGCGCCAATGGGAGAAGGAGCATAAACCCTACTGTATCCGTAATAAATCCTGGCGTTAATAATAACGTCCCCCCGACTAAAATACAAATGCCGTCTAACAGTGCATCACTAGGTATATGTCCCCTCATCAGCTCATCTTTTACACGTTGAAGCGTATATATGCCTTGTCGCTTCGCCAAAAATGCACCGATGATGCCCGTGGCGACAATAAGCGTAAATGTCGGCCAAACCCCGATCGCCTGTCCCGATAAAACGAGAACGACAATTTCTAATGCTGGAATAACGATAAAAAGAAGTGAAAAGATATGGCGCATTGCTCTCCCTCCAAAATAAGAAAAGAAGGGGTTGTCCCCTTCTTTATTATAGCACGCTTGCATGGCCGCGATAAATCGCACCGAAGCTCGCATCTACTGTAATATCTTGTCCATCTTTTAAAATGGATGTAGCATTGTTTACTCCAACAATGACTGGAATGCCTAGGCTCAAACCGACGACTGCAGCGTGGCTTGTTAGACCGCCTTCTTCCGTAATAATCGCGACAGCTTTTTCTAGTGCTTTCATCATGTCCGCATCTGTTGCGGGTGCCACTAAAATGCCACCTTCAACCATTTTTTCAAGCGCTTCTTGAGCAGTTTTTGCTACAACCGCTTTTCCAAATGCTGATTTACGACCGATGCCTTGGCCTTTTGCAATCATATCACCGATCATATGAACTTTCATTAAGTTCGTTGATCCCGTTTCCCCAACTGGTACTCCCGCAGTAATGACAACGAGATCACCATGTTTGACGATGCCTGTGCCAAGAGCGGCCTCAACAGCAATATCGAGCATTTCGTCTGTCGACGTTGCATGTTGGGCAACGCGTGGATAAACGCCCCAAACGAGCGCTAATTTCCGAGACACTGCTTCATCAGATGTCACCGCAATAATTGGCGCTTTTGGGCGATATTTCGAAATCATACGCGCTGTATGACCGCTCACTGTCGGCGTCACAATCGCTGCGACATCTAAATTTAACGCTGTATGGGCAACCGATTGTCCAATCGCATCTGTAATCGTTGTGCCGCTTTGTTTGCTGCGTTTTGATAATAAGTCGCGATATTGCAACGCTTGTTCTGTACGTAAAGCGATGCGATGCATCGTTTGTACCGCCTCGACTGGATAAGCGCCTGCTGCCGTTTCGCCAGAAAGCATAATCGCATCTGTTCCGTCAAAAATGGCGTTTGCTACATCGCTCGCCTCAGCGCGAGTTGGACGTGGATTTCGTTGCATGGAATCAAGCATTTGTGTCGCTGTAATAACAGGTTTTCCAAGAGCATTGCATTTTTTAATTAGCTCTTTTTGGACGAGAGGCACTTCTTCCGCTGGAATTTCGACGCCTAAGTCACCGCGAGCAACCATTAAACCGTCTGCCACTTCTAAAATTTCATCAATATTGTCTACGCCTTCTTGGTTCTCAATTTTCGGGATGATTTGAATGTGTAACGCGTCATGTGCCTCAAGCAATTCCCGAATTTCAAGCACATCTGAAGCGCGACGAACAAATGATGCAGCAATAAAATCAATACCTTGCTCGATACCGAAACGAATGTCAGCAGCATCTTTTTCTGTAATACCTGGCAATTTTACTTTGACGCCCGGAACGTTTACACCTTTTTTATTTTTTAATACGCCACCGTTTAATACTTTTGTTTTTATTTCTTTCGCTTCTTTATCAACAGCCAATACTTCTAAACCAATTAAACCATCGTCTAACAAAATCGTTGAGCCGACATGCACATCGTCAATTAGCCCTTCATACGTAATCGAAAATTTTTCTGGCGTACCGAGCACTTCCGTCATCGAAATAGTGACTTCAGCGCCCGCTTTCAATTCAATCGCACCATTTTCCATGTCATGTGTACGAATTTCTGGACCTTTCGTATCCAATAAAATCGCAACCGTTTTTCCAGTCATTCTCGATGCTTCGCGAATGTTGCGAATGCGCGCTGCATGTTCTTCATGACTTCCGTGCGAAAAGTTGAGGCGGGCAACATTCATACCTGCCTCAATGAGTTGCACAAGCTTTTCTACACTTTCGCTCGCTGGACCGATCGTACAAACAATTTTCGTTTTGCGCATAAATACCCTCCTACACTTTGCATATGGAAACGATACCATAAATAACCACTAAATTGAAAGTTCTTTTGATAGTTGATACATTTTTTGGTCAACTGTATGTTTTTGTGCTAACGCTTCAATGATGTCGTGGTCGACGAGATGATTGTTTTGAATGCCAACGCAACGTCCACCTTTTCCTTCGAGTAACAATTCCACTGCGCGCGCACCTAAACGGCTAGCAAGCACACGGTCAAACGCTGTCGGTGATCCACCGCGCTGTACGTGCCCTAGCACAGTTACACGCGTTTCAAATCCTGTTGCTTCTTCAATGCGTTTACCAAAATCAACACCGCTGCCAACCCCTTCTGCAACGATGATAATACTATGTTTTTTACCGCGCTCATGTCCGCGTTTCAGACGAGCAACAATTTCATCCATATCATAATCAGCTTCTGGAATTAAAATGCTTTCCGCACCGCCAGCAAGTCCTGCCCAAAGAGCAATATCACCAGCGTGACGCCCCATGACTTCGATAACGTATGTACGTTCATGAGATGTCGCTGTATCACGAATTTTATCAATCGCGTCAATCACTGTATTCAATGCTGTGTCAAATCCGATCGTAAAATCTGTTCCAGGAATGTCATTATCAATCGTTCCCGGCACACCAACACAAGGATAGCCGTGCTCTGTTAATTTTTTCGCCCCTTGGTATGAACCGTCGCCACCAATGACAACAAGCCCCTCAATACCGTGTTTTTTCAACTGCTCAATTCCTTTTAACTGTCCTTCCAACGTTTTGAATTCTGGACAGCGGGCAGTATATAACATCGTTCCGCCGCGATGAATAATGTCGCCAACATCGCCAATCTCAAGCTTCTTTATATTCCCGGCAATCAATCCAGCATATCCGTGATAAATGCCGTACACTTCTAAGCCGTGGTAAATCGCTTTCCGAACAACCGCACGAATAGCGGCATTCATTCCTGGCGAATCGCCACCGCTCGTAAGCACACCAATTCTTTTCATCGCTCTTCACCTCTTTAAAAAAATAAAATAAGAAGTATGACCTCTTACTTTAAGATAACATGAAGGTATATGGAACACAATACATAATGAAATGTTTCACAAAACGTTGATTTTTTTCACTACAACAAGTTTGCCCAAAATCATTTATTTCATGTAAAAAGGCCATCCGATGATGACCTTTTTACATAACCGATACGTGTTGTTGAGATTCAATAAAATCGCCAATCTGTTTATATTTTTCGTATCGTTGCGCAATCAGCTGTTCAGCGCTTAATGGAAGCAATTGACGCAATGAACGTTGTAGCACATCGTCAATGTATTTCGCTTGCTCATCGACATTTCGGTGTGCCCCTCCACGCACTTCTGGAACGATCTCATCAATGACGCCGAGCTGTTTTAAATCTTTTGCTGTAATTTTCATCGTTTCAGCAGCTTTTTTTGCAAGGGAAGCATCTTTCCATAAAATTGCGGCCGCTCCTTCCGGTGAGATGACGGAATACGTCGAATTTTCAAGCATATGAACATAGTTGCCGACACCAAGAGCAAGCGCACCACCGCTTCCTCCTTCACCGATCACAATGCATACGACAGGAACAGTTAATCCTGCCATTTCAAATAAGTTGCGAGCAATCGCTTCACTTTGTCCTCGTTCTTCTGCTGCTTTCCCCGGATATGCTCCTTTCGTATCAATGAAACAAATAATGGGGCGCCCAAATTTCTCCGCTTGTTTCATTAAACGGAGCGCTTTTCGATATCCTTCGGGATGCGGCATACCAAAATTACGGCGAATATTTTCTTTTGTATCTTTCCCGCGCTGATGGCCGATTACCGTCACAGGTAATCCGCGATATTTAGCAATTCCTCCTACAATCGCTTCATCATCCGCGAAGCAACGGTCTCCGTGACATTCGAAAAAATTTGTAAACAACCGCTCAATATAATCAAGCGTTGTTGGCCGATTTGGATGACGTGCAATTTGTACGCGATCCCATGGGCTTAAGTTGGCATAAATGTCATGTTCAAGCTTTTCAAGACGCGCTTCTAGTTTATTAATTTCATCTGAAAAATCGACATCGCGATGTTTCGTAAACTCTTTTAACTCACTAATTTTTTTCCTTAACTCTACAAGCGGCTTTTCGAATTCTAACTCGTACGCCATTCGTCCTCACCTCGCGCTTGGTGAATGTCTAATACATTCGTTAATGTATCTTTTAATTCATGACGCGGAATGACAGCGTCTAATTGTCCGTGTTTTAATAAAAATTCAGCCGTTTGAAAATCATCTGGCAGTTCTTCGCGAACCGTTTGTTCAATGACTCGCCGCCCTGCAAAACCGATAAGCGCTCCTGGTTCAGCGAAATTATAATCTCCGAGCGAAGCGAAACTCGCCGACACCCCCCCGGTCGTCGGATGAGTCATGACGGAAATAATTAACCCACCTTGTTCGCTAAACAGTTTTAATGCTGCACTTGTTTTTGCCATTTGCATTAAACTTAACACACCTTCTTGCATACGCGCCCCACCCGAAGCGGTAAAAATAATGAAAGGAACGGATTTCTCCATCGCTCGTTCAATGGCGCGAGCAATTTTTTCTCCAACGACCGATCCCATGCTTCCCATACGAAATCGTGAATCCATCACGGCAACAACGACAGGAAAGCCGTTGATCGTTCCTTCTCCTGTCACAACCGCCTCATTTAGCTTCGTTTTCTCACGATCTTCCTCAATCTTTTCCATATATTGCGGAAAGTCGAGCGGGTTTTTAGAAAGAAGGTGACGGTCATATTCACAAAACGTTCCTTCATCTAATAAGCACGCAATACGTTCAGGAGCAGACATCGGATGATGATAGCCGCACGATATACAAACGCGTAAATTTTTCACTAGCTCTTTCGTATACATAATCTTTTTGCATTTCGGACATTTCGTCATAATGCCTTCCGGTACGTCTTGCTTTGCTTGTTCAGACGGAATGGTCGCATATTTCTTCTTTTTAGAGAACAAATCTTTTAGCACATGTTTCCCTCCCCTACTTAGTCCATTTCTACTTTACCGGATAAAGACAACTTTGTTTGTCATATTGTGTCATTTGTCTTTCGACATATTTTGCATGACATATCGCTCATAAACAGCCATTGTTTCTACGCAACATTTTTTTTGTAGCGCCTGCGACATTTCGTCATAAAACTTGGAAGGGACATCTATTGTATATACGTGCTCAAAAAAGTCGTTTAATACAAGCCAAATGCGTAGCAATAAATAATTATCCGTCGCTTCCACAATTCGTCGAAAAAACAAATGGTACGTGTGCTCTGCTTGTGCGATGTGCTCGAACTTCTCCTCTGTCATTCGTTCGCAAGCAAGCTGTAGGCACGTTCGCTCGATTAACAATTTTGTTTCAACTAAATCTCGTTTTTCCCGATTTCCTTGTAAAATAAACGAACCGAGGAGTTGAATGAGCTGATGTTCACCGAACGGCTTCATAAACGTCCCTTCTCCGCGACGCGTTTCAATGAGTCCGAGCAGTTCTAACGCCCTTAGTGCTTCGCGAACAGAAGAACGTCCAACTTGTAATCTTTCAGCTAATTCTCGTTCGGAAGGAAGTCGATCTCCAGGTTGGAGACCTGCTTCCTCAATCATACGATGAATTTGCCAAAACGTTTCAATGTACACTTTAGAAGTCGTCATCGTTGTGCTCACCTGCAATGGCTACTAATTGTCGTGTTCGTTTTTCTACCTCTTTTGGATCGATCATCGTGCGTGCGACCCCTGTTTCGATTGCTGCTTTCGCCACAGCAGCGGCGACCGCTGGAGCAACACGAGGATCAAACGGAGCTGGAATGACATAATCGGCGCGCAATTCATCTTCTGTAATTAAGTTAGCAATCGCTTCAACGGCCGCTATTTTCATTTGTTCATTAATTTGTTTTGCGCGCACATCAAGCGCCCCTCTAAACATACCTGGAAACGCCAAAACGTTATTTACTTGATTCGGATAGTCAGAGCGTCCTGTTCCGACAACCGTCGCCCCTGCTTGTAGCGCCTCTTCAGGCATAATTTCTGGCATCGGGTTTGCCATCGCAAAAATGATCGCATCCCGATTCATCGTTTCAACCATGCCAGCTGTCAATGCTCCTGCAACAGACACACCAATAAATACATCCGCACCAACAATCACTTCTTGTAACGTCCCTGATTTTTTCTCCACGTTTGTCCATTGCGCAATTTCATGTTTGATGTCATTCATTCCGTACGGACGCCCCTCATAAATGGCCCCTTTTGAATCGCACATAATCATATGTTTGACTCCGTAACAACGGAGCAACTTCATGATCGCAATGCCTGCCGCACCTGCTCCGTTAATCACGACTTGAATATCTTCCATCTTTTTGTTTACTAACTTTAACGCGTTGACTAGACCCGCAACAGTCACAATCGCTGTTCCGTGCTGGTCGTCGTGAAAGACAGGAATGTTCATTTCTTCCTTTAATCGCTCTTCAATAATAAAACAATGCGGAGCAGCAATATCTTCTAAGTTGATGCCACCAAACGTCGGTTCAAGCAGTTTAACTGTTTGAATGATTTGTTCCACATCTGATGTATTTAAACAAATCGGAAAGGCATCAACTCCGGCAAAACTTTTAAAAAGCACAGCTTTTCCTTCCATAACCGGCAATGCTGCTTCCGCCCCAATGTTTCCAAGTCCTAATACCGCACTTCCATTCGATACAACAGCTACCGTGTTCGCTTTTAATGTATAATCGTATATTTTGATTGGATCGTGAGAAATAGCTTTGCACGGTTCGGCCACACCAGGAGAATACGCCAAACTTAAATCATAGGCGTTCCTTAATGGCACTTTCGCTTTTACTTCTAGCTTCCCTTGATAACGTTCATGCATACGAAGCGCTTCTTCAAACAACGACACGACATCTTCCTCCCTAAAAAGTCGTCAACAACTGGTCTGACCACTTAACTTCTATAAAAATATAATAAAAATGAAAAATAGTAAAGCTTTTTATTTTACGACAACGTTTCCGTCCCCAAGCAATGCCGTCAACTGCTTCATGCATTCATCTTGCGGAGAAACGGCATATTCGTGGGAAAGCTGTACTTTTTTCCCCTCCGCCTCATAATACAAAACAACAGGTACATGCCCACGATAAGTCGTTAACACGTTTTTTAACTGTTGCAACACGATCGGTGATGCATGTTGTTCGTCAATTTTCACGTATACACACTCTGGCTTCCTCAGTTGTTGTACAATTAGGTGCCAACCATTCATCCTTTTCTCTATTTTCCCTTCCATATACAACACCGTTCCTTGTTGCAATATGGAATGAAAACGCCGGTAGCTTGCTGGAAATACAATAGCATGCCACTCATCGCTATCGTCACAAATTGTAAGAAACGCCATCTCTTCTCCCTTTTTTGTCCGCTTTTTCGTCACCTCCTCAACGTATGCGATCACTTTACCGTAATTTGACTCTTCCTTTTCCCACTCATACATTCGTTTTGCTCCCCATATTGAATAAAAATGCGAAAATGACTCAACAGGATGTGGAGATACGTATACGTTGAGCCATTGTTTTTCATACTTGAGCTGATCGATAAGCGATAACGGCTCAGCATGAACGTACTTTGGTCGTATATGAGGAAGCGATGTGAAAAACTGTGCATGCTCAAACGCCACATCTATACTTGCATAAAGAGTAGCACGCTCAATACGAAATTCATCAAAGCAACCAGAAAAAATGAACGCTTCAACCATTTTTCTTTGTGAAGGTTCGAGGCGTAGTCGGGAAACAAAATCAAAAAAATCGGAAAACGGTCGCTTTCGGCGCTCCCGAATAACTTGTTTGATAAAGGCAGAGTTAACTTGTTTAATCGCTAAAAACCCAAAACGAATACTGTTTTCATCAACGGTAAAGTGCTCTTCACTTCGTCCGATCGAAGGAGGAAGTAATCGTATTCGTTTTTTCCGAAGTTCGTACACACATTGCATCATTTTTTCTTTTTGACCGCTTACGTTTGTTAATAATGCGGCATAAAAATCGAGCGGATAATGCGCTTTAATATACGCCATCATATACGAAATGTAACTATACGCGACCGCATGACTTCGATTAAATCCATACCCAGCAAATCGAACGATGAGCTCGTACAATTCGTTTGCGACATGAGCAGCGTATCCATTTTGCATACATCCTTCAATGAAGCGCCTTTTCTCTTTTTCCATTTGCGCGACGTCTTTTTTACTTATTGCTCGACGTAATAAATCAGCTTGGGTTAACGAAAAGTTTGCCATTTTCTCAACAATTTTCATAATTTGTTCTTGATAAATGATGACGCCATATGTTGACTGCAAAATCGACTTTAAATCATCATGCATGTAAACGATCGATTCACGACGATGTTTGCGAGAAATGTATGTTGGGATTTGCTCCATCGGACCTGGACGAAATAGAGCGTTTACTGCAACAATATCTTCGAACGTTGTCGGTTTTAATTCGCGCAATACCCGCTTCATTCCTTCTGACTCAAGCTGAAATACGCCAAATGTATCTCCTTGGCTGAAAAGAGCATACGTTTGTTCGTCATCAAGCGGCACGTTGTCAAAACGTAAACGACGTCCTGTCCGTTTTTCAATACTATCTATCATTTGCTCGATCGTCGTTAAATTTTTCAATGCAAGCAAATCAAATTTTAATAGTCCTATTTGTTCAAGCGCATCCATCGCATATTGCGTCACATATGTTGTCGTTTGCCCACTTTGAAGAGGAACGATGTCCGTTAATGGGCATGGGCTAATGACAATGCCGGCAGCATGAATCGACGTATGCTTTGGCAATCCTTCAATACGTTGCACCACGCGATGCCATGGCCGTGTATGGTCGAGCCGCCCGGTATGTAACGTTTGTTGCACGTCGTGTTCATCTACATCAAACACACGACCAACTTCGCGAATCGCTGAGCGCGTTCCGAACGTCCCAAACGTAATAATTTGTGCAACGTAATCTTTTCCATATTTTTGTTCAATGTAGCGAATCACTTCTTCGCGACGATCATCAGGAAAATCGATATCTATATCGGGAAGTGATAAACGAGCTGGATTTAAAAAGCGTTCGAACAAAAGTCCATATTGCAACGGATCGATTTGTGTAATGCCGAGTATGTAGGCAACGAGAGAACCTGCCGCTGACCCGCGCCCTGGCCCGACGAATATGCCTTGCTCGCGGGCAAAGCGAACAAAGTCGGCAACAATTAAAAAATAGTCGCTAAAGTTCATCTGTTGAATGATTTGTAGTTCGTATTGTAATCGATCAACGTACGGTTGCGGACGATTTGGAAAACGTTTCGTCAATTGCTCCCAACACCATGATTGCAAATGCTCATCAGCTGTTGTCCCTGAGGGGACAGGATAGCGCGGCATAAACCATTGCTCATGCTCAAACGTTACATCGCATCGCTCTGCAATGCGCACCGTTTCTTCCACCGCCTCATGACATATAGAAAATGAGGCAGTCATATCATCTGCACTTTTCAAATAATATTCATTTGCTGCCAAACGAGGTCGGCTCGAATCGGTCATTTTCTTCCCGTGCTTCATCGCAAGCAAACATTCATAAGCAAGCGCATCTTCTTGATATATGTAACGCACATCGTTTGTCGCAACGAGTGGAACGTTCCAACGTCTACTATATTCGAGAAGTAGCGGGAACAATTTCTCTTGCTCTTGTAGCCCGTGTTGTTGAATATTGATATAAAAATCACCTGGCTGAAAAATGGTTGTATACGTTTGAACGAGCGCTTCCGCCTGAGCGATTTCTCCGTTTAACAAATGTTGTTCTATTCGCCCACGTACGCCGCTTGTTATACCAATTAATTCACTCGTGTGACGAGAAAAATGAGATAAAGGAATGCCTTTTCCATCATTCATTTGAATCGTCGTCGCAATATGTACAAGCTGGCGATACCCGTAATTGTTTTTCGCTAACAACACAAGCTCGTCTTCGTGTCCGTGTTCATCAACTATCGTTGCAATCATACCGATGATCGGCTTTATTCCATGTGCTTGGCACGCTTTATAAAACGGAACGGCGCCATACAATACGTTTTCATCTGTTAACGCAATAGCGGAAAATTGAAGCTCGCATGAGCGTGTGACAAGCTCTTCCATTTTCACTGTACTACTTAATAAACTATAACCACTTCGCACTTGTAGATGGATAAACGACAATGTGTCCCCCACCTTTTCTATTTTTTTCTATTATAGTCGCCACGAAAGCAGAAAAGCAAAACATACCTTTCTTATTTGTCCCATATACATAGTATACAGAAGGAGTGAGCGAGATGGAGATGAAAACAGCGTTTTTGCCTGCTTTTATTCAAAGCTATTTCATCGCTTTAGGTGTGTTAGTAGGAGGAGCATTCATTGGCGGATTTGGGGCTTTTTTATCTGGTGAACCACCGCTAACAATGATGTACCGATTCGCAAGCAGTTTAAAAATTTGGGCGCTAATTGCGGCGATTGGTGGGACGTTCGATACGTTTTATAGCGTGGAACGCGGCTTTTTTCAAGGGGAAACACGCGATGTCATTAAACAGTTTTTGCTGATTTTATCAGCGACTGGAGGCGCCCAAACAGGTATGACGTTCATTCGCTGGTTTACACAGGAGAATAGCGCATGAGAGTTCCACCATATGCACGTGATCCGGGCTGGCAACGATTTTTCGCTGGAGCCATGATTGGTGCAATCGTTAGTTGGATCGTTTTCGCACAAATTTTTGGCATTTTGCAAGAGAAACAAGTACGCCAATTAAAAACTCAGCAAGAAATCATTGCGCAGCTAAAGCATGATTTAAACATTTGGCAACAAGATTATGTTCAGCTGAATGAAGAAAATAAAAAGCGACTGATGATTCAATCGATTGATGTGAAAGTAATTAACGCCCAATCTTACGGCATCGATACGTACACAACATTTCGCATTGAAGAAAATATAAAAAAAGACATTCAACATATTACAGCGAAAGATATTGAAACAGTATATAAAAGCAAAGAGCTATTAAAAAAAGCAATTGAAAATAAAACATACGTCATTGACAATCGAACGTACCGTCTCGATATCGAAACGATTTTATTTTTCACTAACGTATCGATTGAAATAAAATTAAAGCAACAGTAGATATGTTCTACTGTTGCTTACATACTTCATTTAAGTCAGCCAATACGTGTTTTACTTCTTCCCACGAATAGATGGACGCTCCTGCTGCTAGCGGATGACCTCCACCGCGATATTTTTTAGCTACTTCATTGACGATCGGACCTCTTGAGCGAAGACGAACGCGAATTTGATCATCTTCCTCCACGAAAAATACCCACGCCTTTATTCCTTCAATATTTCCAAGCACGCTAACGAGTTGTGAAGCTTCTGTTGGCGTCGCATCGTACTGGCTCAATAGTTCCTTTGTTAATATAATGTGGGCAACGCCGTGTTCAGACAGCTCGAAATGTTGCAACACATACCCACTTAAATGAGCAATCGATAATTTTGTTCGGTATAGTTGTTCGTACAAATCAACAAAAGAAAAGCCGTACTCGATTAGCTCGCTCGCATACTTAAATGTTTTCGGATTCGTGCTAGGGAAAAGGAAACGACCTGTATCGCCAACAATGCCAGCATAAATTAAGCGAGCTGCCTCTTTCGTTAAAACAAGGCCGCGCTCTTTTCCCATTAAATATAGCTCATAAATCATCTCACTAACCGAGCTGGCACTCGTATCTACCCATAATATGTCACCGTACGGATCTTCATTTGGATGATGATCGATTTTAATAATTTTCTTTCCGAGCTTATAGCGTTGATCGCATACGCGCTCTTCATTCGCCGTATCGCAAACGATCACAAGAGCATCATGATACATTTCATCTGGGATGACATCCATTTTACGCAAAAATTCGAGCGATGGTTCGTCTTTTCCAACCGTATATACTCGTTTTTCTGGAAATGACGCTTGAATTAGTTCTGCTAATCCTCCTTGCGAGCCGTACGCATCAGGATCTGGTCGAACGTGACGGTGAATAATAATTGTGTCAAACTGTTCAATATGATCAATAATTTCCAAAACTTTTTGTTCCATGGCGCTTCTCCCTTTTTTTCTCCATTAAAACATATTTTATTATGATTCGAAAAGATGTAAAATAATCACGCAACAACTTTTTATGTCGGAGGGCTAGATATGCCAATATTTGTTATACTTATCGTTTTTTCGTTGTCGTTTTATTTGTATTACAAAATCAAATATGTTCGCAGTAAAAAGCCGATGGAGCGGAAATGGATTAGTGCTAAATCAAGCATAGCGCTCGGCTCGTTTGTATTTTTCTTTGCAATTAACCAATTTCTCATTCATCGCTCAACTGTCTCGCTCATTGTCGGCATTGTTTTTCTCCTCGTTGGTGCGGGAAGCATATGGTCAGGCTATCGCGCTCATCGCTACTATTTTCCGCTTGCGGTAAAAGAGGCGGAAGAAACAAAATAGGCTGCTACATGCAGCCTATTGTCGTTCAAGTAATTGACACATCATTAACGCCTTTCCGACAAGCGTTCCTTCATTAAATACTTCGACGTCCACCTTTCCAAACTTACGACCGATTTCTAATAATTTTGGCTTAATATCGATGACCGTATCAATTTGTACAGGTTTAATAAAATAAATTGTAATGTTTTCGACAACAAGGTCTCCACGCTTATGTAGGCGAAGAGCCCTCGTAGCCGCCTCGGTCACAATGGTTGTAAACACCCCGTACGATAACGTCCCTAAATGGTTTGTCATTTGCGGAGTAATGTTGCAGCGAAAAACACCGTCAACCGTTTCGGTTAAAAACTGGGTGGTGACAATATCATCGATCGTCTCACCGACTTGTGGCTGGCGTTGTGCGAGTTGCAATGCTTTTAATACATCTTGTCGGCTAATGATTCCTTGTAGCCGATTGTATTCATCAACAACGGGCAATACTTCAATTCCTTCCCACACCATCATATGCGAAGCGGAAGCGACAGACGTTTTTCCGCTTACTGTAATCGGATGTTTCGTCATTACTTTTTCAATCGGCACATCACGCTCGTAACCCATAATATCTTTTGCCGTCACAATACCTTGCACTTTTAATTGTTGATCAATTACAGGAAAGCGACTATGCTTCGTTTCTCGATTTAGCTCGTACCACCGTTCTACTTGATCTGTTACATACAAATATGCTGTTTTTTCAAATGGCGTCAAAATATCTTCGACGAGAACAATTTCCTTTTTAATGAGCTGATCATAAATGGCTCGGTTAATCATCGTCGCAACTGTAAACGTATCATAACTTGTTGAAATAATTGGCAATTGCCGCTCATCCGCTAATTTTTTCACATGCTCTTCCGTATCAAAACCACCTGTAATCAAAACGCCTGCGCCCGCTTCAATCGCTAGTTCGTGCGCTTTCGTCCGATTGCCAACGATCAATAAATTCCCCGCGCCTGTATATCGCATCATTGCTTCAAGCTTCATCGCACCGATCACAAATTTATTTAACGTTTTATGTAATCCTTCTTTTCCCCCGAGCACTTGTCCGTCAACAATATTGACAACTTCCGCATACGTTAGCTTTTCGATATTTTCTTTCTTTTTTTGTTCAATTCGAATCGTTCCGACGCGCTCAATCGTACTGACGTATCCTTTTGTTTCGGCGTCTTTTATAGCACGATATGCTGTTCCTTCGCTTACTCCCATTTCTTTCGCAATTTGGCGAACAGATATTTTTTCCCCAACTGGTAACGTTTCGATATATTGTAAAATTTGTTCGTGCTTCGTAATCGTCAAGTTGCCCCACCCTTTTTCGACAGTTTGTTACTTTTATTATAAGGGTGTGCTTGACCGCATTCAATGAGCGTTTTCACAGCTCAATACTTTCGCCAACATGCAATATGCGCCCCACACCCTCGATCATCTTCACAAATCGTTGCGGATCTTGTTGAATGACCGGGAATGTATTGTAATGAATCGGCACAGCTATTTTCGCTTTTAACCATCTCGCCGCAACTGCCGCATCCTCTGGTCCCATCGTAAAATTATCACCAATTGGTAAAAAGGCAACATCAATATCATTCATTTCCCCGATGAGCTTCATATCAGAAAATAACGCTGTATCCCCCGCATGGTAAATCGTCTTTCCTTCCGCGCTAAACAAAATACCGCTTGGCATTCCTGTATAAACGATCGTTTCGTTTTCTTCTACATAGCTTGAGCCATGAAACGCTTGCGTCAGTTTTACTTTTCCAAACTCAAAAGAAAACGATCCACCGATGTGCATCGGGTGAACGCGAACACCTTTCCATCCTAAATACGTGGCTAATTCATAAGGAGCAATGACGAGAGCATCGTGTTTTTTCGCTAATGCAACCGTATCGCCCACGTGATCATTATGTCCGTGTGTCAATAAAATAACGTCAACATAAACATCCTCCGCTTTTAAATCCGTCGTCGGATTGCCTGTAATAAACGGATCAATGAAAATTGTTTTTCCGCTCGTCTCAATTTTAACAACAGAATGTCCGTGATAAGTGACTTTCATGTTTCGTGCTCCTTTCTTTGTTTTTGACATGATTTTGTTTCTTCATTTGTTCACTATTTCCTTCTTTTTTTGTTCATGATAAGCTGAAAAAGAAAGGATGTGAACATCATGGAACGAATAAGTAAGCTTCAACAAAAGTTGAAAGAAACGAATGGATCGTGGGCATTCATTACATCAACGGCAAACGTTTTTTATTTTAGTGGCTTTTACAGCAACCCACATGAACGACTGCTAGCCATTGTCATTTTTCCAGATGAAGAACCGTTTCTTATTTGTCCCGAAATGGATGCAAATCAAGCAAAACAGGCAGGGTGGGCGTATGGAATTGTTAGTTATGATGACGTTCACGATCCGTGGCATATGTTAAGCAACGAGTTAAGTAAACGAAATGTACAAAATGAGCGTATCGGTATCGAAAACAGTCATTTAACAGTCAATCGCCTCGAACGACTTCAAACATGTTTTTTACATGCATCGTTTTTCGATTTGACCGATACGCTACATGAATTACGAATGACAAAAGATGAAAAGGAGCTGCAAACGCTCCGTCAAGCAGCTGAGCTAGCTGATTTTGGTGTCGATGTTGGCGTCCGTGCCCTAAAAGAAGGAAAAACAGAGCTAGAAATCATCGCAACAATTGAATATGAGTTGAAAAGAAAAGGGGTGCGAACGATGGCTTTTGACACGATGGTGCTTACTGGAACAAATAGCGCGCATCCTCACGGTGTTCCAGGAACGAATCGCATCCAAACGGGCGATTTTGTCTTATTTGATCTCGGTGTCGTTCTTGATGGCTATTGTTCCGACATTACGCGCACCGTCGTATTTGGACAGCCAACAGAAGAGCAAAGACGTATATACAATACGGTGTTGCAAGCACAACGAGCTGCCATTGACGCTTGCCAAATCGGTACACCAATTGGAAGCATCGACAAAGCTGCCCGTTCGCGAATTGAACGAGAAGGGTATGGAGAGTATTTTCCTCATCGCATCGGACATGGACTCGGCATCGATGTTCATGAATACCCTTCGATGAACGAATCAAACACGACCCCTCTTCAAGCTGGGATGGTATTTACTATTGAACCTGGCATTTACGTCCCATCTGTCGGTGGCGTACGCATTGAAGATGACATGTATATGACTGAAAAAGGACCGCTCACATTAACAATATATCCGAAAGAACTACAAATTGTATAGGCTGTCATGTTGGCAGCCTATTTCCGATACCGATGAATGACATCAAGCCCCCCCGTTACTTCAATCACAGCTCCTGTAATCATATCTGAAAAATCATCACATAAAAACTCAACAACTCGTGCAATATCTTCCCCTGTACCCGGGCGACCAATAGGGGTCATCTCATCTTTCTGTTGACGAGCATACGCAATCGTTGCTTCTTTCATTTCTCCAATAATATTTCCCGGACAAACCATATTCGCTGTAATGCCATGCTCTGCTTCCTCAAAAGCGATCGTTTTTGTTAATGATACAAGTCCAACTTTGGCTGCACTAAACGCTGAGCGATACATCCACCCTGGCGCATGGTCCGCCCCTTGAAAACCGTATGTTACGATGCGACCAAAATGTTGAGCGCGCATAATCGGAACAACTTGTTTAAACAAATGAAACATCGCACTTAAATTCCCTTCAATCATCTCATACCATTCGTTATCCGTATAATCCGCCAACTTTTTCCGCTCAAATATGTAAGGACCCGCATTATGAATTAAATAATCGATGCGGCCAAACTTCGCAAACGCTTCATTCACAAGGCGAACTAAATCTTCTTTTTTCGTCACATCTCCTTGCACGAAATGAAGTCGGTCTTCACAATGGCGATATGTTTCTTTTAACGATTCAACAGCCTGGATGTCGCTTCGATAATGGACGGTAACAGCGCATCCTTTTTCCAAAAAACGTTCCGTCACTTTTTTTCCGAGCCCTTTCGTTCCTGCCGTTACAATCGCATGCCTCACTAATTATCCCTCCATCCATGCTTTGCTACGTTTATCGTACTACAAACTGACGGAGGAAAACACATTTTATGCTCGATCATAGCGATAAACAAAAGAGGCATTATCGCCTCTTTTGTTCATCGTCCTGTTCAATGACGCCGCTAATGTATGCGTCTGTAATTTGTTCAGTCACTTGCGCGATCCCTTCTTCATCATAATAGAGCTGTTCTTTTTGCTCTTTTTCTCTCATCAATATTCACTCCTTTTGTCATAAATTTTTCGACAATACGTAGTGTTTGTTTTACAAAAAATGATATACTTGAATTGGAAGGAAAATTTTTTATTGGGGGAATGGCTATGTACAAGTACAAAAAGATTTTGGTCGCCGTCGATGGCTCAAAAGAAGCGGAATGGGCGTTTAAAAAAGCGATTGAAATCGCCAAACGAAACGATGCTTCACTTGTTCTTTCGCACATTATCGACGTTCGTTCGTTTGCAACGATCGAAGCATACGATCGTACGGTTGCCGAGCGAGCAGAAAAGTTTGCGAAAGAATTATTGCAATCATACGAAAAACAGGCGATCGATGCAGGAGTGAAAGAAGTCGTCACAGACATCGAATACGGTTCCCCAAAAGTGAAAATTTCCAAAGAAGTTGCTCCAAAGTATGAAGTTGATTTAATCGTTTGCGGCGCAACAGGAATGAGCGCAGTTGAACGATTTTTCATTGGAAGCGTTTCTGAACATATTACACGATATGCTAAATGCGACGTGCTTGTCGTACGCACACCTGAACAAACAGAGGCATAAAAGCGTTTGCTTTTATGCCTCTAACATTTGTTTTACTTTTTCAATTGCTTTTTTCACTTCTGTAAATCCTGTGCCCCCCGCGCTCGTGCGGCGATTCACTGCAGTGTGCGGATCAAGCGCTTCATAAATATCTTCTTCAAATAAAGGCGAAGCTTGGCGATACACATCAAGCGGCAAATCCATTAAAAATATTCCTCGCTCTAAACATGTAAGCACAAGCTTCCCAACGATTTCGTGCGCCTCGCGAAACGGCACGCCCTTTTTTGCTAAATAGTCTGCTAGTTCTGTCGCATTTGAAAAATCTTGTTTCGTCGCTTTTTCCATCACGTCTACACGAACGGTCATCGTTTCAATCATACCCGCAAAAATTTTTAAACTACCGATCACCGTCTGAACGGTATCAAACATCCCTTCTTTATCTTCTTGCATATCTTTATTGTAAGCGAGCGGCAACCCTTTCATGACGGTCAACAACGCCATAAGGTGACCATACACCCGCCCCGTTTTCCCACGAATAAGTTCAGCCATATCTGGATTTTTCTTTTGCGGCATAATGCTGCTTCCTGTCGCAAACGTATCATCTATTTCAATAAACTTGAACTCTTCACTCGACCAAAGAATAAGTTCTTCACAAAAACGGGATAAATGCATCATCAACATAGAACTATGACTTAAAAATTCAATAATAAAGTCCCGGTCGCTCACCGCATCTAAGCTATTTTCATAGATGCTGTCAAAACTAAGAAGCTTGGCGGTCAAGTGGCGATCAATCGGGAACGTCGTCCCTGCGAGCGCTCCAGCACCGAGTGGCGATTTATTAATGCGCTTTAACGACTCTGTAAACCGTTCACGGTCGCGTTCAAACATCCATACGTAAGCAAGAAGGTGATGGGCAAATGAAATTGGCTGTGCTCTCTGCAAATGCGTGTAGCCTGGAATAAGCGTCTCCACATGTCGCTCTGCTTTTTCAACAAGCACACGTTGCAATTGCCGAATAAGTTCGATAATCTCGATAACCCGTTTTCGCAAATATAAATGCATATCTGTCGCGACTTGGTCGTTTCGACTTCTTCCAGTATGAAGCTTTCCTCCAACTGGACCGATTTCATCGATTAACATTTTTTCAATGTTTAAATGGATATCTTCATAGGCAACAGAAAAGGAAAGTTCTCCGCTTTTCGCTTTCTCTAATAACTTTGTTAACCCTTTTTTAATCGTTTCGACATCTTCTTTCGGTAAAATACCACACTCGCCGAGCATCGTCACGTGGGCGATGCTTCCTTCTATATCTTCTTCAACGAGCTGTTGATCAAAATGGATCGATGCTCCGAAGTCATCGACCCATTGTGCGGCTGTTTTTGTAAACCGTCCACCCCATAACTTTTTCACACGTTCACCTTCTTTTGGCTATTGACGATGCTATATACTTTCGTAGGCAAGCCAAATAAAGAAATAAATCCGACTGCCGCTTGATGGTCAAATTGGTCCTCTGACGTATATGTTGCTAGTTTTTCATCGTATAACGAAAACGGCGATTTCCGTCCTTCTACAATTGCATGACCTTTAAATAACTTCACACGTACAACACCTGTTACATTTTTTTGTGTCTCTTTTAAGAAAGCGACGAGCGCATCTTTTAATGGTGAAAACCAAAGGCCGTTGTAAATGACTTCCGCTATTTTTTGTTCAATGACTGGTTTAAAATGAGCGACTTCTTTCACAAGCGTTAAGTCTTCTAGCTCTTTATGTGCTTTTATGAGCGTTATCGCTCCTGGACATTCATATACTTCACGCGATTTAATGCCCACAAGTCGATTTTCCACATGGTCGATGCGGCCGACGCCATGTTTTCCAGCTAACGCATTAAGCTCAAGAATAAGCGCTGCAAGCGAGTACGCCTTTCCATTAATCGTTTTTGGTACTCCTTGCTCGAAACCAATTTCGATAATATCCGGTTCATTCGGTGTATGTTCAAGTGAAGCTGTCAATTCATACGCCTCTTCTGGCGGTGCTGCCCATGGATCTTCTAAAATGCCGCACTCGTTACTTCTTCCCCATAAGTTTTGATCGATCGAGAACGGGCTATCTAAGTCAATCGGAATCGGAATGTTATGTTTTTTCGCATATTCAATTTCTTCTTCGCGCGACCATTTCCATTCACGAACAGGTGCAATAACTTTTAAATTCGGATTTAATGCTTGAATCGATACTTCAAAGCGCACTTGGTCATTTCCTTTTCCGGTACAACCGTGCGCAACAGCAACAGCACCTTCTAGTTCAGCGATTTCAACGAGCTTCTTTGAAATTAACGGACGGGACAACGCAGAGACGAGCGGATATTTTCCTTCGTAAAGGGCATGAGCCTGCAAAGCGATAAGCGCATATTCATTCGCAAATTCTTCTTTCGCATCAATCATGTATGATTGAACAGCTCCAACCTTTAACGCTTTTTCTTTCACAAACTCCAAATCTTTTCCTTCTCCTACGTCTAAACAACAAGCAACTACATCATATCCTTGTTCTTGTAGCCATTTAATAGCTACCGACGTATCTAATCCCCCAGAATAAGCGAGCACTACTTTTGGATTTGCCATGATCGTTCCTCCCTAAAGAATAAAAATACTAACAATTTAATATTTATTCATTTTGCATATTAATAATGTAACAGCTATTTTTCTTTTTTTCAATAACTATTTTGATTAAAATAAAAATTAGTAAGCAAAAAGGATGGGAGAATGAAATGAGCGCATATTTTGTATATGACAAGCGGCTAGGCATCCGTCTGCCACATTTAGAGAAGGAATGGGAAATGTACACGAAAGAGGAACAAGCGGCCATTTTGTTAGAATGGGAAACGATTCGCGGGAAAATTCCTGACCGAATTATTGAGATTGAGCAACAAATTAATGAAAAACAAAGGCAACTCGGAGAAGAAAATGATTTTGCTCGCTCATGTATGCTCAATTCCGAAATCGCCTCGCTCGCTTCAATGATTAACGATTTATGGATTTGGTATCGGATGAATCAGACGGTTACAAATCGCATACATCAATAAAAATGTAAAAAAGGTGCCCGTACGGACACCTTTTTTACACTAAGTTCGCTAATCTCATCACATCTCGTGCAATCATTACTTCTTCATTTGTCGGAATGACTAATACTTTTACTGGAGAATGCGGATAGCTAATAAACGCTTCTTTGCCGCGCACTTTATTTAATGCTGGATCCCAGTAGACACCCATAAATTCAAGTCCGCGCAACACTTTCGCGCGTACGACATCGCTGTTTTCACCAATGCCTGCTGTGAAAATAATGGCATCAACTCCGCACATGCGCGCCGCATACGAACCGATGTATTTATGGATTCGTCCAGCAAACACTTCGAGCGCCAACTCTGCACGTCGATCGCCTTTTGAAGCCGCATCTTCAATATCACGCAAATCGCTCGAGAAACCAGTTAAGCCGAGCATTCCGCTCTTTTTATTTAAAATATCAATAACTTCTTCTGTTGTTTTACCTGTTTTTTCCATAATATATGGAATTAACGCTGGGTCAATGTTACCGGAACGCGTTCCCATCGCTACACCGGCAAGCGGCGTGAATCCCATGGACGTATCGATCGATTTACCGCCCTCAACCGCCGCAATACTCGCTCCATTTCCTAAATGACAAGAAATGAGACGAAGTTGTTCAATTGGTCGCCCTAACAACTCCGCTGCCCGTTGCGTTACATATTTATGGGACGTGCCATGGAATCCGTATTTACGAATACCAAACTTTTCATAATACTCATATGGCAAGCTGTATAAAAACGATTGTTCTGGCATCGTTTGATGGAACGCTGTATCGAATACAGCAACAGCTGGCACGTTTGGCAAAACTTCACGAAACGCTTTAATGCCGATCACGTTCGCTGGGTTGTGCAACGGAGCTAAATCAGATAAATCTTCAATTTCTTTTAACGTGTCGTCTGTAATTAAAACAGAGTCGCTAAATTTCTCACCACCATGCACAACGCGATGACCAATTCCTTCGATTTCATCGAACGATTGAATGACACCAAGCTCAAGTAATTTATCGAGCAACATTTTCACCGCAACTGCGTGATCTGGAATAGAAGTTACTTCTTTTATTTTTTCACCATTTACTGTCATATTAAAAATCGCATCTTCAAAACCAATTCGCTCAACAACACCTTTTGTTAACACTTCCTCGCTCGGCATGTTGAACAATTGAAACTTTAACGACGAACTTCCCGCGTTAATAGCAATAACTTTTGGCATTTGACTAAACAGCTCCTTTAACATCGTTCACAATTATTGTATGCAACTATGCGAATTTCATCGGTACGTTTCTCATTTTACGGGTCGTTCATCGCTCTTTTCAAGTATACAAACGTTACGAAAACGTTTTCTTCACATATTTGTTATATTCAGAAGGTTATGAACGATTTTCTTTTAGCCATTGTTCGAATTTTAGCACTATAGCTTGCATCGCCTGCTTATTCGAAAAGCTAGGAAGCTGGGCGAGCAACGCTTGTTTTGGCGCTTTTGCATGCGCCCCTTTTTTTTGCAAAATAAAAATACTTTTCGCTGCTGCTTCATTTTTAAACATGGAAAGCGGAAGTTGCAACAAACTTTGAATAAACGTCTCTTCCTTAATCAACGCATGCAACTCTTTCGATTCATCTGACGTAAACAGCGTATTTGGAATTAAGAAAAATAAATACCCTCCTTCTTTCGTATAACGAATACTTTGTTCAATGAACAAATAGTGAGCGTATGAATGGCCACTTTTCGCATGTAAGTGGAACGATTTAGCGTTTTCATCATCTGGATAATATCCGATTGGTAAATCGCAAACGACAACATCAACCGGTTCAATAAACAACGGCTTCAAACTATCTTGATGAAACAATTGGATTTCATGTCGTTGTAAATTCGCATTCACATAAGCAAGCTTTAACAATAAATCGTCTGCATCTACACCGTAACTCCGCACTTTTTTATTTGTTAATTGATTTAATACCGCTGTCATTAAATTTCCTGTCCCAATGGCCGGATCAAGAAGCGATAGCGAAAAATATGTTTTCGTAAATTCATCTACTAAATAACCGATAAATAGCGATACGGCATCTGGTGTCATTTGATGATGTGGTTGTACATATTGTTTCATTCCTTTTAATATCGCTAATTGCAGCGCTTTGCGAATATGTTCATTTTTCCACTCGTGTACATGCACAGCTTCATACGCCTTTTTTAAACGTTTTTTTAATAGCTCGTTTACTTCTTCTTGCAATACATCCCCGTGAAATAAATTTTCTCCAGTTTCAGCAACTGCTTCTAAATATGAACATTTTAATTCTTCTTGAAGCCATGTCGCCGTTTCATCAATGATGGTAAACAATTTTTCCAACATCCCTCACTCCTTTCTGTCCGACATTCTATTTTAGAAAATGTAAACGAAAAAGGCTATCCCTTTTTGAGATAGCCTCAAACAATTATTGTTGCGCCGCTTGTTTTGCCGCCTCGATTGCCGCTTCGTAGTTCGGATGGTTTGTCGCTTCGGATACGTACTCGACATATGTCACACGATCGTTACGATCAACGACAAATACAGCGCGAGCAAGTAGACGCAATTCTTGAATAAGCACGCCATATGCTTGGCCAAACGATACGTCGCGATGATCAGACAGTGTGACAACGTTTTCTAACCCGTTTGCGGCGCACCAACGTTTTTGTGCAAATGGTAAATCAACGCTAATCGTTAATACTTTCACTCCTTCAATGCTACCTGCTTCCTCATTGAAACGACGCGTTTGCGCATCACAAACTCCCGTATCGATTGATGGTACAACGCTAATTAACCGAACAAATCCTTTTGTATCGTCTAATGTCACCGGCGATAAGTCGTTTGCAAGCACCGTGAAATTAGGAGCTGCATCACCGACTTTCACTTCATTGCCAACTAATGTGACAGGATTTCCTTTAAATGTAACCTTCGCCATAGTAAGCCTCCTCTTTATATAAGATACAGGCTCATCATAACGTAATTAGATGAAAAATTCAATTATTTCGATTGATACTAAATATCAAAGTCTGGCGCTCCGTTATGTTGTTGCTTCGGCTTTTCCTTTTTCTCAAACATATGCTGAATTTTTTCAATCGCTTGTGGAGCTAAGTCTAAAATTTTCTCGTATAAGTGCGTGCTTTCGTCCACATGCAACAATTTCACACCAGAACTGTTAACAATTAAAAAAGCAATCGGTGTGATCGATACTCCACCACCACTTCCCCCACCGAACGGATGTGCTTCTTTTTGTTGTTCGTTTCCATTGTTTAATATAAACTCACTACCGCCTGCAGCGAAGCCAAACCCGACTTTTGAAACAGTTAAAATGACACTTCCATCAGGTGTTTCGACAGGATCACCAATAATCGTATTGACATCGATCATTTCTTTTAAATTTTCCATCGCCGTCGTCATTAATCCTTCAATTGGATGTCCATTCATTTTCATTCCTCCTAACAACTGTCCACATCATTTGTGACTCACATGTCTTTTTTCCAATGTTTAACGACCTTCAGTCCTGCTAATATAGCGTAACCAATTCGAAATCGGATCATACATGTAAATGACGTACGCGATACAGCTCCTTGGAAAAAAGGAACGATAGAAATGGAAGGAGTGATACAAACGTTCATATATTTACTTATCATTGCCACCACATAATATTTTACCGACCATCCAGCCCCGACCAGCACGGCGGTTTTTGCCGCATCACCGACACCAATTTGTGTATGCCATTGAAACTGTAAAACATAAACGTTTTGTAGAAACTTTTTTATAATCGTATGCAAATGAATGATTTTATTTAACAACTGTCTTACTTGTGATAAACGTTCACGAGCATCGTTCACAGTAAACGTTGTTTTTTCATCTCTTCCTGTATTCGTTTTTTCTTCTGTAACGATTCCCACTTCGCTTTTCGAGATTTCAATGAGCGGAATAGTAAAACGATAACGAACAAAGCGAAGGAGACGAACATCTATCATTAATTGATCGTCATCTTGTGCATGTTGAAATTGAATCGTAATATGTACATATAAAAAAGGAATGAGCGTTAAAAAGGCAATTAAGATGATGGCAATAACGAAAATCATCGGCTTTTCACTTCCTCCCCGATGACATTTTCGACAAAAATGAGCAAAATTAAACGAATAAATTCGCTATGAATGGAAAATAAATGATAAAATAAACGTGAGGACATTTTAACGGAGGGAAAACGATGACTGGACGCCGTAATCGCATGTACTTCTTTCATAAGCATGATGAAGAAACGACAAAGCAAGTTCAACCTCTTATTCAACTCGCTAAACAGTACGAATTTGAAGTCGTGGATGATGCAAAATATGCAAACATTATTGTGAGCGTAGGTGGAGATGGGACATTTTTACAAGCTGTTCGAAAAACAGGATTTCGCGACGATTGCTTATATGCAGGTATTTCAACATTAGGCTCACTAAGCATGTATTGCGATTTCCATATTCACGACACGGAAAAAATGATTGAAGCAATGACAACGGAGCAAATTGAAGTGCGTCGCTATCCGACTATTCATGTGACCGTAAACGATTGTACATCATTTTACTGTTTAAATGAATGCACCGTTCGCTCAAGTATTATTAAAACGTTTGTCATGGACGTGTTTATTGACGATTTACATTTTGAAACATTCCGCGGGGATGGAATGATTATCGCTACGCCGACTGGAAGCACAGCTTATAATAAATCAGTTAGTGGAGCTGTCGTCGATCCGATGCTCCCATGCTTTCAAGTTAGTGAGCTAGCATCGTTGAACAACAATCGTTATCGCACCCTCGGTTCTTCATTTATTTTAAGCGGAAATCGCAAGTTGACATTAAAAGTTGTGCAAGACGGAAACGACTATCCAATCATCGGAATGGATAATGAAGCGCTAAGCATTCAACATGTCGAAAAAATTGACATTAAGCTGAGTGGAAAAGTCATTAAGACGGTGAAGTTAAAAGATAACTCATTTTGGGAAAAAGTGAAGCGAACATTTTTGTAAAAAGAGGCGTTGCTTCGCCTCTTTTTACCATTTTCTTTTATCAACGATATATCGCTCTTCTTTATGCAATTGGTCTACATGAACGAATGTCGGCGTCACACGAATGACATTTTTTACTTTTTGCTTTGCTTGTTCATCTATCTCATTTTGAATGTAAATCGTCAATTGGTCGTAGCCGTTTTCATTCGTTACAACAGCTTGAAAAGACGAACAGCCGACCTCATTCATAATTTGCTTTAACTGTTGTTCATGAACAAACATACCTTTCACTTTCACGCTTGTACCAACTCGACCGATTACCCCGACTATACGTTCTCCTTCGTAATCATCCACCCATCGTGAGACATCTCCTGTGCCAAAACGAATGAGCGGATATGTGCGATCTAGTATCGTGACAACAATTTCCCCTTCTTCATGAAGTAGCTCGCCAGTCATTGGATCACATAATTGTACAATGGCTCGTGAACTCACTTTTAATCCCGGACCTTGACGATCTTCAAAAGCAATGCAGCCACAATCTGCTGTTCCATATCCTTCGTATACATCAACCCCTTTCGCCATAAACTGCAGGCGCATTTGCTCTGTCAATTTTTCCGCTGTAAAAAATGCTTTTTTCACCGCTAACGAAATTCCTTTTTCTTCCGCATATTGCAACAAAGTAAGTAAAAAGCTTGGCGTACCAACATATCCTGTTACTTGCAAATCGCTCATCAATTGTACTTGTAATTCTCGATTTCCCGGCCCTGCTGGAACAACTGTTGCACCAATGCGTCGAAGCGCGGTATCAAACATAAAACCTGCAGGTGATAAATGATAAGAAAACGTATTTTGGACGATATCCTCTTTCGTAAAACCTGCTGCTTGAAGCGCTTCTGAAAATCCCCATTCATCTTGATCTTCTCCTTGTGGATCGTAAATCGGTCCTGGAGACATAAATATGCGCGCTAATTCATTAGGACGTCTTGTCACTATATTTCCGAACGGTAACTGATGTTTTTGCAAAAAGGGCAATTGTTCTTTTTTCAATACAGGAAGACGACTAAGCTGTTCAATCGTTTCCAACTCATATGGATTAATATGTTCGACGTCTAACCGCTCGCGCAATGCAGGTGACTGCTCGTATGCATCAATTAAAAATGATTTCCATCTTTCCATTACAACCACCGCTTTCTCCGTTTATATGATTTCACTTGACGATAATTTTTCCGCCCCTTTTCACTCATACCAAGATAAAACTCTTTTACATCTTCATTTTCAAGTAATCTTTCTACCGGTCCGTCCATAACAATTCGTCCATTTTCCATAATGTATCCGTAATGCGCAATTGATAAAGCAATGTTCGCATTTTGCTCGACAACGAGAATAGTCGTTCCTTCTTCTTCATTAATTCGTTTAATAATCGAAAAAATTTCTTTGACAAGCAGCGGAGCGATACCTAACGACGGTTCATCAAGCAATAAAATTTTTGGCTTCGCCATCATGCCACGGCCGATCGCTAGCATTTGCTGTTCTCCACCAGATAAATATCCGGCTTGCCGATGACGCAACATATGAAGCTTAGGGAAATAGTGATACACTTTTTGTAAATCTTCTTTAATGTTTTGTCGATCTTTTCGCGTATGAGCACCGACAATTAAGTTTTCTTCTACCGTCAAATGTTCAAACACTCTTCTCCCTTCCATGCATTGAAAAATACCTTTTTTCACAATTTCTTCTGCATCTTTTCCTTCGATTCTCTCACCGTACAGTTCAATATAGCCATCTGTCACTTCCCCATCTTCACTTCTTAACAACCCTGAAATAGCTTTTAACGTCGTTGTTTTTCCTGCCCCATTACTGCCAAGTAAAGCGACTATTTTCCCTTCTGGAATAACCATGGACATCCCTTTCAATACGAGAATCACGCGATTATACATCACTTCCACATTGTTTAATGTCAGCATGTTTTTTCCCCCTTTTGAAAGCGAAAGGGTGCTTCCCGTCGAAAACACCCTTTCATTCACTTTAATATCCGAAATAATCTGTGAACACTTTAAATTGACCGTTTTCTACTTTTGCTAAACGAATTTGGTTCGTTCCTGCATGGTTGTCGGCAGTAAATGTAACCGGGGCAGCTAAGCCTCCTAAATCAAGATCTTTCAATTTTTCTAATCCTTGTCGAATGCCTTCACCAGTCGTCGGATCGTCCGCTTGCTTTATTCCTTCGACAAGAATTTTCGCTGTAACCCATCCTTGAATAAACTTTTGGTTTTTATCCTCTAATTTTTCGCCTTTGCTTGCTAAATACTCTTTCACTTCCGCCATCCCTGGTAAATCTTCATACGGAAACGCATGCGTCACAACACCGATAAATCCTTCCGCGGCATCGCCTGCAATCGGAAGCAATCCTTCACCCGTCGTCCAGTTTAAGCCGATAAATTGCGTTTCAATGCCTAATTTCTTCGCATCTTTTAAAATAGTCGCCGTCGCACCCCATGTTTGTTGAACAATTGCGTAATCCGGTGCCTTCTTCTTCATGTTCAACAGTTGTGATGTCGCGTCAAGCGCTTTCAAGTCGACAATTTGTTCGTCAACAATTTCTACTCCGATCTCTTTCGCGAAGTCTTTCGCATCTTGAATCGGTGATTTTCCAAACGCTGTATCGTTGTAAATGAGAGCGACTTTCGGTGTACCTCCTGTATGATTTTCCTTAATCCAACGAAGCACCGACCGAGCCTGATCAGAATAAGATGCTGCTGTTAAGAAGTTGTATGGGCTTTCTTTTATATTTTTTAAATTTTCAGAATAAGAAGCGGAGAAAAACGGTAGTTTATCTGCTGCTACTTGTTGACGCAACGCCTCTGTATCAGCTGTCCCCCAACCTAAAACGGCCGCTACTTTATCACTCGACTTATATTTTTGGTATAGCTTTTGCGCTTCAGGAATTTTATACGCGTAATCTTGTCCTACAAGCTCAATTTTATAGCCATTCACTCCCCCTTTTGAGTTGATGTATTCAATATACGCTTTTTCTCCTTCTGCATACGGTGTTCCAACATCGCCGGTCGCACCTGTAATATCAAACAATGCCCCAATTTTAATTGTTCCTTGCTCTTTTTCTGTTTCTTTCGCCGGCTCTGTCGTCGTTTTGTCACCCCCTGAACACCCGAACAACATACTTGCGCCGAGAAGTAACGTAGCGAATAATGCTCCTTTTTTCTTCATTCATTCATCCCCCTTATGTTTTTTCATTTATATATAAAGCGGATGTACCGCTTTACACTACTTCGTATAAGAAAATGGCCAAAGTCGGAAATAATTTTTTATATTTGACCAAATTTTATTTAATCCATCTGGTTCGTATACGAGAAATAAAATGATCACAACCCCAAAGACAACTTCCCGCATTCCAACGAGCACACCTTCCAGTCCAGGAAACGTGCCGCTTAATACGTCAACAATGCTCCGCAAAACAACTGGCATAAGCGTAATGAACACAGCCCCGTACAATGAGCCAAACACGCTTCCTAAACCGCCAACTAAAATCATTGCTAAATATTCAATAGACACAGAAATGCTATAAAGTTCAGGGCTTACAATCATCGTGTAATGTCCAAGAAGCGCCCCAGCAATACCAACAAAAAACGAACTAACGAAAAAGGCGAGCACTTTATATTTAAACAAGTCAATGCCCATCACTTCAGCAGCAATGTCCCGATCACGCACTGCGATGAACGCTCGCCCGACACGGGTGCGAAATAAATTGAGTGAAAAAACGATTGTGATTAGTAAAACGACAAACATTAAATAGTAGTAACTCGTTTCACTCATAAACGTAAACGAACCAATTTGTGGGCGGCTTAATACGAGCCCAGCCGTTCCTCCAGTTAATGAATCCCAACGTGAGATGACAAATAAAATAATCACTTGTGCCGCTAACGTAGCAATCGCTAAATATAACCCTTTTAAGCGCAAAGATGGAATCCCGAATAATGCGCCAACAAGCGCAGTGATCAATCCAGCGAGGGGAAAAGCAATCCAAAAGCTAAGTCCTAACTTTGTCGTTAAAATCGCCGATGTATACCCTCCTACCCCTAAAAACGCGCCAACCCCTATCGAAATTTGACCAGTAAAGCCCGTTAAAATGTTTAATCCGATCGCCCCAATTGCGGCGATACCGCATAATGTCGCCAAACCGACTATATAGTCTGTCGCGACCATAGGAAAAAGTGCAAACAGTGCTACAATAATCAAGATGCGCCAGCGAACACGTGCAATTTTCCAAATCGCCATATCTTGCCTATAATCGACATGAAACTCACCACATTGCATCACAAACGGGTTTCGCACAACTTCTCACACCCTTTCAATTTCTTTCTTTCCAAATAATCCATAAGGTTTGACCATTAAAATGATGACGAGAATAACAAATGGAATAACTTCTTTCAATCCGCCGCCGACAAGCGGATCTAAATATCCTCCCGTCATACTTTCAATAATCCCGATCAAAATCCCACCAATAATAGCTCCTGGAATGCTGTCTAGCCCACCTAAAATGGCGACAGGTAGCACTTTCAGTCCGATAAGCGAGAGCGAGGAGTTAACCCCGTTAATATTTCCTAATAGCACCCCACCAACAGCCGATACAATGGCTGCAATAGCCCACGCGATGGCAAAAATCGTTTTCACGCTAATCCCCATAGAGAGGGCTGCTTGTTGATCGTCTGCTGTCGCCCGCATTGCGATCCCAAACCGCGAATATTTGAAAAACAAGGTAAAAATAATGAGCCAAATCATTACAATGACAAATGACCATGCGTATACAGGAGCGATAATTACTTCTCCAAACTGCAAAGGTTTTTCCGAAAAAACTGGTGGATATACGCGCGTTTCATGCCCCCAAATAATATGAACAATCCCTGCGAGCACACTCGACAATCCAATCGTCGCCATAATCATTGAAATAACTGGTTTTCCAATAAAAGGACGCAACACAACTTTTTCTACGCTCCAGCCAAGCAACGCACTAAACGCTAAAGCAAGCAGCAATGCTGCGATAAACGGCACGTTATAGCTAGCAACAAGCGTTAAACAAACGTACGTCCCGATGAGTAAAAATTCGCCTTGGGCAAAATTAATGGCGTCGCTCGATTTGTAAATGAGCACAAATCCGAGCGCAACGAGCGCATACACGCTTCCGACAACGATACCCGTTACAAGCATTTGTAAGAAAAAAGCCATTTACGCTGCTCCCTCCCCTTCATCAATCGAGACGACTTTTAACGTCGTTTTAATGACTTGTTCTTTGCCATCACGATATTTAATTGTTCCTTCTACGGCAATGTGATCCGTTTCTGAGTACATCCCTTCAATGAGCGATGCGTATTTTTTTGCAATAAATTGACGGCGAACTTTTTTCGTTCTAGTTAATTCTTCATCATCGGCATCTAGCTCTTTATAAAGCAGCACAAACTTCTTCACGCGCGCTTTTTCTGGGAGCGATTGATTAATTTCATTCACTTGTTCTTGAATGAGCTCAATTACTTCTTGTTTGGCAGAAAGATCAGAATACGTCGTATAAACAAGCTGATTTTTTTCCGCCCAACGACCGACGTTGGCCATATCGATATTAATAATAGCTACCACGTATGGCCGATCGCGTCCGATGGCGACAGCTTCTTGAATGTACGGGCTAAACTTCAGCTTATTTTCAATAAATTGCGGCGAAAACATTTCCCCTGTTTGCAAGCGAATAACGTCTTTTAAACGATCAATAACGTACAAATGCCCTTCTTCATCCAAATATCCAGCATCACCCGTATGGAGCCATCCGTCTTCAATTGTTTCTTTTGTCGCTTTCTCGTTTTTATAATAACCGCGACATACACTTGGGCTTCTTAACAAAATTTCGCCTTGTTCAGAAATTTTTACTTCTGTTTCTGGAATCGGTATGCCAACGCTATCTACTTTAATATCCCCATCGCGATGAACGATAGCAATCCCCGATACTTCTGTCTGTCCATAAATGCTTTTGACATTGACGCCAATGCTGTGGAAAAAGCGAAACACATCTGGACCTAATGGCGCGCCACCCGTATACGCGCGCTTTAAGCGCAACAAACCAAAATGGTCACGAATAGCACTAAAAACGAAATAGTCAGCCAACTTATATAAACATTTCGTCCATAGCGATACATCACCTTTAGTAAAATGAGCTTCTGCTACTTTTTCGCCAATCGGCTTACACCACTCATACACTTTGCGCTTCAGCCAACTCGCATCTTGAATGCGCACTTGAAACTTTGAAACCATGTCTTCATATATACGCGGTGGTGAAAACATAACATGCGGTCCAATTTCCCGTAAATTTTCAAACACCGTTGAAGGTTCTTCTGGAAAGTTCACAACAATGTTGCAGTGGAATGCCATTGAAATGGTCATCATTTGTTCGCCTATCCAAGCGAGCGGTAAAAATGAAAGGTATTCGTCTTGTTCGTCAAGTGGATCGATTTTTGCGAGGTTCTTTGCCATTTCGAATAAGTTGCGATAAGAAAGTTCCGTTCCTTTTGGATTGCCGGTCGTTCCAGATGTGTATGATAAAATAGCAATATCATCGTAACAACCTTTTTGCACTTCATCCTCGAAATATGTTGAATGCGTTTGTTCAAATTGGCGCCCGAGCGTTTGTACCTCTTGAAAATATAACAGCTTATCTTGTTTATAATCCCGCATACCACGCGGATCATAGTAAATGATATGTTGCACTTTTGAAAGTTGCGGCTCAACTTCTAGCACTTTATCAACTTGTTCTTGATCTTCGACAACGATAAACTTCGCGTCACAATCGTCGATAATGTATGCTAGTTCGCTTGGCAACGACTCTTGATAAATGCCAACGGAAATCCCACCTAAGCTTTGAGCTGCCAGTTGACTAAATACCCACTCAGGTCGATTATCACCAATGATTGCTAGTTTATCACCACGCTGAAATCCGAGCGAAGCAAGTCCTAATGCGAGCGCTTTCACTTGTTCATAGTAATCTCCATACGTATATTCGTTCCAAATCCCATAATCTTTTTCGCGCAATGCAACTTGATTCTTTTTTTGTCGCGCGCGAGCTGCTAATAGCTGCGGAAACGTCATTTGTTCCATAAAACTCCCCCTTTATACCGCATGTTCCTCACCTAAATACGCCTCAATCACGCGCGGATTTGTTTGTACTTCTCTTGGCGTTCCGTACGCGATTAGCTTCCCAAAGTCTAGTACAGCAATATGATTGGATAAATCCATGACTACTCCCATATCATGTTCAATTAAAATGATCGTTGTCTTTTTTTCTTCATGAATATCAATAATATAGCGCGCCATATCCTCTTTTTCTTCATTATTCATGCCCGCCATCGGTTCATCAAGCAATAATAAATCCGGCTCCATAGCTAATGCTCGCCCGACTTCCACACGCTTTTGTAAACCGTAAGATAACGTTCCGACCGGGACGTTGCGCACATGTTCAAGCTCCAAAAAATCAATCACTTCTTCGACTTTATACCGATGCTCTACCTCTTCTTTTTGAGCTTTCCCCCAGTACAATCCTCCTGCAAGCACTCCTGTTTTCATGCGCACATGTCTCCCGAGCATAAGATTGTCCAATACAGATAAATGTGGAAACAATTCAATATTTTGAAACGCTCGCGCAATGCCTAACGCTGCTCGTTTATGAGGCTTAACATGCGTGATTCGTTCTCCTTTAAAAAAAATGTCTCCTTCCGTCGGTTTATACAAACCGCTAATGCAGTTCAACATACTCGTCTTTCCTGCACCATTCGGACCGATCAACGAAAAAATTTCACCTTCTTTCACTTCAAAAGACACAGAGTCAAGTGCCAATACACCGCCAAAACGAATGGACACATGTTGAACTTTCAATATGCCCACTTCATTCCCCCCTTTTTGTTTATTTCCCTCTTTCGATAACACTTTATGGACATTTTTATATCTTTATGACTTTACAGAGGCAAATTTCAAAAATGTAAGCGTTATCAAAAAGAGGGTTGCAGAAACATTTCTTAATTTTAAGAAAATTCTAAAAGAATGGTACAAAAAATTTTTTTATTCGTCAAGCTTTTTTTCCGCTCCGATTGACTCGGAGCGGAACGTTTTATTTTTGTACAGCTTTCCTTTCACGTTCGCGCAATTCAACGCGGCGAATTTTGCCCGAAGTCGTTTTTGGCAAATCGTCCACGAACTCAATTTTGCGTGGGTATTTATAAGGCGCTGTCAACTGCTTTACATGTTCTTGAAGTTGCGGAATTAAGTCCGGATCGTTTTTATCGACCCCTTCTCGCAGAACGATAAACGCTTTAACTACATGACCACGAATTTCATCTGGACTAGCGACAACTGCACATTCTTTTACAAACGGATGTTTCACTAGCGCATCTTCTACCTCAAATGGCCCGATCGTATAACCTGAACTAATAATAATATCATCACCACGACCTTCGAACCAAAAGTAGCCATCCTCATCTTTTTTTGCTTTATCTCCCGTAATATAATATTCACCACGAAATTGCATCGCTGTTCGTTCCGGATCTTTATAGTAGCACTTAAATAGTGCAGGTGTATCGATATGAACAGCAATGTCTCCTACCTCACCAACCGCACAAGGTTCTCCGAATTCATTAATGATTTCAACACGATTCCCCGGTGTCGGTTTCCCCATAGATCCTGGCTTAATTTCCATCCCTTTCATAACCCCAACAAGCAACGTGTTTTCAGTTTGTCCATATCCATCGCGAACTTGAACACCAAAATACCGCTCAAACGTATCAATCACTTCCCGGTTTAACGGCTCCCCGGCAGATACAGCGCTATGCAAGTGCGGCAGCTTATATTGAGAAATCGTCGGCACCTTCGCCATAAGACGATATTCGGTTGGTGTACAACAAAGTACATTGATACGGTACTTCTCTAGCAGATGCAAATATTTTTCCGGCTCAAAGCGACCATGATACACAAAACCTGTCGCCCCGCATCCAAGCGTTGATAAAAACGGGCTCCATACCCACTTTTGCCATCCAGGGCTCGCTGTTGCCCAAACAAGATCCCCTTCTTCAATACAGAGCCAATTTTTCGCTGCTGTTCTCAAATGAGCATATGCCCAACCGTGCGTATGCACAACCCCTTTCGGATTCCCCGTCGTTCCCGATGTATATGATAAAAACGCCATATCATCTCGGGATGTTTGCACAGTAACAAACATATCGTCTTGCTTTGCCATTTCGTCATGTAAATCGAGCCACCGCTCAGTCGAGCCCCCGACAGAAAACGTGATGATGTTTTCCATTCCTTCAATTGGAACAAATTGTTCAATATATGGATAATAAGCTACAATTCCTTTGACTTCCCCATGTGAAATTCGGTATTGTAAATCTTTCGTGCGCAACATTTCAGAACTCGGAATGACGACAAGGCCAGCCTTCAACGCTCCAATATATACCGCATACGCCTCTAACAAACGCGGAAGCATAACGAGCACTTTATCTCCTCTTTGTAATCCACGACTAACGAAAGCGTTTGCAATTTTGTTCGCCTGTTTCATTAGCTGAACATATGTAATCTCTGTCGTTTCCCCCGCCTCACTCTCCCATTTCAAAGCAATCCTTTTGGAATCGCTCGCATACTTCTCGAATTCATCTGTTAAATTATACATTTCTGGTGCAATTAAATTCATTTTCCTCTCCCCCTACCATATCATTACAAAAAAAATTATACAAAAAAATGGCGCAGTTTTGTATAACTTTTCTAAAAATTTTTAAAAAATAAAAAACTCGGTAGAATAAGCCCTACCGAGTTTTCGATCTATATTTATTTTTGACTGCTCAATTGTTGTTCCGCCATTTTCACGAGACGTTTTGTCATCTCGCCACCAACAGAACCGTTTGCTCGCGCAGTTGTATCTGGACCTAACTGCACACCGAATTCTTGAGCAATTTCGTACTTCATGTGATCAAGCGCTTGTTCTACACCAGGGACGAGCAATCGATTTCGATTTGCCATCTGTTTTCACCCCCTCGCAACGATAGGTTGTGCAAAACAAATGGGCTTTATACATGGTCTCCTAAAAGAGCTCGTCCAGCTGTTGATCAGGTCTCAACGTTATCGTTTCAACGCGGGCAACGGTCTCTGCAATCATCTCATCTAGTGGTAAAAATTGTTCATAATGAATAACTTTTTCTTTTTTCGGCTTTGTTTTCGGTGCTTTTGGAGTAAAAATTGTACAACAATCTTCATACGGCCGAATGGAAATATGATGCGTCCCAATTCGTTCAGCAAGCGAAATAATTTCCGTTTTGTCCATTGAAATGAGCGGACGGAGAATTGGGGTTGTTGTGACGTCGTTGACAACAACCATGCTTTCAAGCGTTTGACTAGCCACTTGCCCTAAGCTCTCCCCTGTCACAATAGCCAATCCATTTTCCTTTTTGCGAATTTCATCTGTAATGCGCAACATAGCACGCCGCGTCGAAATGAGCGAATAGTTTTCGGGAACTTGTTTATAAATAGCTTGCTGTAGCTCTGTAAACGGCACGATATGAAGGCGAATCGTTCCTCCAAACTCCGTCAAACGTTGCGCTAAATCAATGACTTTTTGTTTCGCTCGTTCGCTCGTAAATGGCGGACTAAAGAAGTGGACAGCCTCAATTTGTAACCCGCGCTTCATCGCTAAATATCCAGCTACCGGGCTATCGATTCCACCAGAGAGCATCAACATCGCTTTTCCGCTCGTACCAACTGGTAAACCACCTGCTCCTTGCACATCGTATGCAGTAATGTATGTTCCTTCTTTTCGCACTTCGACACGAACATCAATGTCTGGATGATGGACGTCGACTGTTAAACCTGTTGTATTTTTCAACACATAACTGCCGAGTTCGTAGTTTAACTCATTTGTTGTTACAGGAAATTGTTTATCCGCCCTTCTTGCGGATATTTTAAACGTCTTTCCTTCATGTGGGAATTGCTTCACAAAGAAAAGCGTCGCTTCTTTTATCTTCTGTAAGTCGCTGTCTGTTTTTAACGCTAAACTTAATGATTGTATGCCGAACACTTCACGCAATTTTTCAATAACAGGTTGCGGTGGCGTTTCATGTAAGCGAATGTACATTCGATCGCGTGATGCTTCAATTTCAACATTTGGAAAATTTTTTAACTTTCTCGCTACATTTCGCTTTAAACACCGTACAAATTGTAAACGGTTTTTTCCCTTTGTCGACATTTCACCGTAACGGACTACAATATGATCGTATGTCATTTCGTTCCCCTCGCTACTATTTTTAATCGTTCGTATGCACGTTTCATTGCTTCGATCATGATCGGAACATGTTCCATCCGTTGTTCGTATGACAAACTAATACGAATCGAGCGTTCTGCTCGCGCTTGTTCAACTCCCATCGCTAACAATGTTTTGCTCGGCGCCTTTTTACGCGACGAACAAGCCGATGTTGTCGATACATATATGTGCTGTTTTTCTAATTCATGAACAAACGCCTCTGATTTAATTCCTTCCAGTGAAAAGTGAATAATATGCGGAGCAGAGTGATCGACTGGTGTATGAACAACAATGCCTTCTATCGTCTGTAAATGTTCGATGATGGCTCGCTTCATCTGCTCGAGTTGTGCAGACGCTTCGCTATATGTTTCAATGGACAATCGCAATGCTTTCGCCATCGCAACAATGGCAGCGACATTTTCTGTTCCCGATCGCAGTTGCATCTCCTGCGCCCCACCTGATAAAAGAGGTGAAAGACGTACGCCTTCTCGAACGTACAAAATGCCTGCTCCTTTTAGACCGTGAAATTTATGCGCCGATGCCGTATATAAATCAACGTTTGCCTGTTTCAAATGAAGTGGTACTTTCGCCGCACCTTGCACCCCATCAACATGAAATAGCACTTTCGGATATTTTTTTAACAACATGCCAATTTCTTTAATTGGTTGGATAGAACCGACTTCATTATTTACATGCATAACAGAAACGAGAATTGTATCGTCACGCAACGCTTGCTCAATGTGCAACGGCGAGACAATCCCACGTTCATCAACAGGTACATATGTAACTTGAAACCCAAGTTGTTCAAGCTGTTTGCATGCTTCTGTTACAGATGGATGTTCAATCGCCGTTGTAATGATATGACGACCACGTTTTTGATGTTGCCAAGCCACCCCTTTAATCGCTAAATTGTTTCCTTCCGTCCCACCTGATGTAAAAATAATCTCGGTTGGTTTGACGCCAAGCAGACGTGCAACTTGTTCTCTTGCTTGCGTGAGCAATCTCTCTGCTTGCATGCCTAGTCCATGTAGCGACGAAGGATTTCCAAAATGGTCGCTGGCTACCTTCAAAAATGATTGTAATACTTCTGGAAACGGTTTTGTTGTGGCGCTATTGTCCAAGTACATCATCGCCCTTGCCTCCATTACGTTCGTATACAAACAGCCTTCTTATATTATCACATCTTTATTCAAAAAAGAAATAATCAAAGAATATTTTAAAGATTGAAACTTTTGATAAAAACGACAAAATTTTTATTTTGTATGGTAGTATATAGGCTGGTACGGAGACAACAAAGGAGGATCAGCATGTCGAAAAAAGATTTAATGGCTGTCGGTTTTATGTTATTTGCTTTATTTTTTGGCGCTGGTAACATGATTTTCCCTCCAGCTCTCGGGCAAGCAGCAGGGGAAAACATGTGGCTTGCCATCGCAGGTTTTTTAATTACCGGTGTCGGATTGCCAGTTTTAGCAGTAAGCGCGATTGCAAGAACAGGGAACGACTTGCAACAATTAGCTAGTCGAGCACATCCAGTATTTGGTGTCATCTTTACGGTCGTTATGTATTTAGCCATCGGTCCGTTTTTTGGCATTCCGCGTACAGGAACTGTATCATTCGAAATTGGGGTAACACCGTTTTTGTCTGAAACTGTCGATCGCTCATTAATGCTAGCTATGTATACGGTTGTTTATTTTGTCGTATCGCTTTGGTTAGCGTTAAATCCATCAAAATTAGTTGACCGAATTGGCAAGTTGTTAACACCTCTTTTACTCATCGGTCTTACTTTATTTTTTGTCAAAAGCATATGGACGCCTATGGGAGACATTCAATCACCAACGGATGCATATGCAAACGCTCCGTTTTTTAAAGGGTTTGTTGACGGATACTTAACGATGGATGCCATTGCGGCACTCGTTTTTGGTATCATCGTCATTCAAGCCATTCAACAAAAAGGAATTACAAATAAAAAACAATTAACGAAGCTTTGTATTCAAGCCGGGCTCGTTGCTGCTTCTGGATTAACGCTCGTGTATGTATCGCTCGCTTTTATTGGAGCATCGAGCGTACAAGCTATCGGTTATCGCAATAACGGCGGCGAAATCATTAGTCAAGCCGCGACCTATTTATTCGGTCAAGCGGGTACAATCATTTTATCGATCATCATTATGCTTGCGTGCTTAACGACATCAGTTGGTTTATTATCTTCTTGCGCAAGTTATTTTTCGAAAATTTCGCCAAAGCTTTCCTATCGAATGCTCGTCATTGTCATGAGCGGCTTTAGCGCATTCATCGCAAATGTCGGTTTAACGAAACTCATTTCGTTATCCGTTCCAGTGCTTATTATTATTTATCCATTAGCCATTACCCTCGTCGCCCTATCGTTTCTCCATGACTATTTCGGGGGAAAACAAACCGTTTACATCGGGGCGCTCGCTGGTACGTTTCTCGTTAGCATCGTTGACGGACTGAAGGCAGCAGGATTTGATGTATCGTCCATCTTACATGTATACGAAAAAACATTGCCGCTCTTTGAACAAGGAATCGGCTGGCTTACGCCGGCACTCATTGGCGGGGTCATCGGTTTATTACTAAACAAAACAAATCATGTCACACGTACCGAGAGAAAAGTAAGTTAAAAAACGAGTGAAAGGACATCCTTTCACTCGTTTTCTTTTAGCCACTCTCGAATACGTTCAAATGCCCCTTCCTCCACTTGTTCGACCACAGCGATTGCTTTTTGTAATGCCAGTTCGTATTCGTATCTTCGAAACAGTTGTTCAGCTTCGTCTAATCCTTCTTTTACCGCCTGAAAACGTCGACGATAGCGGTTACCATACTGTATAACCCTTTCTGCTAATTGGGCTTGTTCAATCATTTCTTTTGTTTGATCATACACGTTTTGCACAAAAACGATCGCCTCGTCTAACGCTTGATGAACCGCCTCCATATTCAATGGTTTTCCATCTAGCGTAAGGGAAACGCGTGTTAAGCTTTCGCGTGCTTCACTCACTTGTAACATATAAGACTCTGGCAAACCTGGGAGCTTGCTTTTTTTCACAAGCCGAATCGCTTCCGATAACTGCTTTTTCATTTCCGACAGCTTCTCGCGCGCCGCTAATTCGTCTTTGCGTAACGCATATAAATGCTCGCGAAACTGGGCATGCTTCTCTTTTACTGTAGCAATTTGCGCTAAAATTTCTTCAAGCTCTTCACGAATAAGCGAGTAAGCTAAACGCTCCTCGGCCATTTTCGTTTGGATGAGCATAAAACGTTTCATTAGTTGTTGTACTTGCTTCTCGATTTGTCGATATTTATCTAAGTCGCTTTGCGACAAATGATAGCTTTGTTGCACAAATAACGTTTCATCACGCGTTTCTTTCGTTTCTTCTTCCAAATCGTAAAGCGTTTGTTCGATCTTTTCTGTTTCATCATGAACGAACCGTTCAGCGTACACTTCTTTTTCCAATAAGTCGTACAACGTATCGACATCTTCTTGTGTTTCACGAAGAAGCGCTTCTGCTTCATCGACTTCAAGCTCTTCTAATAATGAAAGTACTTGAGACACTTTTCCCCGAATCGCTTCAACTTCTTTATCAACCGGAAGATGGTCAAGCACATACCCTTTGTCTAACAGTTCACGATACCCCTCGACAATGTTGTCGAGTTGCGCAGGAATTTCAATTTGTGCGTCGCTTAATAAAAGCGGAATTTGTTCAATAAAACGGTTCAATTCATGTAGCTCGTTTTGAATAACCACTACGACTTCGCGAGCAGCCAAATAGTTCCCTTCTGTTGTTAACTGTTCAAATGTTTGAAATTGGTTTTGAAGAGCATTTAATCGCGCCTCAAGCGCAACTTCTGTGCAACCAAATGCATGACGTTGAGTCAGCATCGCTTTTTTTACTTGACGATACTTTTCCTTCAGTTGCTCAATTTCTTCTCGATTTTTCTCTTCGCTTCCCACTAACTCTTGCAGTTCAAGTAAAATGCGTTGAATGCTTCCTTCAATATCTTTCAGTTGTTGCTCCGTTTGTTGCAACGCATCTTTCGCTTTCATAAATCGGTATTTGACAACCGCTTCCTCAATGTCGAACAACTTTTCCTCTATATTTGGCAGCTGAACAGCAACAATATCGTCCCACTCATTGCGCCATTTTTCAAACAGCTGCTCTGTTTCCCCCATCATATTTAACGATTTAATTTTAGACAATTCCTCTGGCACAGGTCGATTCATCAAGGAAATTTTCCATTGTTCTAATTCGTCAATTCGTTTGTATAAACGTTTTCGATGCACATATGTATATGTAAGTCCTCCGATGACGAGGAGCGCACTAATCGCTACAAATTCCATAATGGGCCTCCTTGTTGTCAATCTTTCTTTTTTTATGGAGAAGGCATTTTCTTTTCAATGATTTTATGATACCATGTTAGCAACATTTTTTGAGCAAAAATTTTAATTTTTTTCCTAAAAAACGTGATTTTTGTCGAACTGTGCATGCAAAAAGGGGGGAAAAACGTGCGCGATGGACATATTCATACACCTTTCTGTCCTCACGGGAGCAAAGATGCGCTACATGAATATATTGAAAAGGCTATTTCGCTCGGCTATACAGACATTTCGTTCACCGAGCACGCACCGCTTCCGACAGGGTTTATTGATCCCACCCCTTATCAAGATAGCGCGATGAAAAAGGAACAACTAGCATCATACGTATCAATTTTACAGTCATTAAAAGAACAGTACGAAAGACATATTCGTATTCGCATCGGGCTCGAAGTTGATTTCATCGTCGGTTATGAACGAGAAACGACAGCATTTTTAAATGAAGTTGGCCCACGATTAGACGATAGCATTTTATCTGTTCATTTTTTAGCTGTCGGCAACGGCTATATGTGTGTTGATTACAACGAGGAGATGTTTGGTGAAATCGTCGCCTCGCTCGGTTCCGTTGAACAAGTGTACGACGCATATTATAACGCTGTGTTAGCGTCCGTTGTTGCGGACTTAGGACCGTACAAACCAAAACGGATCGGTCACATCACGCTCGTTCGAAAGTTTCATCGGGCATACCCGTGTGAATATGATGCATCTAACATCATCGCACGCATTTTAAAAGAAATGAAATCCCGCCAATTAGAGCTTGATTATAACGGGGCCGGAGCAGTAAAACCACTTTGTCTAGAGCCTTATCCACCCCATTGGGTCGTCAAAAAAGCATTGGAACTTGGCGTTCCGCTCGTTTACGGCTCGGATGCCCATTCAGTCGCTGGACTTCATCAAGGGATTGAACATATGTTGATGTATAAGGAGTGAAAAACATGTTTCATACACAAGCATACACAGGGACAAAAGAAGAAAATTACGCGCTTGTCATCGAGCAATTACAAGCTTTAATTTCAGATGAAAAAAATGTGATTGCTAACTTAGCAAATGCTGCAGCTTTATTGAATTACTTTTTACACGACATCAACTGGGTCGGTTTTTATGTAGCAGAAGGAAACGAACTCGTTCTCGGACCTTTTCAAGGGCTCCCAGCGTGTGTACGTATCCCGTTCGGCAAAGGCGTGTGCGGAACTGCAGCTAATGAGAAAAGAACGGTGCGCGTCGCAGATGTTCATGCATTTCCGGGGCACATCGCATGCGATGCCGCATCTCAATCTGAAATTGTTGTTCCAATGATCAAAAATGGTCGCGTCATCGGAGTGCTTGATATCGATAGCCCAATAAAAAGCCGTTTCGATGAGATGGACGAACAGTATTTAGAACGGTTTGTCGAAACGCTCGTACACCATCTTGACGTATAAAAGAGGCCGATAAACACGGCCTCTTTTATATTACTCTTGGACAACGACTCGGTTTTTCCCCGTCCGTTTCGCTGTATATAACGCCTCATCGGCACGATTAAATAACTCTTTGACAGAGTCGGCACGATTTTTCTTCCAGTACGATACTCCACACGAAATAGTTACAGGTGGATCGGTTAATTCTCGGACTTTTTGCACAAGCCGATTCGCAATCGATAAACCTGCATGAACCGACACCTTCGGCAAATAAATGGCGAGTTCTTCCCCTCCCCACCGAGCACCGATGTCGTTTTGACGGATGTTCGCTTTAATAATATTTGCTACTTGAATGATGATTTCATCGCCTACTTGATGCCCATACGTATCATTTATTTTTTTGAAATTATCAATGTCTATTAAAATAAATGTGCCTAGACCATCCTCTTCCATCGAGCGTTGGATACGTTCATCTAAGTAATGGCGCGCATATAAGTTTGTTAGCCGATCCGTAATCACCATACGCTCTAGCTCTTCACGCAACGCCGCGTTTGTAAACGCCAATGTTGAATGATGAATGAGCGACTGCAACAACTTAAACATATCAAATGAAAAGTGGTACGCCTCTTCATGTAATACAATGGCGACACCTTTCATCATGCCGCGCATCATCGGCACAGCCATAAGTGAACGAAATCGCTTCGTATGGTCGCTATGAATTTTTACATCTCCTAAAAATAAAGTATCACGAGCATTTTGAATACGGCGGAAAACGAAATCAACATATATTCTCGCTTCCTTTGATTCGAAAAACGGCGTACTTCCAGGGAGTACTTTTCGCTCTTTTTCTTGCAAAAGAATAAAACCGACTTCCTGCGCATCAAATGACGTTTTGATTTTCTCAATCATAAACTTTAATGCGTCTTGGAATCGTAAATTCGTATTCAAATGATGGATCGTCTCGTTAATGAGTTGCAAATCGGCAATTAACCGTTTAGACTGCTCGTATAGCTTAGCATTTTCTAATGCGCTACCGGCCGTATTTGCCAGCAAGGAGATGAAGCGGATTTCCCTTTCTGGCAACTCCATCACCGTTGGGGCGATCATCTCAATTACCCCGTAAATTCCTTGCGCTCCTTTAATGGGTGCATAAATGACGGATCGTTTATGAACGAGCGAATCATGGAGCTGAATATGTCCAGTAACATATGCTTGCATCGCCCCCATATGCTCGTCTTCGTTTTCAAACGTAAGCAGTTTGATCGGCAAATCGCGATCTGTTGTACTATCGTATGATAAAAATAGATGGCACGTAAACGCCGGATACACGTCCTTTAACGTTTTCACAATTTCTTCAAGCACATCACCAATATTCATCGAGGCATGAATTTTTGTTGCCGCTCGATGCAACTGTTCATATCTTTTTTCCTCACTCAATACTTCAGACACTTTACGAATACGGGCAAACACTTTTAAAAAATCGTGTTTCATTTGTTTAATAAACGATGTTGGTAACATATCCCGCTCATGTATTCGAAAACGAACGAGACTGCATGAATCTTCTGAAAAATACACCCCGAACTGCACCGTTTTAATCTCGCTTCCGTCATCAATAATCATAACGTCATCAAACTGTTCTTTTAGATGACTATCAAATGGAATCGAGGCATGTTCCTGACGCTGCTTAATCATACAGTCAGTCGTCACTTCAGGCTCAAAAGCATGTTTAAACGGGTTAAGTACGTAAAAGGTGACATCTAACAAATGAAACTCTTTTTGCAATAAGGTGATGAGCGCTTGAATGATGCGAGGTAAATCTGTAAAATCTTCTTCAGTCAAAAACCAGTCAAAAAACTTTTGTTTAAATATGGCATATTGATCGCGTTGTTGAACGTTCATTTTCTCCACTCACCCGCACATACTTCCTCTCTTTATATGTATGAACCATATAAATAAAAAAATGAAAGTTTCTGTCATATTTCTAAAACCGAGGACCTATTGATTATATCATACCATAATCCTTACCATAAAGACTATACAAAAATGATTGACTCAGACGTAAAAAAAAATTATAATAGCCTTTGTGTAAAATATTGCAGCCTTTGTGCTCACATTTGTATGTCCATTTTGTTCCCCGTAGAGAACATTCGTCTCTAACTGGAGGCTGTATCGTGTAACTCTCAGCTGCTAGGGCGAGGATACATGAAAACAAAATGGCGATAAATAGTGAGGCACGACTGTTTTTATTTTACCAAAAATAAAAACAAAGGAGGAGCATTTATGGCTCGTTATACAGGTCCAACATGGAAAATTTCTCGCCGCCTTGGCATTTCATTAAGCGGCACAGGTAAAGAATTACAAAAACGTCCTTACCCACCAGGTCAACATGGTCCAGGACAACGTAAAAAATTATCTGAATATGGCATGCAACTTCAAGAGAAGCAAAAGCTTCGCCATATGTACGGTGTCAATGAACGTCAATTCCGTAAAACGTTCGAAGAAGCAGGAAAAATGGCTGGTAAGCACGGTGAAAACTTCATGATTTTACTTGAGTCTCGTTTAGACAACCTTGTTTACCGTTTAGGTTTTGCGCGCACTCGCCGTCAAGCTCGCCAATTAGTAAACCATGGTCACATTTTAGTTGACGGCAACCGTGTGGATATCCCATCTTATCGCGTGAAACCAGGTCAAACAATTTCTGTTCGCGAAAAATCTCGCAACCTTCAAATTATTAAAGAAGCGCTTGAAGTAAACAACTTCGTACCTGACTACTTAACGCTTGATGCAGACAAATTAGAAGGTACTTACACTCGCTTACCAGAGCGTTCTGAATTACCTGCTGAAATTAACGAAGCATTAATCGTTGAGTTCTACTCTCGTTAATAAAAAATCCTCTCTGCCGAAGCAGAGAGGATTTTTTATGCGTAACGAATTAAATAATATTTTTTCTTACCGCGCCGAATAATTGTAAAGCGACCTTCAATGCGATTTGCGTCTGTCATGACTTTATTCACATCTTGCACACGTTCACCATTTACGTAAATGGCTCCATTCGTTACATCTTCACGCGCTTGGCGCTTCGATGAACAAATACCGCTTGCGACAAGCAAATCAACAAGCGCCACTTCCTGTTCATGACATACATACGATGGGACATCTTTAAACCCTTGTTCAATTTCATTCGCTGTTAATTTCGCTACTTCCCCGCTAAAGAGCGCCTCAGAAATATTAATCGCCTGTCGCAACGCTTCTTCTCCGTGAACGAGACGCGTCATCTCAGCAGCTAACGCTTTTTGCGCTGCCCGTTTTTCTGGCGCTTCAGCTGTTTGCTTTTCCAATTCGATAATTTCTTCATGTGATAAAAACGTGAAGTATTTCAAATATTTTACGACATCACGGTCATCTGTATTAATCCAAAATTGGTAAAATTCATATGGGGATGTTTTATCAGCATCAAGCCATACTGCTCCACCTTCCGTTTTCCCAAACTTCGTTCCATCCGCTTTCGTTACGAGTGGGACAGTTAATCCAAATACTTTGGCATCTTCTTCTGTTTTTCGGATGAGCTCTAACCCTGCTGTAATATTCCCCCATTGGTCACTTCCACCAACTTGCAATTTACAACCATACATTTCATATAACTTTAAGAAATCGTATGCTTGCAAAATCATATAGCTAAATTCTGTAAACGAAATTCCTGTTTCCAATCGTGATTGAACAGACTCTTTCGCAAGCATGTAGTTAATACCGAAGTTTTTTCCAACGTCACGCAAAAAGGTAATGACATCGAGCGATCCGATCCACTCGTAGTTATTCGCAATAATCGCTCGGTTATTTTCTTTTTCAAAATCTAAAAAACGACTTAACTGCTGTTTAATTCGTTCACTGTAATGAGCGACTGTCTCTTTTTCATTCAATTTTCGCTCCGCTTTTTTCCCACTCGGATCCCCAATGAGCCCCGTCGCTCCACCGACGAGCGCAATCGGTTGGTGTCCCGCCTGTTGAAAGCGACGCAACATTAAGATCGGAAGCAAATGACCGATGTGCAAACTATCCGCCGTCGGATCAAAACCGCAATATACTTTTACTTGCTCTTCTGATAGCAATGCTTTCAGACCTTCTTCATCCGTCATTTGATTAATTAAACCGCGAAATTGTAAATCTTGGAGCAAATCCATTGCAATCACCCTTTCTAGTCTATAGTCACAACAAAAAAACTCGTCCTTCACATGAAGGGACGAGTTTATGTCGCGGTACCACCCTACTTAGAGAACGCCTATGTTCTCTCACTTCATTGCCATAACGGTCGACACCGTCTTTTGCTACTTGGCGCATGCCGTTCGCAAAAGATGCTCCCGGAGGTAATTCATGCTCATCTATGCGCTAGTTCGCACCAACCACTAGCTCTCTGGTCGCAGGGAGATAAGCACTACTCATTCCGATCATCGCTCAATTATTTACATGTCGGTATATCCTCTTTTATCATAAAACATTCATCGTTGTCAAGATATTGAAACAAATTTAGACATTTACCGATATGAAAAGACAAATTATGATATAATAATGAAAATACAATACGGATGGGAGGTCACTATGTCTGAAAAACAAGTCCGATTTTCTTGGCAAAAGCTATGGCGCCATTTCACAATTACATATGAAGTCATTTGGAACGTATGTTTAATTATATTTATTGCTAGCTTATGTGCGTTCAGTTTTGCCTTTGGTGTCGGGGCCGGGTATTTCGCTTCGCTTGTGAAAGATGCCGAACCGATTCCTTACAAAGAAATGAAAAAAGATATTTATAACTACGAAGAAACGACACATATTTATTTTGCCAATCATCAATATCTTGGTTATTTTCGATCCGATTTAGAGCGAGACGAAATTAAACTTTCAGAAGTGTCCCCTTATTTCATTCAAGCGATTATCGCGACAGAGGATGAACATTTTTATGAGCATAAAGGGGTTGTACCAAAAGCAATTATACGTGCCATTTTTCAAGAAGCAACAAATTCCTCAACACGTAGCGGTGGGAGTACATTAACACAACAGCTTGTTAAAAACCAAATTTTAACAAGCGAAGTATCATTTGAGCGAAAAGCAAAAGAAGTATTACTTGCTTTACGGCTTGAGAAATTTTTTTCAAAAGATGAAATTTTAGAGGCATACATGAACGTCGTACCTTTCGGAAGAAACGCATCTGGACGAAATATTGCTGGCGTTCAAGCTGCCGCAAAAGGCGTTTTCGGTGTTGATGCAAAAGAATTAACATTGCCGCAAGCTGCATTTTTAGCAGGATTGCCACAAAGCCCGTTTCGATATACACCATTTACGAGTGAAGGGGAGTTAAAAAGCGACTTGTCCCCAGCCTTAAATCGTATGAAAACGGTGTTAGCACGCATGAAAAAAGCAGGGTATATTTCAAAAGAGCAGTATGAGGAAGCGCTTGCATATGACATTACGAAAGATTTTGTTTCTTCCTTACCTTCTCCAGTAGAAAAATACCCGTGGTTAACGTTTGAAATTGAGCGTCGTGCAAAAGACATTTTTATTGATTTACTAGCCAAAAAAGATGGCTATGAACGGCAAGATGTGCGTTCGAACGATCAACTATATAGGGAATATGCAGAAAAGGCTGAAAAACAATTACGACAAAACGGTTACACGATTTACACAACGATCGACAAAGATATATATGAGCGCATGCAAGCAATCGTAGAAAAATATCCTTACTTCGGAAGCGATACACTCGTACGAAAAAAAGACGAAAAAACAGGACAAATCGTTTCCGTACGTCAACCGGTAGAAGTCGGTGCGATGCTCATCGAAAACAAAACGGGACGCATCATTAGCTTTGTTGGAGGAAGAGATTATAAACGCGAGCAGCTAAATCATGCGACACAAGCATATCGCTCAAACGGATCAACGATGAAGCCCCTTCTTGTTTATGCACCAGCAATGGAAATGGGGATCGTTCAGCCAGGGTCTGTTATTCCAGATATCGATGTAGAAATGTCGACGCCGCAAGGGCCGTATCGTCCGAAAAACGCAGATGGTCAAACGCACGGTTTAACATCTGTTCGCCATGCACTCAAAAAATCATATAACATCCCTGCTATTCGGACGTATGCACGCATCATCGACCAACGCCCTATTTCATATTTAGAGAAAATGGGATTCACAAGCTTAACAACCGGGGACGCAAGCCATTTAGCGCTCGCGCTAGGCGGCTTGACAAAAGGGGTAACGATAGAGGAAAACGTCAATGCATATGCGACATTCGCAAACGGCGGAAAGTTCGTTGACGCCTATTTAATTGAAAAAATTGTCGATAAAAACGGCAAAGTCATATATGAACATGAACCAAAACAAGTCGAAGTATTTTCGCCGCAGACAGCTTACTTAACAATTGATATGATGCGCGATGTCATTCGCTCAGGCACGGCCGCCTTTTTGAACGGTAAGCTAAAGTTTTCAGCTGACTGGGCAGGAAAAACCGGAACGAGCCAAAATACGAAAGATGCTTGGTTCGTAGCAACAAATCCGAATGTTACATTCGGTATATGGATGGGATATGATACACCAAAGCCGCTCGAAAAAAGTTATAAAGGACTATCGTATTCCCAAAGAAACTTACTACTATGGGCGCAATTAATAAACGGGGCATACGACATTCGTCCAGAGCTGATTGCGCCACAAGAGCGATTTCACATGCCGGGTGGCATTGTACAACGTTCATATTGTGCCATTTCCGGATTGCTTCCGTCAGAAACGTGCAAACGATTCGGACTTATAGAAAGTGATTTATTCAATACCGCTTTCGTACCGAAACAAGAAGATCGGTATTTAGTGAGCGGGGCTTTCGTCGAATTGAACGGAGAACGATACGTTGCGCTTCCATCAACACCGAGGGAATTTACAAAAGAAGGCGTAATGATTGACGGTTCATTGCTTGAACAATGGGGAATTCAACATATAAAAGATATGAGCCAACTGCTTCCTCGAAACGACAAGTGGAAACATGTATTTGTAGCAAAAACACTTCAAGAAAACGGTAAAAAACCAGATCCACTTGCAGTGCAACAAAAAGGAGCAACGCTCGTCTGGAGCGAACATCACGAACAAGACGTCATTGGTTATCGAGTATATTACGCGTCATCCGAAACAGCTACGTTTCAAGTCATCGCAACAATACGTACAGGAGAACAAAAAAGCATACCGTTAAAACAAGGAATATATTATGTTACTGCTGTCGATATCGCTGGATTGGAATCAAATCCGTCAAATATCGTTCGTATGTTACCTGCAACACTACCCGAGCAATCAACCAATGAACAACCGATAGACATACCGACCGAAGAGCAGCCATCGACTAATTAAAAAAATCGGGCCGAGCCCGATTTTTTTAATTAGTCTTCCATTGTTGACAAATCGCCTGTCGGCAAGTTTAACTCCCAAGCTTTCAACACGCGACGCATAATTTTTCCACTTCTCGTTTTTGGCAACTTGTCACGAAACTCGATTTCACGCGGTGCAGCATGCGCTGCTAAGCCTTTTTTCACAAAGTTACGAATATCTTCTTTTAATTCTTCTGACGGCTCGTACCCCTCGCGTAAAGCTACAAACGCTTTAATAATTTCACCGCGCACTGGATCCGGTTTTCCGATGACACCTGCTTCTGCAACAGCTGGATGTTCAACGAGTTTGCTTTCTACTTCAAACGGACCGACACGCTCTCCTGCTGTCATAATTACGTCATCAATTCGTCCTTGGAACCAGAAATATCCGTCCTCATCCATATACGCAGAATCACCAGATACATACCAATCACCTGGCAAGAAATATGACTCATATTTTTGTGGATTGTTCCAAATAGCGCGCATCATGGACGGCCAACCCTTTTTAATCGCCAAATTCCCCATGCGATAAGGCGGCAACTCATTCCCTTGATCATCGACAATCGCAGCTTTTACCCCTGGAATCGGCTTGCCCATCGATCCCGGTTTAATTTCCATACACGGATAGTTGCAGATGAGCTGGCCTCCCGTCTCTGTCATCCACCATGTATCATGAATGCGACGGTTGAACACTTTCATTCCCCAGCGAACAACTTCTGGATTGAGCGGTTCACCAACACTTAAAATATGGCGAAGTGAACGCAAATCATATTTTTTCACAAGCTCGTCCCCAGCACCCATCAACATACGGAATGCTGTCGGTGCACTATACCATACTGTCACACCATAGTCTTCAATCGTTTTGTACCACGCTTCTGGGTTAAATCGTCCCCCTACAATGACGTTTGATGCTCCGCAAAGCCACGGACCGAAAATACCATATGATGTTCCCGTTACCCAACCTGGGTCAGCTGTGCACCAATATACATCGTCCTCTTTTAAGTCTAACACCCATTTTGCTGTTTGATAATGCTGGATCATAGCGTTATGCACATGCAATACACCTTTTGGTTTCCCTGTTGAACCAGATGTATAATGTAAAATGAGACCGTCCTCACGTCCGACCCACTCAATATCGAAATGTTTGCTTGCGGCATTCATCCGTTTTTTCAAATCAAAAAATGGGCCTTCTTCTTTCACATCATCCCCGACTAAAAATACGTATTTTAATGCCGGCAGTTCATTGACAGGCACTCGCGGCAACAGTTCAGGCGTTGTAATGATCACTTTCGCTTCACTATCTTCTAAACGATCACGTACCGCCCCTTCCATGAACGCTTCAAAAAGAGGTCCAACGATCGCACCAAGTTTAATAGCGCCGAGCACAGAGAAATATAATTCTGGTGAACGAGGCATAAAAATAAAGACACGGTCGCCTTTTTCAACATCAGCCACTTCTTTTAATACGTTAGCTACTTTGTTTGAATATTCTTTCATTTCTTTAAACGTGTACTTTTCTTCTCTTGTCGCATCACGATAGTAAAGAGCGACTTTGTTTTTTCGAAACGTTCCTACATGGCGATCAATTGCTTCATACGCCATATTCACTTTTCCTGTTTCGTACCAAGAAAAGTTTTTCTCTGCCTCTGACCAGTCAAACGTTTGATACGTTTCTTCATAGTTTTTCAAATTAAAATCCCCTTGAATGACTGGTAGCGTTTCCACTTTAATCATCCCAAACTCCCCCTTGTTTGAAGTCTTTACACTCGTATTATATTATACTATAAACAATTTCTCAATTTTTAAAAAATTTTCATTTATGTTTATTATGAAAACGATTTAATTTTTATTTTTTTATGTATAATTGAAATGAGATCATTTCAGTAGGCGGTGGGGCAATGGAGCATAAAAAAACATATAACGCAAAACAGTTAAAAACACCGAAAGGAACGTTAATTATTGAGGGGCCGATTTCTCCCGAAAAACTAGCTAGTTATGAATTTCATCACGATTTAACAGCATTTCGTCAGCCGCATCAACAACATCAAGCGCTCATTGAAATTGCTGGCCTTCCAGAAGGACGAATCATTATCGCTCGCCACGGTCATACGATCGTTGGCTACGTGACTTTTTTATATCCTGACCCGCTAGAAAGATGGTCGCAAGGGAAGATGGAAAATTTAATCGAACTTGGTGCAATTGAAGTTATCCTAGACTTTCGAGGCTGCGGTGTCGGAAAAAATTTGTTGAAAGTTGCCATGATGGATGATGCGATGGAAGATTATATCATTATTACAACGGAATACTATTGGCATTGGGATTTAAAACGAACGGGTTTAAACGTATGGGAATATCGAAAAGTAATGGAGAAAATGATGAACGCAGGCGGACTCGTCTGGTACGCAACGGACGATCCAGAAATTTGTTCACATCCAGCTAATTGTTTAATGGCCCGAATCGGAAAACGCGTCGATCAGCAATCTATTCAAAAATTTGACCAATTACGCTTTATGAACCGCTTCATGTATTAAAAACAAAGGGGATGGGGAAATGATTGTCGAACAAATGATGAAAACGGATGTTATCGCATTAAAGCCGTCAAACACAATTGGTGATGCGCTAAATATCGTCAAGCAAAAAAACATTCGTCACTTACCTATTGTCGATGATGAACAACATGTCATCGGCATCGTTACCGACCGAGATTTACGCGATGCAAGCCCGTCTATTTTCCACGCGAACGAACATCTCGAAGATTTGCAAAAACCGTTAAGCACCATTATGAAAACAAACGTCATTACAGGACATCCACTTGATTTTGTCGAAGAGGTCGCGGCTTTGTTTTACGAACACCGCATTAGCTGCATGCCCATTGTCAAAGAAAATAAACTTGTCGGCATCATTACAGAAAGCGATTTGTTGTACACACTTGTGCAACTGACAGGGGCTCACCAACCTGGATCGCAAATCGAAATTAAAGTGCCGAATCGGGCAGGAATGTTAAGCGAAGTCGCTTCTGTTTTCCAAAAACGTAACATCAATATTTCAAGTGTTCTCGTCTATCCTGATCAAAATGAAATGTATAAAGTACTTGTTTTTCGTATTCAAACGATGAACCCGATGGCGATTATTCATGATTTAAAGGCACAAGGATACGACGTTTTATGGCCGAACTTGCCGGGGGTTTCATCATGAGTAAAAATAGCGTATTTATTTATTCTGATGCATTCCAAACATACAAGTTCCATGATCGCCATCCGTTCAACCAACTGCGCGTCAAACTCACGTACGACTTATTACAGACGCTGGGCGCGCTTCATGATTCACAAATTGTAGCACCACGTCTAGCAACAGACGAAGAGCTAGCACTTGTTCATGATACCGATTACATTGAAGCAGTAAAAAAAGCAGGAAGAGGACAACTGTCAGAAGAAGTTGCCCTCAATTATGGATTAGGTACAGAAGATACACCCATTTTTCCAAATATGCATGAAGCGAGCGCTCTTCTTGTTGGCGGAACATTAACAGCAGTTGATTACGTACTTTCCGGCAAGGCTGAGCATGCGCTCAGTTTAGGGGGAGGGCTCCATCATGGATTTCGTGGCAAAGCATCAGGTTTTTGCATCTACAATGATAGCTCTGTCGCCATTAAATATATGCAAGAAAAGTACGGTGTGCGTGTTTTATATGTGGATACAGATGCCCACCATGGCGACGGGGTGCAATGGACGTTTTACGATGACCCAAATGTATGCACGTTTTCAATCCATGAAACAGGACGTTATTTATTCCCTGGTACAGGAAATGTTAATGAACGAGGACAAGGAAAAGGATATGGCTACTCTTTCAACATTCCCGTTGATGCGTTTACAGAAGATGAGTCGTGGTTAGCAGCATATACAGAAGCGCTAATCGAAATTGCTGACTTTTTCCGTCCGGACGTCATCTTAACTCAAAACGGAGTGGACGCACATTATTATGATCCATTAACACATTTGTGTGCAACGATGCGCATTTATCGTGAAATTCCAAAAATCGCGCATCAAATCGCTCATCAATATTGCAACGGCCGTTGGATTGCGGTCGGAGGAGGAGGGTATGACATTTGGCGCGTTGTTCCACGCGCATGGGCGTTATTATGGCTTGAAATGACAGAACAATCCGATATTTCTGGAGCTTTACCGGAGGAATGGGTCGCTCGCTGGCAACGGCATGCCCCCGTTTCTTTACCGCTCAAGTGGGACGATCCAGAAGACTTATATCCACCTATTCCGAGAAAGGCTGAAATTACAGAAAAAAATGCCCAAACTGTCATGAAAGCACTCCATCCAATCCGAAGCAATAAACAACGGTTAAACTTATAACAAAATAAAAAGGGTGTTCCGAAAGTAGCGAACACCCTTTTCTATGTTCGTACGCACAGTTAGCCGCGCCGCCTATTTTGTCGAATCGCGATATTCAATGCGATGCGGCAACACGACGATATGATTGTCAACATGTTCTTTATTCATATATTTCGTTAATAAGCGCATCGCCACAGCGCCAATATCGTACATCGGCTGTACAACCGTCGTCAACTTTGGACGAACCATTGTTGCTAAACGTGTATTATCAAAACCAACAACTTCCAATTCATCAGGAATGCGTACGCCGCGATCTTGCGCACCATGAATGACCCCAAGAGCCATTTCATCTGTTCCAACAAAGATCGCTGTTGGACGCTCTGCAAGTTCGGCTAACTTGTCATACGCTTCGATGCCAGAGTCATATGTGTAATCCCCTTCAACAACAAGCGCATCATCATAAGCAATACTCGCTTCTTCTAAGGCACGACGATAACCAGCTAATTTTTTTAACCCGTTAATCGGATCATTCAACGGACCTGTCACGTATGCAATTCGTTGATGTCCTTTTTCAATAAGCATATGAACAGCATCGTAAGCCGCTTGTTCGTAGTCAATGTTGACAGACGGGATGATCTCATTTTGTTCGATTGTTGCCGCCAATACAATCGGCACATCCGATTTTTTAAACTGCTCGACATGCTCTTCCGTTACGTCGCCACCCATAAATAAAATGCCATCAACTTGTTTCGCAAGCATTGTATTTAATAAATGCAACTCTTTTTCCTTGTTTTGATCAGAATTGCTCAAAATAATGTTATATTTATACATCGTTGCAATATCTTCAATTCCGCGCGCCATTTCTGCAAAGAAAATACTCGAAATATCAGGAATGATCACGCCGACCGTCGTCGTCTTTTTGCTTGCCAATCCACGTGCTACCGCGTTTGGACGATATCCAAGCCGTTCAATGACTTCTAACACTTTTTTTCTCGTTGATGGCTTGACGTTCGGGTTACCGTTAACTACACGCGAAACGGTCGCCATAGACACATTTGCTTCCCTTGCTACATCATAAATTGTTACATTCATCACATACACTCCTTTTTTACGCTCTATATATCGAAAACTGTCGTGAATCGCAATTTTATGTAAAAATATCATACGATAAATGATTACCTAAGTGCAACGTTTTCACAAGTAAATTCATAAGAAAAAGCCGGTGAACACTTCACCAGCTTTTCTTCGTTATGCTTTTACAAATTGTTTTTGGAACGACTTCAATTCCTCCATAAACTCATTGAATTGATCAATATCCATTTGTTGGGCTGAATCGGATAGGGCAACGGCTGGATCTGGATGCACTTCTGCCATCACTCCATCAGCTCCGATCGCAAGCGCAGCTTTGGCACAAGGTAAAAGCAAATCACGGCGTCCTGTTGAATGTGTCACATCGACAAACACAGGCAAATGCGTTTCCTTTTTCAAAATCGGTACGGCTGAAATATCAAGCGTATTTCTCGTCGCTTTTTCGTACGTGCGAATTCCGCGTTCACATAAAATGATTTGACCATTTCCTTGTGACATAATGTACTCTGCCGCATGGATAAACTCTTCGATCGTAGCAGCTAACCCCCGTTTTAACAATACTGGCTTATTCACTTGACCAGCTGCTTTTAACAACTCAAAGTTTTGCATATTGCGCGCTCCAATTTGAATAACATCAATGTAATCGAGCGCTTTTTCAATATCCGCAGGTGTGACGATTTCACTAATGACCGCTAAATCGAACTCGTCCGCTACCCGTTTTAAAATTTTTAATCCTTCGACTCCAAGTCCTTGGAAATCGTACGGCGACGTACGCGGCTTATACGCTCCACCGCGCAACAATTTTAACCCGTGTCGTTTAATCGCTTGCGCTACCTCCGCTACTTGTTCGTAGCTTTCAACCGCGCACGGTCCCATAACAAAATATTGATTGCCATCACCAATTTTTTCACCTTTCACGTCGACAATCGTATTTTCTGGCTTCTTCTTTCGCGATACGAGCAATGCTTTTTTATGATCGTCTTCTTGCAAATCAAGACCGGCTTTAAAAATCTCCTTAAAAATATGTTTCAATGTCGCTGTATCAAATGGCCCATCATTATGTTCTAAAATTAAATCTAACATTTTTCGTTCGCGAACAGGGTCATAAAAATACGTCCCTTGTGCGTCTTTAATTTTCCCAATTTCTTGCACGAGACGCCCACGTTCATTAATTAACTTTAACAACTGCAAATTTAGCTCATCAACCTTCGCTCTCAGCTCATCTAATCGTTCGTTGCTCATTCATCTCATCCTTTCTTTATATAAGCTAAAAAATGTGGTACATTTCTATATAATTAGAGATTATTATAAACGAAGTGGATAAAGTTGTCACCCCTTTATTTATAAAACGCGTTTAAGCGATAAAGAATTTTTTAATTTTCGAAAAAGAAGGTGAGAACCTTGATTTTTGCACTAGACATTGGCACGCGTTCAGTAGTTGGCATTATTTTAAAGGAAACAGACGGGCAATATCAAGTTGAGGACATGGTCATTAAAGAACATGAAGAACGGGCAATGCTTGACGGGCAAATTCACGATGTGCTCGCAGTTGCCAAAGTCATTATCGATATAAAAAAAATATTAGAGGAACGACACGGACCTCTTACCCGTGTATGTGTTGCAGCTGCAGGACGCTCATTAAAAACAGAAAAAGGAAAAATTACTATTTCAATAAAAGGAAAGCCTCTTTTAACACACGAGGATGTAGCGTACCTAGAACTTGCTGCTGTTCAACAAGCACAAACGACGTTGGCCGAAAAATCATCTATCGAAAAAAGTCATCATTATTATTGTGTCGGTTATTCCGTCACACGATACGAAATCGACGGAGAAGAAATCGGCAACTTAATTGATCAACAAGGGGAGGAAGCGAGCGTTGAAGTCATCGCCACATTTTTACCGAAACTTGTCGTTGAGTCGCTTCTTGCCGCGCTACATCGCGCCCATTTGGAAATGGAGGCGCTAACACTTGAACCGATTGCTGCATTGAACGTACTTATTCCTCCAACTATGAGACGATTAAATATAGCGCTCGTCGATATCGGGGCAGGAACATCTGATATCGCCATTACCGATCTCGGTACAGTCATCGCCTACGGAATGGTACCGATGGCTGGAGATGAAATTACAGAAGCCATTTCAGATGCGTATTTACTTGATTTTCCCCTTGCTGAACAAGCGAAACGTGACTTGCATACAAAAGAAACGATAACGATTACAGACATTCTCGGTTTTGAAACGGAAGTACCACGAGAACAAATGATTACAACGATTTCAGATGCAATTGATCGCCTCGCTGATGCGATCAGCAAAGAAATTTTGCGGTTAAACAATCATCAACCACCAAAAGCAGTCATGCTCGTTGGAGGAGGAAGCTTAACGCCTGAACTGCCAAAACGGCTCGCTCAAAAGCTTCATCTCCCCGAAAATCGCGTCGCTATTCGCGGTATTGATGCCATCCAAAAATTACATATTGACCGTGAGGAGATGAAACATCGACCAGAACTCGTCACTCCGATTGGAATTGCAATTGCTGCAAAGCAAACGCCTATTCAATACGTAACAGTTCATGTAAATGGTCAGCCTATTCGCCTATTTGATATGAAACAACTGACGATTGGCGATGCGCTATTAGCAGTCGGCATTCAATTACATAAACTGTATGGAAAACCCGGCCTCGCTTGCGTTGTGACGTTAAACGGGCAAACGATTACTATACCAGGGACGCACGGCGAACCACCGCTCATAACGAAAAATGGTGAACGAGCCACATTTGATACACCGATTACAAACGGGGACGACATCGTTGTTGAAAAAGGACGAGACGGCAAACAAGCGACCGTTCACCTTCGTGACTTACTTGAATCATTGCCGACAAAACAAGTGACAATTAACGGACAACGATATACGATTGAGCCCGTTATATTACGAAATGGACAACATGTTTCTCTCGATACCGTTTTATGCGACCGAGATGATATTGTCGTTCATATGCCTGAAACGATTGAACAACTTTTACAAGCGACAAAAAACGAGCATCTTATCGAACAACTCGAACCGTTTACATTCATATTGAACGGAAAAAAAATCACGTTTCCTGAATGGGGTGGAACGATATATCGGAATGGAATCGAATGCCAACGCTATGCCACATTTGAAGACGGAGACACGATCGTTGTTCATAAACAAAGCGAGCGAACGATTGCTCAAATTGCCGAAGCAAAACAGCTGAAACTGTATTATTCCATGCCAATTATATTTCATGGGGAAACATTGACGTTAACGAAACAAATCGGCACGTTTTATCGTAACGGTGTTGAGCTTAGCGACAACGATACGGTCCAACATGGAGACGTACTTCAATTCTATGAACAAAAAATGGAACCTTTCATTTTTCAAGATATATTTCAATATGTCGAAGTCGCTATTCCTCACGGGGCTTCAACAACGTTTACATTGCTTAAAAACGGCGAACCGACAACATTTTATGAACCGCTCGCACCAGGAGATCAACTCGAAATTGTTTGGGATAAGAAAAACTAAGCGGATTGTAAAAAAAGCAACTATGAACGCGCCATAGTTGCTTTTTCTTTTATTTTAAGTTTTCTGGATTTAACGGCTCTAATTGTGGGATAACAAATCGACCGTCTTTACGAATGAGTACGCCGTCAAAGTAAATTTCACCGCCACCATATTCTGGACGTTGAATCATAACCATATCCCAATGAATGTTGGAATGGTTGCCGTTGTATGCTTCATCATAACATTGACCTGGTGTAAAGTGAAAACTTCCATCAATTTTTTCATCGAACAAAATATCTTGCATCGGATGTTGAATGTACGGATTGACTCCGATCGCGAATTCGCCAATATAGCGCGCTCCTTCATCGGTATCGAAAATTTGGTTAATGCGCTCTGTATCATTAGCGGTTGCTTCAATAATTTTCCCATCTTTAAACGTTAATTTCACGTTCTCAAACGTAAATCCTTGGTAAGGCGATGGTGTATTAAATGTAATTGTACCATTTACCGAATCACGTACAGGAGCAGTATACACTTCCCCATCTGGAATGTTCATCTGACCCGAACATTTTACAGCAGGAATATCTTTGATTGAGAACGTTAAATCTGTACCCGGCCCTGTAATGCGCACTTCGTCAGTTTTATCCATCAGTTCAACGAGCGCGTCCATCGCTCTATCCATTTTTCCGTAGTCTAAGTTACATACATTGAAATAAAAATCTTCAAACGCCTCCGTGCTCATTTTCGCAAGCTGCGCCATCGACGGATTAGGGTAACGGAGCACGACCCATTTCGTTTTCGGCACGCGAATGTCACGGTGCACTTTTTGCATAATTGTTTTTCCGTGAATTTTCATTTTGTCAGCTGGCACATCAGCAAACTCATTGATGTTATCGCCCGCACGTAAACCGATGTAGGCATCCATTTGTTTCATAACATTTGCTTCAAATTCAGCCATCATGTTAAACTGCTCTTCTTGTGCACCGAGCAAAAGTGCGCGATCAACTTGATGGTCTTTTAACGACACAAACGGGTAAGCGCCTACAGCATACGCCTCGCGCACAAGAGCGATGACAAGCTCCCGCTGTAAACCGAAGTTTTCAATTAATACTTTTTCACCTTTTTGTAAACGGAGCGAGTAATGGATTAAATTTTTTGCTAACTTTTCAATACGCGGGTCTTTCATTTTGTATTCCTCCATTCCATCATATGTACATGTATATTGTAACCGATCCACAAAAAATTTGGAGTTTTTTGCAGGATTTTTTCTCTTTTTGTCGAATGGAAAGTAAGATAGACAGAAAGGAGTTCTTTACAATGGATATCGTTTTATACAGTAGCGTTGCGCTCATCGCGATCGCCTTTCTTATTTTAGTCATTTATGTCGTTCAAACATTGAAAACTTTGCAAACAACGTTACAACACGTGGCAAAAACCGTTGAGGAAGTCGAAAAACAAATGCATGAAATCGGGAAAGAAACGGCACAATTACTACATAAGACGAACGCGCTCGCAGATGATGTGCATAAAAAAGCTGAAAGCTTGCAAAGTGTATTTGATGCGGTCAAACAAGTAGGTGTAACCGTTCAATCATTTAACGATTCAATATGTAAAACGTTAGCAACAAATGAAAAAAAAATTACACAGGCGATTCAATGGGGGCAAACACTCATTGAGCTATGGACGAAATGGAAAGGAAAACGAAAATAAGGAGGAGTTTGTATGTCAAAAAATCATTCTTTTCTACTCGGTGCTATTGTTGGCGGCATTGCTGGTGCTGCAACTGCATTATTTTTGTCGAGCGAAAAAGGAAAACAACTATTGAATGAATCCGCTGTTCGAGGGAAACAAATATTACATGATTTATCTGAAATAAAAAACGAATCAAGCAACGTAGATCAAGAGGAGCAAAAACCGTTCTCATCCATTTCCATTCCACTCCCGTCATCGGATGCCGAGCAATCGGACGTCGAACAGTTGTTAAAGGAAACGGAACAAGCTGTTCATGATGTAGAAAAACGTTTGAATAAAGGAAATGATACACATGGAGAAAATTGAAACAATCGAACAGTTTGAACAAATCTGTTTGTCACAGCGACCATTTTTATTTATGAAACATAGTCTTACATGTCCAATTAGCCATCGGGCATGGAAAGAGTTTGAGCAATTTACACATGACTTCCCACATATTCATGCATATTACTTACATGTGCAGCACGCTCGCCCGTTGTCGCAACATATTGCACAAACGTTTCATGTGAGACACGAATCTCCTCAAGTGCTATGGATCACCGAACAAGGTGCACAATGGCACGCTTCACATTGGAACGTCACGTATGAGGAGATGAAAAAAGCAACTATGAGCGCATCATAGTTGCTTTTTTACTTATACGTGAACCGATTGCTCGTATTTCTCTTGAAACTTTTGAATATCGCCCGCTCCCATAAAAATGAGCACAGCATCATGATGTTTTTTCAACATATCGACTTGTTCTTCATGCAAAAGCTTTGCTCCGTCAATTCTTGCACGCAAATCTTCGATCGATAATTTCCCTTGATGCTCCCGCGCCGATCCGAAAATATCGCACAAATATACGGCGTCAGCTAGCGATAAACTTTCCGCAAACTGTTGTAAAAATGTTTGTGTTCTCGTATACGTATGCGGTTGGAAAATCGCAACAACTTCGCGCTCCGGATATTTTTGCCTTGCTGCCTCAATTGTTGCCCGTATTTCTGTCGGATGATGAGCATAATCGTCAATAAGCACTTGAGAGCCAAACAGCTTCTCATTAAAACGGCGTTTCACACCAGGGAAATTCGTTAAGCGTTCTTGAATAATGTTAACATCGATTCCTTCATAATGGCAAAGCGCAATGACCGCAAGCGCATTGAGTACATTATGATCGCCATATCGCGGAATATGAAAAGACGCGAAAAATGTATGGCGTACAAACACGTCAAACGATGTTCCTTCCGGCGTCTTCACAATATTGCGCGCTTGAAAATCATTATCTTCTCCGAAACCATAAAAAACGACAGGTACTTTAGCTTGAATTTTTTGTAAATACTCATCATCTCCGCAAGCAATGATCCCTTTTCTTACTTGCCATGCCATTTGTTGAAATGCTGAGAATACATCTTCAATATTAGCAAAGTAATCAGGATGGTCAAAATCAATGTTCGTCATAATGGCATAATCGGGAGAATAAGCTAGAAAGTGACGACGATATTCACACGCTTCAAACACAAAATATTTACTTCCTTCCTGACCTTTTCCAGAACCATCTCCGATCAAATATGACGTTGGCTGTGCTCCTTGCATAACATGAGCAAGCAACCCTGTCGTTGATGTTTTTCCATGAGCACCTGTGACAGCGACACTCGTGAATTTTTTCAAAAACTCACCTAAAAACTGATGATAACGAACAACCGGTACACCGAGCTCGCGCGCCGCCACAATTTCTTCATGAGTATCTGGAAATGCGTTACCTGCAATCACGATCATATTTTTTTGAATATTTTCGGCGCTGAACGGGAAGATAGGGATTCCTCTCTTTTCTAAAGCTTCTTGCGTAAAAAATCGTTTATCGTAGTCTGAACCTTGTACGACACATTTCATATCGTGTAACACTTGAGCAAGTGCACTCATTCCAGTTCCTTTAATGCCGACAAAATGGTAAATAGTCATAAAAAAACCTCCACCAACTATCGTTGATCTATATAACAGTATATGACACAAATTTCGTTTTGCTCTTTTCATCTTATGTAACAACGTTCATTATACCATCGTTTCACTGCGATGATAAGAAAAACTGATAGAAGAGACGTTCTTCTATCAGTTTTTCCGCGTTACTGAGGTGTATACTCAACTTTTTCAAGGCGCGGATTCGGCCGATAGCGTCGGCCGGCTTTCGCTTGATGCTTTCCATTTAATAACACGTTATCGCCAGTAAAACCGATATGTACTTTTAACAAGCTGCTCCCCACTCCGTACATATCGACCGGCACACCTTGTTTTTCAAACTCAATAATGCGCTGCTCATTAAATCCACCGCTTACAACAATTTTTACATGCTCAAATCCTTCACGATCAAGCGCCTCACGCAAAGCAAAAATAAGTGGTGGGTTGACACCGCGCGGATCAAATGTTCCAAGCACTTCTGGATGGCGAATAAAGTATTGATCGATCATCGTTCGTGACGTATCAACGCGGACAGCCTTTAACTTATCCCCAAATTCGCGAGCCACTTTTAACGCGTCTGTAATACAGTCATTGTTATAGTCAACGAGAACAATTAAATCATCATCTGGATATTTCGCATGGTACGCCTTTGCCGCGGCAACGACATCGCCATCAAACAATTGAATGAGCGCATGCGGCATCGTTCCCATTCCTTGTTTTCCCCACCATTCGTTCATCGCATGCGTCGCTTGGGCAGTTGAGCCGCCAATAAAAGCAGCATACCCATCACCTGCTTGCATCATAAAGTGATCATCACGATCTCCCATAAAAATGATCGGTTTTTGCACGCCGGATAATGCTGCCGCTTTTACAACGTTATATACGTTCGTTGCCACAGATGTGCGACGAGCTAAAATACCATCAATAATTCCTTCTAAATATCCGAAATTTTGATATGGACCTGTAATAGTCAATACCGTTTCAAATGGGCTAATTTTATCGCCGTCTTTTAACGAATAAATTTCTAATTTTTCTGGCTCATCAGCAAACGTATGTAACAATGCAATGACTTCATCTGTCCCGCATAACACAGCATGTTCCTTTTGAAAAAATTGCATCGTAACAATGTTATTCGGACGAAACTCTTTCACGATTTCACGCGTCTTCAAAAAATATACGGCTGAAAACCAACCATCTCGCACACGCTCATCAAATTTAAACGTTTTATTTGTTAGCCGTTTAATTTTCCCTTGTAATTTCAATTCAATTTCTTTCATTTTGCTTTCCCCTTCAGCCATCGTTTTCACGTATTTAGCATAGCATGTTTTCTATTCCACGACTACTCTATCTAAATCGTGTCTTGTAGTTGTTCAAGATCTTGTTCATTAATTAACACATCGCGCGGCTTGCTTCCTTTTGGTGCCGATACAATTCCGCGCTGCTCCATCATTTCAATTAAACGAGCCGCTCGGTTGTACCCAATACGAAAACGACGTTGTAAGCTCGATGTGGAGGCACCACCTTGTTGAACGACAAACTCACACGCTTCATAAAACAGTTCATCATCTTCATCAGCTTGTGTATGTTGTTGCAACAGCTCATCATGTTGAAATAAATACGACGGCTCCATTTGCTGACGCACATGGGACACGACGCGCTCGATTTCCTCATCAGACACAAAATTGCCTTGTAAACGAATCGGTTTCGCTGTTCCATTTTCTAAAAATAACATATCGCCGCGACCGAGTAATTTTTCTGCTCCATTCATATCGATAATCGTGCGCGAATCAATTTGTGACGATACGGAAAAGGCGATGCGCGTTGGAATATTCGCCTTAATTAGTCCGGTAATGACATCAACAGATGGTCTTTGTGTAGCAACAAGCAAATGGATACCACACGCTCGCGCTTTTTGTGCGATGCGACAAATTGCCTCCTCGACATCAGCTGGCGCAACCATCATTAAATCTGCTAATTCATCAATGACAATAACGATATAAGGTAAATGTTGTTCTAACTTTTGTGCTTTTCGCACTAACTCATTATAACGAACGATGTCACGCACACCTGTATGTGCAAACAACTCATATCTTCTCTCCATTTCACATACAGCCCATTTTAACGCTGCTGTTGCTGCCTTTGCATCTGTAATAACGGGGCTGACTAAGTGTGGAATATGATTGTATGGCGCAAGCTCGACCATTTTCGGGTCAATAAGGAGCAGCTTGACATCACGTGGCGTCGCTTTATACAACAAGCTGACTAACATCGCATTCATACATACGCTTTTTCCTGATCCAGTTGCACCGGCAATTAATCCGTGTGGCATCTTTTTTAAATCGGTTACGATCGGTTTACCTGAAATATCTAATCCTAACGCAACCGTCAATGGAGAGGTTGACTGTTGAAACGCTTCGCTTTGTAACACTTCACGAATGAAAACCGGACGGCTAGAGCGATTAGGCACTTCGATCCCAATCGTGTTTTTCCCCGGAATAGGTGCTTCAATACGAATGTCAACAGCTGCTAAATTTAATTTAATATCGTCCGCTAAATTCGTAACTTTATTCACTTTTACACCAAGTTCTGGCTGGACTTCAAAACGGGTAACCGTCGGACCTTGCGTCACGTGAACAACTGTTGCTCCAACATTAAAATTTTTAAACGTTTCATTGAGACGCTCAGCTTGTTCTTTTAGCCATGTCTCATCGTCTTCGTGGCGAATGAGTGGAAGTTGTAACAACGACAGCGACGGAAATACGTACGCTTGCTTTTCTTTCCGCTCCTTCCACTTTTCTCGATCTTGTTTCAACATCATCACGTTATACGGTACACCGCTTCGCTGACGTACCCGTTCTTCTTTGTGCTGTTGCCCTGGCATTTCTTCATCTTTTTCATTAACATGCTCGATTTCTTCTTGTATGTCCGGTTTTTGCTCTTGCTGTACATGTTTTTCTAGTCGTATCATATCGTTCGTCTCTTCCTTCGGACATTCGCTTACTTGTAGATGCACCCGTTCCCCTTTTTCGACTTCGTCAACAGCTGGAAGTTCAAATTCGACTACTCCCTCATTTTCGTTTTTTCGTTCGACACGTTCTATTCGTCTATAACCAAATACAGGAGACGGAACATCGGTTGGGCGAAATGCATGCGATTCGTTGCGCGTACGTTCTATGCGGTACGTTTTTTGTTCAAACGAAACGATTTGTGGCGATGGTTGTTTTTGTTCATACGTGCTTTCCTTTGGTTCATCTGGAATTAATGGAAAACGAAACTTTCCTTTCGGATATTCGTAAACGACCTTTGCTTCAATTTCTTTATGTTCGTTCATCGGCATAAACGGAGGATGTTTACGGTTTTCTTTCGTCTCATCATCCCCCCCGAATAAATAGCGAAGTAATGCCTTTAACAAGCCCATTTTATTCTCACTCTTTCTTTGTGCATTCGGTTTTATTTTACCACAAAAAAAGCTGACTGCCGCAACGGAAGTCAGCTGAAAAATGGTTGCCCTACTTCATATTCATCACTTAAAACGAGGATGCCTTTCTCTTGCGGAGCGTTCAGTAAGTCTAGTTCGCGCGCAGAACAAATCATTCCGTACGACTTCACTCCTCGCAATTCCGCTTCTTGAATGACGAGGCCGCTTGGCATAACCGCTCCGACTTTTGCTACAACCACTTTTTGTCCTGCGGCTACGTTCGGAGCCCCACATACAATTTGTAACGTTTCGTTTCCAACATCTACTTGACAAACGCTTAGTTTATCAGCATTCGGATGTTTCTCTTTTTCTTTTACATAACCGACGACAAATTTTGGCGATAAATCAGCTGTTACTTGTTCATTTACGCCATTTTTTTTCAATATATCGTTAATTGTTGCAATCACTTGTTCTGTTAATTCAACGACGCCATTTCCTTCAAATGCACCGTATGTAGATGCTTGAAAAATATTGTAGCCGACCGTTTCCCCTGTCTGCTCATTAAAAATGCGCACAACATCTCCCTTTTTCTCAAAAGCACGTGCTTGTGGATCAACAGCTTTCAACGTAATAAGCAACGTATCGCCAATCCCTTCACGATTGTAAAATACATTCATTGTTTCTCATCCTTTCGACGATTTTTTCCAAGAATAAAAATGGGTTGAAGTTGTCCCTCTTCGTATAAAAACGAAAGCGCAGTGATCGGCACTCTGCCGCTCGCGAAAAAACTCATTGTCAACTGCGCAAGTACATCATAGCCGATTTCATTTTCAATGTCAGCAATAATGAGTACATCTTGATGAGGAACAGCGAGTAACATCGTTCCTTTTATTTTTTCAGCAAACTTTTTCAAAAAAGCATCGTTTAATATACGACTTGCATCATATCCATCGTTTGTGTTCAAAAAGTAAAACGTATTGCCGGCGACACGATCTTCTTTCACCGTCGTCGGCAATGAGCGAACGTTAAAGCGCGCGACTTCTTTTAATTGTTGCACATCCCATCGTTCCGATTCGACTAAACGTTCATCAATTAGCCGATACGTCGTCCCTAAATCGAGAGCGTAATAAATGCGCGTTTCTGCCGTATGTTCGTCATAAATAAACATCGTTCCTTCGTTCGTCTTTGTCGGGAATGAGGTAGAACGAATGACTGGATATATATGCTTTTCTTTTCCATGTAACGACGAATGATCATGTAATGCAGTTAATGTTTGCTCGACGTAATAAACGACTTCGTCAATGGCACGCTCTTTCTCAATTTCCCATTTTGCGATAATTGGTGGCAAGGAGATCGTCACTCCTTTTTTCGTTTCCCGATGTTCAATTCGGAGCGTATCTTTTTTCCGATCCCATCGAAAATCCCATGGATAATGGGATAGCCGCTGTTGAATATGGTCGCTTATTTGCCGACTATTCATTGCGCCCACCTAAACTTTGTTGAATAAACGCTACAATTTCTTCTTTTGTTTTCCGATCTTTGCTCACAAACCGTCCACGTTCTCGCCCATTTTCATATGCAATAAAACTCGGGATGCCAAATACGTTATGCTCCGTAAACAAATCGAGCAACTGATCGCGATCAACAGCATAAAACGTATAGTCTGAAAACTGCGCTTCAATTTCTGGTAAAATTGGTTTTATTACTTGACAATCTGGGCACCAATCAGCCGTAAACATCATAATCACTTTTCCACGCTGAATGACTTCATTGTATTGCTCGATGCTTTCAATCATTTTCATCTATTTATCCACCCTTTCTTATGCTCATATTGCCCTTTTAACATTTGAACAATATGTGTATACATATTTGTTCGATCGAGCGTTCCGTTTGTCAAAATGCCAATCGCCCCTTCATTAGAACGGACATCGCGACGATTTGCATATTCATCTATAACTTCAGCCAATTCTTTTCCATGCTTCAATTGAATCCCGATTTCATCAGGCAACGGAATGCGCGCCCCTCCTGCGACAACGACGACTCCATCTCGGTCAACGAGCGCGCCCCAGTTGCATAACCAAATCGTCTCATCTTGTGCAATAAATACGCCACCTTCTAAACCAATCCCGATATGCGCTTGTTGTTCACGAACAGCTAATGTCGCACGCTCGATCGCTCCTTGCAACGTTTCTTCATCGGAGAAAGGTTGCTTTGACACGCTCGGTTGCACATCACTCGCGATGATCGTATGATGCATCTCGTGAAATACAGCTTGTACCGCCTTCACTTTCGTACTGTTTTTCGTTCCAACGGCAACTTTCATCTCACATTCCCCTTAAGCATTGTGACGAATCGCATCTACTGTCGCGCGATCACATTGTTTGACAAGAGCGACTAATAGCTGTTTGGCCGCTTCGTAATCATCTATATGAACGATGGAAGCGTGCGTATGAATATAACGGGCACAAACGCCAATGACAGCTGAAGGGACGCCGCTATTAGCCATATGCACTCTTCCTGCATCCGTCCCACCGCCTGGTGAAACGAAATATTGATAAGGGATACGGTGCGTTTCCGCTGTATCTAAAATAAACTCTCGCATGCCGCGATGTGTAATCATCGTGCGATCATAAATGCGGACAAGCGCGCCTTTACCAAGATGCCCAAACTCTTTTTCGTCCCCTGTCATATCGTTTGCTGGGCTTGCATCTAGTGCGAAGAAAATATCTGGTTGGATCATTGTTGCTGCCGTTTGCGCCCCACGGAGACCTACTTCCTCTTGAACAGTCGCTCCAGAATATAGTACATTCGGCAACGTTTCATCTTTTAACTCTTTTAATAACTCAATGGCTAAACCACAACCGTAACGATTGTCCCACGCTTTCGCCATCACTTTTTTTCCGTTCGCCATCGGTGTAAACGGACAAATCGGCACAATTTGTTGTCCTGGACGAATGCCCATGCGCTCCGCATCAGCACGATCATCCGCTCCAACATCAATAAGCATATGTTTTATATCCATCGGCTTTTTCCTTTGCTCTTCGTCAAGCAAATGAAGCGGGATCGAGCCGATCACACCAACAATTGGTCCGTGATCCGCTATAATGTGCACACGCTGAGCTAGCAATACTTGACTCCACCAACCGCCAAGCGGCTGAAAGCGAATCATTCCTTGTTCAGTGATGGCGGTGACCATAAAACCAACTTCATCCATATGTCCAGCAACCATCACTACTGGTCCATTTCCTTTGCCGCGCTTCACACCAAAAATGCTTCCGAGACGATCTTGCACAATATCATCAGCATATTTTTGTAATTGTTCACGCATGAAAGCGCGCACCGCATGTTCATTTCCCGGCGCTCCTGGCAATTCGGTTAACGTTTGAAACAATTGCAAATCCATCATGTTTTCCCCTTTCTTTGCTCGCTATTTGTCATTGTAGCGAATTTTACATGTAGTTTCCACTCGCACAATTCGGTATACTAAAAGAAAAATGGAGGAATGTATGATGCGTATAAAAACGTTTCTAACTGGTATCGTTGTCGGTGCAGCGGCAGCATACATATGGAATGAGTGGCAACATAACCGATTGATTTCATCTGAGCAAGCGCTTCAAAAAGCGAAACAGGCGTTTCAACAAACAGGTGAGATTACTGGATCATGGATTCAAACGACCGTTGAGACAGTTGAAAAAAATGGCCTTCGCTACAACATTTATCGCGGCGGAATTACCCGTCCTACTGGTGCATATGAATGCCTCATTGATGCAAAAACCGGAACGATTATTGAAGCAAAAAAACTGTAAAACCCAAGCAAAGCAGCTTGGGTTTTACTGACGTTTAAGCGATTCAACGATTTGAAACTCATCGTTCCAACGAACAGCTCGGTAGTACGCGTCGTGATAAAATGTAAACCATGCTCTGTTTTCAACTCCGTAAGCTATCCATTTTTGTTTAGCGAAAATGGATGTCATCGGATAATCATCATATGCCATAACCCAAAGTGGATTTTGATGCGCATGTGTCGGCATTAAATCGCCGAGATGAATAGCTGTCTCTCCTTCAGATGTAATGATAATAATCGCATGTCCATCGCTGTGGCCGCCTGTATGAACCATCGTAACACCTGGAACAACTTCTAACTGTTCTGCGAACGTATCAACTTGGTCAACAATGGCTTCCCAATTTTCTTTCCAATACGTATTACGCGAGCGAATATTTGGCTCTTTCATCTCGGCCCATTCTACTGCTGATGTGATGATGCGGGCGCGCGGAAACATCGGGACGAGCGTGTCTCCCTCCCATTTTGTTAAGCCGCTCGCATGATCAAAATGCAAATGTGTCATTAACACAAGATCAATATCCTCCGGTTTTAAAGAAAGGAGGGCTAACTGTTCCTCTAAAGCAGATTCTTCTGTTACACCAAAATTACGCTTTTGCTTTTCCGTTAGCTTCCCTCGTCCAATCCCTGACTCGATGAGTATATGTTTCCCACCTACCTGTAATAAAATCGGGTCGGTGCGAAGCGGAATTTGGTTATGTTCGTTACATGGATATTTTTTTACCCAAAGCGGTTTTGGCACAACGCCAAACATCGCTCCCCCATCTAAATGCGTAATTCCCCCATTCAGCCACGTCATCTTTGCTTGACCGATCGTTAATTTCTCCATCACTTTTCCCCCTTATCCTCTTTCATTCTCCATTTTAACATTACAAAAATATTCAGAAAAGAGAAAAACCTATGCCCGATTTACGACATAGGTTTTCGATACTTCGCTTCACAACGATAAATAGGATTTCCTTTTTCAGAAAACTTTTGTTCATATTCTGTCATCACATTTCCTTCGAAGCCGCTTCGATGAAGATCGAGGCTGACGTACTGAAGGACTAAGCCGTATTGCGAAAAACTAACAAGGGAATATTCAAACAGCCCACGATTATCCGTTTTGAAGTGAATTTCCCCTTCATCCACTAAAATGTTTTCATATAGCTCTAAAAATGTACGATAAGTTAAGCGGCGCTTTTCGTGTCGCTTTTTTGGCCACGGATCAGAAAAGTTTAAATAAATACGTTCAACTTCCCCTTTGGCAAAAATGTTCGTTAACTCTTTCGCGTTCACATTTAATAAACGCAAATTCGGTAAATCATGATCGATGAGTTTATCAAGCGCACATACGATGACGCTCTCATATAGCTCAATACCGATATAGTTAATGTGTGGATGCATTTTTGCCATTTCCGTAATAAAACGACCTTTTCCTGTCCCAATTTCAATATGAATCGGACGGTCGTTTGAAAATAATTCGTGCCACCGACCTTTATATTGTTCAGGTTGTGGAATGATATATTGTGGATATGCAGCAATTTTTTCTTTTGCCCAAGGCTTATTCCGTAAACGCACGTTTCATCCTCCGTTTCTTTGCATACAAAAAGATAAAAATGGCCATATTAATAAGCGAATAGGGGGATGAACATGGCCATTAATCATGAACATCAGTTAACCGTACTAAAAGACATTTTGTCCGAACACCAGCTTGATCGTTCAGGAACAGTAGCGGAATGCGAACAAATTGAGCGCCTTGCCAAATCACTCATGGCAAACAATGCTGTTCATTCTGAAATGAAACAAACGTTGTCTCATATTTACACATATAGTCAAGGCGGAAAAAATGCAACTGACCTATCTTCACACATCGACCTGCATGAACAACAGCTCGCCGAGTGGATGGATCAATTAACGTAACAAATGTTCAAGGAAATGCAGCAAACGTTGCATTTCCTTTTCGTTATTTCTCCCCTTATGCCACACGAGCAGCGCAATCGTTTGAGCAACCGTATACCATTTCATACGCAACTGCAGTTGTTCATCGAACGCTAAACCGTACTCTTCTAACCAGCTTTCCCATTGCTCTCGTGGAATGTAAGCGTACAATAACATGCCAATATCAATTGCAGGATCAGCAATCATCGCGCTATCCCAGTCGATCAAATAAAGCTGATTGTCTTCTGTCAATAGCCAATTGTTATGGTTCATATCACAATGACAAACGACATAATCTGCATAGCGCACATCATCTACATGACGCTCTAAAAATGCAATAGCTTCCGTTACGATCGGATGTTCTTTCAGCTCATCGCATCTGTTTTCCTTTATTTTTTCTAACAGACGATTCGGCAACAAAGGCTTCTTGCCGAGTCGCTCCATCATCGCTAACAGTTCTTTTGAACGATGAATTTTTCGAAGCAATTGAGCAACTTGTTTGCTCGTCATATCGTGCGGTTTTAATTCCCGCGCATGTAAAAACTGTTGTGCTGTAATCACATCTCCATTTTCCATTCGTTTCGTCCATACTAGTTTTGGGACGATTCCTTCTGCTGACAAAACAGCCAAAAATGGGGAAGAATTACGCTTCAAAAACAGCTTCTTCCCATCATGCTCCGCAATATATGCATCCCCTGTCGCACCGCCTGCGGGGGAGATTTCCCACTCCTTACCTAGTAACTGTTCCAAGTGAGCTCACCTTTCGACTTAGTCAAAATAAAAATAACGATTGTCATCTTACTAGATTTTATCTTTCCTATCGTTCCTCCGTCAACATTGAATTAATACCCACGTACCAATTCCATTTATTTCAACAAACCGTTCATAAACATTCCCTAACCATTCCTTTTCCGAACTAAACATTACTTTCCATTTTCCATCTGCTAGCGGTAACATCGCCTTTTTCTCTTCGTTATGATAAACGACAACAATTTGCTTCCATGGGCCATACACGCCAACATCAACAAGCTGATAAGCAATGACGGACGGATGCGTGTCATAAAATTTCATGTGACGCCGAACTTGATCAGCGGTTAAAAACCGGAACGCACCATGCTTTTTCCGAAGCTCAATGAGTTTCATTATTTCTCGCACATCTTCTTCCCATCTGCTCTTCTCATTCCAATCTACTTGGTTCACTTCATCAGGGGCGTTGTAGCTATTTTCCACCCCTTTTTTCGTCCGATAAAACTCTTGACCGCTATGCAAAAACGGAATACCTTGCGATAATAAAACGATAGCTGTCGCTAGCTTTTGACGCTTCCGTCGAATATATTCACTTTCATGAGCGTTTGCAACGGCCATTTTGTCCCATAACGTATGGTTATCATGACATTCGACATAATTCACACTTTGCCTCGGGGAGAAAAAGAGGTGGATGCTTCCACGAATCGCTCCGATCACGGCTTCTTTATATGAACAATCTCCTAAAGCGAAGCCTCGCTCATGAATGTCGAACGTGCTTCCCTTGACGTAGTCGCGAAAACGATCGTTGAAGTATGCGATGCGCGGTGTATGTTTTGCGTTAGCGATTGTCGTCTTTTTTTCGGATGGTAACGGTGTTGCTAAATCCCATCCTTCCCCTAAAATGATAACAGTTGGATCGATCTCATCAATGGCTCGCCGCACATCATTCATCGTATCTATATCTAAAATGCCCATGAGATCAAAACGAAATCCGTCGACACCGTATTCTTTTAACCAATATGTTACCGAGTCAATAATGAACTTTTTGACCATTTTCCTTTCGGAAGCTAAATCGTTTCCTACTCCCGTTCCGTTTGATGGATAGCCATTTCGTTCATAGCGAAAATAATATCCGGGAACAAGATGTTCAAACGATGATGTTTCGCGAACGTATACGTGGTTATATACAACATCTAAAATGACGCGAATGCCTTCCTGTTGGAAAGCACGAATGGCTCGTTTTAACTCGATGATACGCGCATACGGATCATCCGGATCAGTCGCATAGCTTCCTTCTGGAGCATTGTAATGCACTGTATTATATCCCCAATTGTACATCTTAAGCGGCTGAAGTTCATCAACTCCTTCAAAATCTTGCACAGGCATAAGTTGAACGTGCGTCACACCAAGCTGCTTAATATATGAAAGTCCCGTCAATGTTCCGTTTGGGCCTGTTGTTCCGCGCTCCGTTAACCCAACATATTTTCCTTTTTGTCTCACTCCGCTTTCATGATGAATTGTGAAATCGCGTATATGCATTTCATAAATGATTGCATCCGTCATCGAAATAAACGGAGACATTGACGGTTTCGGTATGTTTGTCTTTGTAAGATCCACAACAACGCCATATGCTCCGTTCACGGAAACGGACTTTGCATAAGGATCAACAGCCTCACGCCAAATAAAGTTCACATACGTCATATACGTGTACAAAAAGCGTTCAACATCATCATAAACGGTATATGTCCATAATCCTTTTTTTTCTCGCGTCATGACATAAGTCGTTTCTTCTTTCGTCGTTGGATGAATAAGCTTTAATAGTACGTCTGTCGCCGTTGGTGCCCATACTTTAAACGTTGTTTTTTCCGGATCGTACGTTGCACCAAGATCATTTCCGTCATATGCATACAAATCATCAAACGCTTTCGTGCGCATCACAGCTCCTACTTGCAATGGAGCTTGCCACCCTTCTTCCGTGTAAACGACATATCGCTTTCCTAATTCAACGATAAAAGGAACGAGACACTCATATTTTATAAATGAATGATGCTTCTCACTTGAACGAATCGTTAAGCGATATGCTGTTTTTTTATCATCGCATAAAAAAAATATCGGCACACGTTTTTGATCAACATGGCACGGAAATAAAATAGTAATCATTGTCAATTCATCTAAATAAGCTTCAAACGACTGTTGTTTTGGGAGCATGACCGGTCACCAACTTCCGATTTTTCAATCCGCTATTTTATGAATTATAATAAAAAAACAGGGAGGGAGAAATGATGCATTCATGTATATCATGTAGTGTTCCGTTTCCACTTTTACCATCCGGTTACTTACTTATTATGCAAAAAGGACAAAAAAGTATTTATGTTATTCGTATGATTCGTTGCAACAATTGGCGACATATTTGAAAAAGAGGCTGAACTTTACTCGTCAGCCTCTTCCATCTCTTCTACTATAAGCGGATCATAATAGCGCGCATCACAATATGTTAGCAACGATTGAGCAGCCTTGAGCTGTACATGCTTTAGCGGCATCGTCAACTGTCTGAGCGACATAAACCATGCGTCATAATGGCGGCGATCAATGATTTCTAGATCGTTCGGAGCATAACGATAATCAATATACCCTTCGCGATTAATTAACACTTTCTTAATCGGCATATCAACGGAACATCGTTTATAAATAGTTTGGACAACTTTTTCCGTTCGATCGAGCGAAGTCATTGGATTGACGATTTTTCGTTCTATCCCGCCAACCATCTCCGTCCAAAACCGATCTGCCGAACCGACAATAATGTTGTTGCTTTGTTCCTCTGTAAACGCAATGCACCACGTCGTTGTTGGGCTAATGAGAATCGTATTTAACTCAACCGGTGCTTTTTTTAATAAAAATACAGGTTTATACATACATAAATATGTGTCAGGAAACCGTTGTAAAAAATATTTTAAATATACATCATGATAATATTTCGGATGAATAATGGACTCTTCTGTCAATGTCGAACTTGCCCAACGAATTTGCAGTTGAAATAACTTCTCTAAAAATAATATTTTTAACTCTTCTATCGTCCGGGGCTCTGACGTAACCGAAAAAGCAAAGTCGTCTTCTTCCTTCGGCTGATCGTTCTCCCCTTCTTCTATTTTCTTCCTTCTCCATATTTGTTTCATTTTATCAAAAAGCGACGGTTCTTCCTCAAGCCATTTCCACGACTCAGATGACTGTACTTTCGGAGCGAGTTGCCCCGCCTCCCATGCTTGTTTCATTCGTTCCCATTGCTTTTTTTTCAAGCGAATAAACTCGCTCGGATAATGGTAAATATCTAGCTCGTAGCGCGAAATATAATCTTGAAGCTTAATGAGCTGTCCCACAATCGAACCTCCAGCATCAAATGGTTACTTTCATTCTACAACAAAAGCAACAACGGGCAAAGAAGAGAGGCGAAAATTGCACTTAGCGTCATCGCAACAGAACTAATGGCAGCCTCTTTTTTTCCGATTTCAAGCGCTTTTGCCGTACCAATCCCGTGCGAAGCCGCGCCAAGCCCACTCCCTATACCTAATGCTGTTGTTATGCGAAACATACGAAAAAGGCTAGGGCCAAACATCGCGCCAAAAATTCCAGCGATCATTACATATACTGCCGCAAGCGTTGGTATGCCATCAATCAACTTCGCAATATCCATTGCTACAGGCGATGTAACTGATTTCGGAATGATCGAACGAACAACCTGTTCCGGTAAATGAAAAAGGCGAGCCAATAATAGGCCGCTCCCCATCCCGATCATTGTGCCAAAAAATGTACTGCATAACAACGGCCATAAAAACTGTTTTAACGTACGGCGATGTTGGTAGAGCGGCAAAGCTAAAGCGACGACTGCAGGACCGAGCAAATGAACGAGCCATTTTCCTCCAGTCATATATTGCTCATATGAGATACGAAAAATCGATAACGTAACGATCATCACGACTGTACTTGTAGCAATCGGCACGAGCAATGGAAAATAAAAGCGGGCATACAATTTGCGCATAGCCATATAGACAAAAATCGTCAAGACGAGCAAACTGATTCCAATCATGCTCCCTTCACCTCACGCATTTGCCGCTTTTGTTCGCGTGTTTGTGCCCACTGTCCAATCAAACCAACAAAAAACATAACTATAGTTGTGCTAATGACAACGATGACGACAGACCATATCCCCTTTCCAGAAAAAAGCTCAACATAATCCATGACACCAACTGTTGCCGGAATAAACAAAAGGGTTAAGTGAGATAAAAGCATATTTGCGCCACGCGCAACCCACTTTTCTCTCACAATCCCTGTCATTAAAAGAAAAAACAATAGCAACATTCCTATCACACTTCCTGGAATTGGAACGTGAAGCAGTCGCTGAATGAATGAACCGACGATATACAATGCATACAATCCCCCGATTTGAATGACCGTAATCCCCATCTCTTCCCCTCCTCTTATTTATGGTGAAAGAGGAAAGCGCATAATCGGCTTATATTTCGGATTTTTATCCATATGCGTTTCATACAATACAACATCACGAACAAAAAAGGAAATGTCCTCCTCATCCATTTTTCGTGGATATAGCTCAAGCGAAAGCGGAAGTGATCCACTCCATTTTTTCGCAAGTGTAATATGAGGCGTAAATGGCCGGCTATCTAGCGAAAAGCCAATACGCTGACAAACATCATACACGTCTTGACGGAGTGAAAACAAACGAGGTTCCTCTTTCACCCCATACCATAAAACGCGAGAACCAAATGAATAAACTTCACTTAGTTGCAATGGAAAAGCTCGATGTTTCTTTACCGCCTCGGGCATTAGTTGGGCAATTTGTTTTCGTTCGACTTCCGTGACATGCCCTAAAAACGCGAGCGTCATATGATAATCCGCCTCATGAACGAACAGACGAAATGGCACTTCCCACTCAGAAACGAAGGCATGTAACCGCCGCTTCACTTCATCTGGCAAAGCGATCGCCAAAAAATAATGCATTCATCTCCCCTACCTTTAATTTTCTAAATTTTATCAAATTTCCGATACTTTATGCAACGCCTTTTTTGACTGCCAGGCGAAAATAACCATTCCTCCAAACGTCAACAACCCAAAAAATAAATATACATGCTCGATCGTCCAACGCTCTAAAATATATCCTCCTACAAACGTGCAAAACCAGCTTCCAATTCCATTTCCAACTGTAGCATAAAGCGATACAGCCGTTGTGCGCACATGTTCAGGTGTCACATCGCGAACGTATTGCAACGCTGCTGGAATAAATAAACCAACAGACGCTCCTTGCACAATCGTTGTCGCATAAACGACCATTAACGGAGGCTCAAAAAAGTAAAATAACCAACGAGCACAAGATAAAGCGGTTGCGACTAATAACACGTTCATCATCCCGAATTTCCGAACGACACCGTCAGCAAATTTCATAAACGGCGCCTCACTACCTGCCGCCAATAAAAATGCAATCCCCACTCCTGCAAGCGTTCCTCCTAAATCTGTAATGAAAATACCGAAATAAAAATTGTTCGCATAAATCGGTCCAAAAACGAGAAACGTTGTCAATAAAAATAAAAGAAACGGCGGAATGCGAATAAGTTCCTTCATTCCCTCACGAATATTCACTTTCGCATTTGCCTGCTCTCTCGGTAATTTCCATGCTAATGCACTTGAAATGATGAGCAACGTCACGAAAATATAAAAAATAAAACGGAGGTGAAACCACTCAGCCACTTGTCCAGCGACAGGAACAGCCGACGCAAACCCAAGCGCCCCCCAGAGCCGAATCGATCCATATCGCTCATTTGCCTTTTGTACATAATGAAGGGTAATACTATCAGACAGAGGCACGATGCCACTTTGCATAACTGCAAGCAGCGCAGCAATAACAAGCAACGATACGTAAGAGTAAGCGAGTGAATACATCAGCCCGAATAAAGCGGTCCCTAATAAAGATATCATTAATACTTGAACCGGCTTACGCGTATAATCACTCGCCATCCCCCAAATAGGCTGAGTAAAAATCATGACGATCGGGCTAATGGACATAATCATCCCAATTTCTGTCCCAGACAAACCGACTTCATCTTTTAAATATACAGATAGCAACGGAAAGAGCGAACCAAAACTAAAAAACTGTAAAAAATAAAATGCTCGAAAAATACGTGTATACACAAACATCCCCCATATCAAATAAAATAACGAAAAGTACCGTCACGATCGACGGCACTTTTCATTATAACATATTTTTGGAAACTGTCATTTTGCTAGCTCATAAATCGCTTGAGCATAAATGGCCGTTGCTTTTAACAAATCGTCAATAAACATATGCTCATCCTTTTGGTGCGCCACATCCGGACGATTCGGAAATAACGGGCCGAATGCTACCCCAGCTTGTAACGAACGAGCATATGTCCCACCGCCAATGGCAAGTAGTGACGCTCGTTCACCCGTCTGCTCTTCATAGACGCGTTGCAACGTTTGAACGAGCGGATGATCTTTTGCTACATAATGAGGTGCAGAATTCGAAAAATCCGTCAGTGCAAACGCATGACGCTCAGCGACTTGCTCAATCATTTTTTTCGTATGCACGATGTCATTCGTCACAGGGTAGCGCAAGTTGATGCCGATCTTTCCACCATGTTCATTCGTATATGAAAGAACACCGACGTTTATCGTCAAATCACCAAGTTCCTCGTTTGTATGTGCAACCCCTAATCGTCTTCCGCGCGTATCTTCATGAAAATATTGGGAAACAAATCGAACAAACGCGTTGGCTTGCGGATCAAGTTGTTCGTTTTCCAAAAATTTCACAAGCCATAACCCAGCATTTACACCATTGTTCGGTTCCATTCCGTGAGCCGAAACGCCACGAACGCGCAAAGTGAACGTCTCCCCGTCGCTATGTGCTTCACCGTCAATAGCATGTGTTTGTAAAAATGCGAGAAAACGTTCTTTCATCGCTCCCCCATCTGTTAACCGCAAAGCCGCTTCAGCGAAATCCGGTACCATATTGTATCGGCGCCCGGCATGGAACGAAAGAAGAATACATTCACTTCGCTCGTTTGTTGGCTGTTGAATCAGATCGAAATCGGCGATCCCTTTTTCAGCATAAATAATCGGAAAGTCTGCATCAGGTGCAAAACCGAGCGTTGGCATTTGCTCCGTTTGAAAATAACGTTCAACACATTGCCAATCGCTCTCTTCATCTGTTCCGATAATCATTCGTACGCGCTTAGCTAACGGTAAACCGAGCTCTTTGACAATTTTCATCGCATAAAAGGCAGCGATCGTCGGACCTTTATCATCGAGTGCACCTCGGGCATAAATTTTTCCATCTACAATCGTTCCCCCGAACGGATCGAACGTCCAACCGTCGCCAGGGGGAACAACATCCACATGACATAATATCCCTACAATCTCTTCACCATTGCCCATTTCCAAATGACCAGCTAGTCCGTCAACGTTTTTTGTGACAAACCCTTCTTCTTCACCACGCTTTAGCATGTAACAAAGTGCTTCATACACCTCTTTTCCTAATGGTGCCTCTTGTGTAGCTGTCTGTTCATTTCGCACACTTGGAATGCGCAAAAATGTTTGCAAATCTTTCAAAAGCGCTGACTCTCGCTTTTTTACTTCTTCCATCCAGTTCACATTCATTGCTACATTCATCCTTTCCACAGAAAAATATGGTACTAATTGTGTTAATATTGTGTAAAATTCAGCAAATTTATAGCATTTTTCTTATGTTTTCGTGTAAAATAAATAATGAGACATCTAGTTTTTCATCTTTGTTGTACCATGCGAATGATGTGACGATAGGGAGTGATCATTTGAAACCATCTACCGATCGCATGCTAACCCGTATTAAGTCCGTCTACATGTTCATTAGCGAGAGAGGAACAGTGACAACGCAAGAGCTCGTGGACGAATTCGGCATTACCCCACGAACGATTCAGCGGGATTTAAACGTGTTAGCATACAACGACTTAATTCACAGCCCTAGCAAAGGTAAATGGACAACAACTAAAAAAAGAGTCAAGATGTCATCATAACAGCATGCATATAGACGGAACCTCCTAGCAGGTTCCTATTTTTTGTTCTCTCCCTTTAATAAAGCGATTTCTTCATCCGTCAACTCACGATATTCCCCAGGCTCTAACGTTTCATCGAGCGGCAACGGTCCCATTTGAACCCGCTTTAAGTAAACGACTCGCTTGCCAACCGCTTGGAACATTCGTTTAATTTGATGAAACTTCCCTTCTGTAATTGTAATTTGCACGTCAGAACGTAAACCGGAGCGAACGATAACAAGTTTTGCTGGTTTCGTTTCATACCCGTCGTCGAGCACGACACCGCGCTGGAAGGCAACAACATCTTCTTCTGTTACTTCTCCATCAATGATCGCCTCATACGTTTTCGGAACATGTTTTTTCGGTGACAATAGTTGATGAGCAAGCTGACCATCATTTGTTAACAGCAATAGCCCCTCTGTATCTTTATCTAACCGTCCAACAGGAAATGGATCAAATATGCGATCTTCCTCTTCTAGCAAATCAACAACTGTCTCTTCGACCGCATCCTCCGTTGCTGAAATAACCCCTTTCGGTTTGTTCATCATGAGATAAATAAACGGCTTATACTCGACTTCTTCCCCCCATACGGTAACAACTTGTTCCTTAGGAGCGACGTGCGTTTTCGCATCTTTTACCGTCATCCCATCGACTTTAACGACGCCTGCTTTTAATAGCTTTTTCACTTCCTTTCTCGTTCCGTATCCCATATTTGCCAACAGTTTATCGATTCGTAACACTAAAATCCCTCCAAATGTTTTTCGTTTTTAGGCATCCGTCCATACACGTATGGCAATTGTCACATATACTGCCTACGTAACGATCAAAGCGAAAGGAGTTTTCCGAATGGATGAACGCCAACAACAACAGCAAATGCCTGGTATGCCTTATTACGGAGGCACTCCGTTTATACCGGGATTCCCTGGAACACCTGGATTTCCTGGAACACCGGGATTCCCTGGAACACCTGGATTTCCTGGAACACCGGGATTCCCTGGAACACCTGGATTTCCAAGCGGCTCTCTTGAGCGTCGCGTCGACCGTCTTGAACGCATCACCGAGCGACAACAACAACAAATTAACAATTTAAATCGACGCCTTCAACGCGTTGAGCGTCAGCTTGGATTCCCGTTTAGCAGCGATTTCTAATAGAAAGAAGAAGGCTACGATACAGCCTTCTTTTCTTTTTTTCGCAAAAATGAAAACCTGTTTCCAAATAACATATACAACAAGTTTGAACGCTCACTTAAATAAAAATAAACAGCCGCTCCAATGAATCCACCGAACGCAACGATCGCGACCGATTGAACCATGCTGCCGTTGTAATGAAAGAAACGATCAATCAGTTTTACAATCGGCCAAACGACAGCACACATGATCGCTGTTAAAATTCCCATAAACAATATGCGCTTAGCGACGAAATGATAACGATAATTTGTGTAACGTTGAATGATCCATAAATTTATCCCGACCGATAAAGCGTATCCAATCGTCGTTGCCAAAATAGCTCCCACCGTTTCAAAAGAAACGATAAACATATAGTTAAAAAGCAATTTGAACAACAACCCAATACATAAACTAATAACGGTAAATTTTTGTTTATTGATTCCTTGTAAAATGGCAGCCGTAACAGAAAATAATGCAAAGAAAATAGCTGTCGGTGCATATGCGCGCAACACTTCTGTTCCGAGTGGATCATAACTATAAAAAGCAGCATATACGTATTCAGACAAAAGTGCCATACCGATAACAGCAGGCAACGTAATAAACATGACGACTTGAAACGTATCGTTTAAATATTTTCGTAACTGTTTCTTCTCCCCTTGCACGTACGCTTTCGTAATCGTCGGAATAAGCGTTAAGCTAAACGATGTAGCTAACGTAACCGGAATAATGACGAGTTTTTGCGCCCATACGTTGAAAATGCCGTATGCATCTTCCGATATGGCTCCAAGCCCAATGCTCGCCATCGCCTTGTTAAACGTAAATTGATCAATCAGTTGATATAGCGGCATAGCTAGACCAACAAACGCAAAGGGAGCAGCGTAAGCAATCAATTCTTTATACATGTCTTTTAATGACATATCAATGGTGCCGCGATCTTGTTTTAATAGCTCATCTAAAAATGTTTTACGCTTGAACCAATACATCAATAACACAGCTAGTCCACCAACCGCTCCGACAAATGCTGCAAACGTTGCCACTTGAACAGCTGTTGTTAGCGAGCCCCCGAAAATACGCAACACGATGTAGCTCCCTAAAAGCAAAAAGACGATGCGCACAAGTTGCTCAACAACTTGCGACAACGCTGTTGGCCCCATTGATTCATGCCCTTGAAAAAATCCACGAATTAAGCTCATCATCGGCACGAGCAATAAAGCAAAACTAACGGCACGAATCACGGAAGTAACATCAGCAATGGAGTTGCCGTGTCCATCATCATTGACGACAAATGGCGCTAACAACGGTGCGCTCATATATAAAATGAGCCAAGCGAGAAATCCGGTAATCGCCATTAACGTAACGCCTGAACGAAACAATTTTCGCCCGATCGCATATTCCCCAAGTGCATTGTATTTCGACACAAACTTTGATACCGCCAGCGGCACACCCATTGTGGCAATGCTAATAAACAACGTATATGGAACGTAGCCGTATGAATAAAGTGCCCCCCCTTGTTTACCAACGAGTTGGTAAAATGGGAAGACGTATATAAGTCCTAAAATGCGGGATAAAAATACACCCCCAGTTAAAATAAACGTCCCGCGCAACAATTTTGATGACGACATATTATCCCTTCCTTAACGGATTCATTGCTTCACTTATTTTAGCACACTTTTTTCTTTTTCATAAAATCATTATAATTTTAACAGAAAGGACGTGAAAGTCATGATATATGATGTCGTAGTGATCGGTGGAGGGCCGTCAGGGTTAATGGCTGCCATTGCCGCCGGCGAACAAGGGGGACGTGTACTTCTCCTTGATAAAGGGGATAAGCTTGGTCGAAAATTAGCCATTTCGGGCGGTGGACGATGTAATGTCACAAATCGACGGCCGGTGGATGAACTCATTCAACATATCCCAGGAAACGGTCGTTTTTTATATCGTGCCTTTTCGGTATTTAATAATGAGGATATTATCCGTTTTTTTGAACGGCTCGGTGTTCCGTTGAAAGAAGAAGACCACGGTCGCATGTTCCCCATCAGCGATAGCGCTCAATCTGTCGTACAAGCTCTTCTTCGTGAGTTAAAACGCTTAGGTGTACATATTCGCGTTCACACACGTGTGAAGGACATTGAATATAAAGATGGCGCAGTGTACGGGGTGAAACTTGAAACAGAAGAAATCATTCGCGCAAAGGCTGTCGTCGTTGCCGTCGGTGGAAAGTCTGTGCCTCATACAGGTTCCACAGGTGACGGTTACGCGTGGGCCGAAAAAGCTGGACATACGATTACAGAACTGTTCCCAACCGAAGTACCAATTATTTCTCATGAGCCATTTATTCAAGAGCGAACGTTACAAGGGCTATCGTTGCGTGACGTCGCGTTAAGCGTATTAAACGCAAAAGGGAAACGAATCGTGACACATCGTATGGATATGATTTTTACACATTTTGGGGTTTCAGGACCAGCAGCACTACGTTGTAGCCAATTTGTCGTCAAACAATTAAAAAAGCAACCGTCCGTTATAATGACGATCGATGCCTTGCCAGATGATAAAGAAGAAGCGTTATTTCAACGCATTGTACGTGCCATAAAAGAAGAACCGAAAAAAACGATAAAAAATATTGTAAAGGCACTTCTCCCTCTTCCTGAGCGATATATATTATTTTTACTTGAACGAGTAGCGATCGACCCGCAAACGACCGCGAGTACGTTAGGGCACGACAAAGTTCGCGCATTCGTCACGATATGCAAGACGTTTTCTTTTTCCGTTCATGGCACGTTGCCGCTTGAAAAAGCGTTCGTCACAGGGGGTGGAGTGTCAGTGAAAGAAGTGCATCCGAAGGAAATGGCATCGAAGTTAATGAAAGGTCTTTATTTTTGCGGAGAAATTTTAGACATTCACGGTTATACAGGCGGCTACAATATTACCGCCGCACTCGTCACCGGACGACTCGCTGGAATGCACGCTGCCATATATGCAAAACAATAAGATCGCCATGAAGCGATCTTATTGTTTTATCTTTACACAACTTCTCCGTCCCAGCCGAGCATCCCATCAACAATGTTGCATACGTTGTAACCGTGCGCCTCTAAATACGTACAAACATGTTCACTCCGAACACCTGAACGGCAAATAATCATATACGTTTCATTTTTATCTAATTCGTTCATTCGATGAGGGATATCCCCCATTTTTATATGAATCGCCGACGGAATCATTCCAAAAGCGACTTCTTCATCTTCACGCACGTCAATAACCTGAATTCGCTCACCGGCTTCGATCATTTGCTTTAATTGCGCCGCTGTCATTTCTTTCATCCATCTCTCCCTTTCTTTTAAAGAACGCCTCCCACCGCATGTGTGGGAGGGTTTTCTTCGTTAATTGGCAACGATGTTGACTAGTTTACCTGGTACTGCAATGACTTTACGCACTGTTTTTCCTTCAATTTGTTCTTTAATTTTTTCGTCTTCCATTGCTAATTGCTCCAGTTGTTCTTTCGTTGCATCAGCTGGCACATGTAGTTTTGTACGTACTTTTCCATTCACTTGAATGACGATTTCGACTTCATCTTCAACTAATTTTGCTTCATCGTATGCTGGCCAAGCTTCGTAAGCAATCGTGTTGCTATGACCTAGTTTTTCCCACAACTCTTCAGCAATGTGCGGACAAACTGGCGATAACAGCTTTACGAATCCTTCCATGTATACTTTAGGTAATACAGTCGCTTTATATGCTTCGTTAATGAACACCATTAATTGTGAAATGGCGGTATTGAAACGAAGCGCTTCGTAATCTTCTGTTACTTTTTTCACCGTTTGATGATATACACGTTCAAGCGTATCTGTTTCTGGATTGTCAACGATTTTCGGATTTAATCGACCATCTTCTTCAACAAATAGACGCCATACGCGATCTAAGAAGCGACGTGCACCGTCAAGTCCTTTTGTCGACCATGCGATCGATGCTTCTAGCGGTCCCATAAACATTTCGTATAAACGCAACGTATCGGCGCCATGACTTTCAACGATATCATCTGGGTTGACGACATTTCCTTTCGACTTACTCATTTTTTCATTATTTTCCCCAAGAATCATTCCTTGGTTAAATAGCTTTTGGAATGGCTCTTTCGTTGGCACAACGCCGATATCGTATAAAAATTTATGCCAAAAACGTGCATACAATAAGTGCAACACCGCATGTTCTGCGCCGCCGATGTAAATGTCGACCGGCAACCATTTTTCAAGCTTTTCAGGATCAGCTAATTGCTTATCGTTATGTGGATCGATGTAACGTAAATAATACCAACAACTTCCTGCCCACTGTGGCATCGTATTCGTTTCGCGACGACCTTTCTTGCCTGTTTTCGGGTCAACGACGTTCACCCATTCTTCGATGTTCGCGAGCGGTGATTCACCTGTTCCTGATGGTTTAATTTCATCTGTTTTCGGCAACACAAGCGGCAATTCTTCTTCTGGCACTGGTGTCATCGTACCGTCTTCCCAATGGATGATCGGAATCGGTTCGCCCCAATAACGTTGGCGGCTAAACAGCCAATCGCGGAGGCGATACGATACTTTTTTCTCACCTTTTCCGTTTGCTTCTAGCCATTCAATCATTTTTTTCGTCGCTTCTTCTTTATTTAACCCGTTTAAGAAATCAGAGTTCACGTGTTCCCCGTCACCTGTGTACGCTTCTTTCGAAATATCGCCACCAGCAACGACTTGTTTGATCGGCAAATTGAATTTTTTCGCGAACTCATAATCGCGCTCATCATGCGCTGGCACCGCCATAATTGCCCCCGTGCCGTAGCTCATTAACACATAATCTGCAATCCAAATTGGCAATTTTTCACCATTAGCTGGATTGATCGCATACGCTCCCGTAAATACACCTGTTTTTTCTTTCGCCAAATCTGTGCGCTCAAGGTCGCTTTTGCTTTGAATTTGTTTTAAATAAGCTTCGACAGCTTCTTTTTGTTCCGGTGTTGTAATTTTTTCAACGAGCGGATGTTCAGGGGCGAGCACCGCATAAGTTGCGCCGAATAACGTATCAGGACGTGTTGTAAACACCGTAAACGTTTCATCATGTCCATCAACTTGGAAATGAATGTTTGCTCCTTCCGAGCGACCGATCCAGTTTCGTTGCATTTCTTTAATGCTTTCCGGCCAATCAAGCTCCTCTAAGTCTTCAAGCAAGCGATCAGCATATGCCGTAATGCGAAGCATCCATTGTTTCATCGGCTTACGAATGACCGGGTGACCACCGCGCTCACTTTTACCATCAATGACTTCTTCATTCGCAAGCACCGTCCCTAGTGCAGGACACCAGTTGACCGGCACTTCATCCATATACGCTAATCCTTTTTCATACAACTTTAAGAAAATCCATTGTGTCCATTTGTAATAGTTCGGATCGGTCGTGTTCACTTCGCGATCCCAGTCATATGAAAAACCGAGCGATTTAATTTGACGGCGGAAGTTGTTAATATTTTTTTCCGTAAATTCCGCTGGATCATTTCCGGTATCAAGCGCATATTGCTCAGCTGGCAACCCGAACGCATCCCACCCCATCGGATGTAGCACGTTATATCCTTGCATGCGCTTCATGCGCGCTAAAATGTCTGTCGCTGTATACCCTTCAGGGTGGCCAACATGCAAACCTGCCCCTGACGGATATGGAAACATGTCGAGCGCATAAAACTTTCTCTTCCCGTCATCTTCTGTCGTTTGAAACGTTTTATTTTCTTCCCAATACTTTTGCCATTTTTTTTCGATTTCACGATGATTAAAACTCACGTGACAAACCTCCTTTTTGTTCATTTTTAACAAAAATGAAAAACAAAAAACCTCTCATCCCGAAAAGGGACGAGAGGATTCTCCCGCGGTACCACCCTTGTTAGCGCACGAATCGTGCACTCACTTTCATCATTAACGCAGATTCACGGCGCACGCTACTTCATTCGCATACGCGACTCCAAGGCGAGTTCGTAAACAAATTTCGGTTGACTCGCACCATCCGTCAACTCTCTGTCGACCATTTGTTTACTACTACTCCTTTTCACCGTCATTTTCCATTATTTCATTATACACATTATTTTAAAAAATTTACGCCCTCGTTGCAAGTGTATTCACGTATGGAACGATATGTTTAATTGTAACTATTCAGCCACATCATAAAGTGAGCTGAATATTTTTTTGCTTTTCCTGTCTATGATGTGAATATTGATAGACAAGGAGGTGAATCACATGTTGACGGTACAACAAGCTGTATTTACAGTTGAGGGCTTAATCGGCAAAGTCCAACAACAAAAACAGCTCATTCATCAACTCATTCAAGAAAATGAACATTTGCGCCAAGAAAACAAACAGCTACGCAAAGAAAATGAACAACTCAAGCATCGCGTTCAAGAGCTGGAAGCACGCACGAAAAAAAACAGCTCCAATAGCCATTTGCCCCCATCTTCTGACCGTTTTGAGAAAAAGCGTTCCTCCCGCGAGCCGTCTGGCAAAAAGCCTGGTGGGCAAGAGGGACATGAGGGGACGACGCTCCGTCAAGTGGAACATCCACATCATCGTGTCGTCCATCGCGTACATACGTGTCAAGGATGTGGGGCTTCTTTGCGTGACGTCAAACCGTTCAAAGTCGATGTCCGTCAAGTGTTTGATCTGCCTCCCGTGTCGATTGAAGTGACACAACATGAGCGTGAAGTGAAATCCTGTCCACATTGCCGATGTGTTCAACAAGCGGAGTTTCCACCACATGTCACGAATCATGTGCAATACGGTTCACGTCTTACTTTATATTTTTTAATGGCACTAAACATCCTCTCCCTTTAATCATGTGCAATACGGTCCACGTCTTACTGCGCTCGTTGTTTATTTGCATCATATCCAATTGATCCCTTACAAGCGTTTAAGTGATACAATCGAAGCGTTATATCAACACTCGGTTAGTACAGGAACCCTTGCCAATATGGTGAAACGAGGACGCGAAGCGCTGGAATCCAATATGGACATGATCGAAGACGCCTTACTTGACTCTAACATCTTGCATGTCGATGAAACGAGTTTGCGCATCAATGGTAAACTCGCATGGGTGCATGTCGCATGTACGTCGACATATACGTACTTGGCTTTTCACGCTTCTCGTGGGAAGAAAGCGACCGATGACATTGGGATTCTTCCCCGATATGAAGGAACGATGATGCATGATGCGTTCGGTACGTATCCGAGATACACGAAAGCCACACATGCTCTTTGTCATGCCCATCATTTACGTGAGCTAAAAGGCTTCATCGAACAAGGCCATACATGGGCATCGCACATGAGTTTCTGTTAGCCGCCAAACAGGTAGTCGAAGCTCATCACGGTGCACTTTCCGAAGAAGAGGCGAAACGATGGGAACGAGTGTATGATCGTATCCTGGCGAAAGCAGAGCACCGATTGGAAACGATGACACCTCTTCCGAACAAAGCACTCGCTTTTATTCGACGGCTTCAAAAACGAAAGGAAGAAGCGCTGCGTTTCTTATGTGAAGTGCATGTTCCCTTTGACAACAACCAAGCCGAACGCGATCTTCGCATGGTTAAAGTCAAAGAGAACATCTCGGGCACGTTTCGAGAAGAAACATTCGCCCAGTCTTTTTGCATCGCAAGAAGCATCGTTGCTACACTAACGAAACACGAAAAAAACGTGTGGAACTCGTTATGTCTTCTGTTGGCAGGGGAAACGATCGATCGAGTTCTTTCCGCTACCTAGGGCATTTTCTATGACCGAAATGCCCTATTTGTGCTGGGCTTTTTTATACACTAGCACTGGGATGAATAGTTACAAACAATTTCTATATAAATAAAAAATTCAAAATTTTATTTACTTTTTATTACTTTTTTTTTTTATAATTAAGATGTTTTATAATAAATTTTAGAAAGGAAGGATAAATAATGAAAAATTTGTACCTATTCTTCTTATTTTTCATCCTTGTTTTTATATTCCCAATCTCTTCATTGGCTCAGAAGCCCCAAGGAGATGACTCAGATTGTATCGTTTGTGGTGAAGCAACATATAAAGTTACAAAAATTAGTGGGCCTTCTCTTGTTACTGAAAAGTTTCAAACACTAAGCTAAAGGGTAGTAGTGGTTATGATTAGAAAGTCTCTTCTCATTTTCTGTGCGCTCGTCAGCTTTCTTTTTTCCGGATGCCAGTCGGAACGCATAAAAGGATTTATTGTTTTTGGGAAATGGGACGGTGTATATGTAGCAAAAAAAGATGATCCTTTCGTTCTTAATTTTATTTTACTAAGTGACAGCCCTCTAACGAACGTAACATCTATCGACTTTCCCGAAATCGCACATGCAATTGATGACATGCAATATGATCTTATCGAAGGTGATAAATACAAAGACTTTCAATTATTTAATATCGCTGTCAATTTACATTTAAAAGAAGTAAGTAGCACGACAATATCTAAAATAACTCTCATATTTGATCAAAAATACAAAGAGACATTCCCGATCGGTCATATCAAGTTAGTTGTAGGCGAGAAGGGGATATTTACTCCACAAAATGAGTATGTGACAGCTTATCCAAATACGCAATTTTTTCAAGCAAAGCTGAAAAACATTTCAGAGCACACGATTCAAATAAAGCGTGTAACTGTAGAAAACAGTTTTTTACAGATAAAAGATATAAAGATAAACGATAAATCAGAAAAACAGAGCGTAGGGGCAAACGAAACAATAAATATTTATTTTACTCTCGCTGAAAAATCAGAACAAAAAGCTGACTTTTATATTGTTACACCAAAAATTGAATATGAATTAGCAGAAAAAGCATCAAGCACATATATTGACCCTGTTTTTTACGAGGTGACAACCCTTACCCCAGAAAAACTAGACGATATGTTGAAGAAAAACTGAGCTATTCCCCACTCGGAGCATTTCCGAGTGGGGCGATTACGTTTCATCATGATATTCTGCTTTTGCTTCTTGACCTTTTTTCGCATTTCTTTGTTTCACTTCTTTGACAGGATCACCAAAATCTTTCGCATGCAACGTTTTTTGTTCTGGGTTGTTTTGTTTCGAACGTTTTCTCACCTTTTTTCCTCCTAATGACGAAGTAAAATCATATCGTTTTGTAATTGTTCAAGTTGCAGCCGCATGCGATGTAATTGCTCACGTTGTTGGGCATTGCAACTTAATGAAAAATGTGCCAAATCAGTTACCGCATGTTCAAGCATTTGCTGAGCTTTTACATATTCTGTATCGTTATAATGTTCAAGCTTGCTTGCTTCCGTATATTGCTCCTTTGCATAGCGAAGTACATCTTCACAATGTTGCAAAAACTCGTCCATCGACTGTCTTGTTGCCATACGCATCCCTTCCTTTCTTCTCGATCACTTTATAGTTTGTACATTTTTTTGACGTTTATCACGATCCCGTTGAGTTTCTCACTCGAAACGTGCTACAATGCTAAAATGATGCGAGGTGATGAACATGAATCCTTTTCCATATACAAATGACAATAAGCGCTACCATACATGGAACTACCACCTACGTCAAACATTTGGTGAAAAAGTGTTCAAAGTGTCGCTTGATGCCGGATTTGATTGTCCAAACCGCGACGGTACAGTCGCATACGGTGGCTGTACATTTTGTAGTGCAGCCGGTTCCGGTGATTTTGCAGGTAGGCGAACAGACGATTTAGTGACGCAATTTCATGCAATTAAGGAAAAAATGCATACGAAATGGAAAGACGGCAAATATATCGCCTATTTTCAAGCGTTTACAAATACACATGCACCCGTTGACGTCTTGCGTAAAAAATACGAAACCGTGTTGCATTTAGAAGGAGTCGTCGGGTTGTCGATCGCTACACGTCCTGATTGTTTGCCTGACGATGTCGTGGACTATTTAGCCGAGCTAAATAAACGAACATATTTATGGGTCGAGCTTGGTTTGCAAACCGTTCATGAACAAACCGCTACGTTAATTAACCGCGCGCATGACTTTTCGTGCTATGTGGAAGGTGTAGAGAAGCTACGCAAACACGGCATTCGCGTGTGCGCCCATATTATTAACGGATTACCGCTTGAAACGTACGACATGATGATGGAAACAGCAAAAACGGTCGCTCATTTAGATGTGCAAGGCATTAAAATTCATTTGCTACATTTGCTAAAGGGAACTCCGATGGTGAAGCAATATGAAAAAGGAATGCTTCGCTTTTTAACGTTCGACGAATACGTGCAACTCGTTTGTGATCAGCTAGAGGTATTGCCGCCAGAGATGATCGTTCATCGTATTACAGGAGACGGTCCGATCGATTTAATGATCGGTCCGATGTGGAGCGTCAACAAATGGGAAGTGTTAAACGCCATCGATGCCGAATTAGAGCGACGTAATAGTTATCAAGGGAAAAAATATGTACGAAAGGGAGAAAGATGATGAAACTCATGCGCATTTTGCCGTTTACGCGTTCGCTCATCGACTTAGCTGTCAAAGAGGGCGATATCGTCGTCGATGCAACGGTTGGCAACGGTCATGATACGCTTTATTTAGCTGAACGTGTCGGGCCGTCTGGGCATGTGTTCGGCTTCGATATTCAGGCACAAGCAATTGAGAACACAACAAAACGATTACGTGAACATCGTATGGAAGAATGGGTCACGCTCGTACAAGCGAGCCACGCGGAACTCGATGACCACATCACTTCGCAGTATAAAGGACGCATTACTGGTGCGATGTTTAATCTCGGTTACTTGCCTGGGGGAGATAAACAAATTGTTACAAAACCAAACTCAACGATTGCTGCCATCGAACAATTGCTTGAGATCATGGCTCCGGAAGGAATCATTGTCCTCGTCATTTATCATGGTCATCCCGAAGGAGCAATCGAGCGTGATGCCCTTTTACAATACGTTTCAACAATCGATCAACAGCGCGCACACGTCATTCGATATGAATTTATGAATCAAATCAATCATCCGCCGTTTATCGTCGCGATTGAGAAGAGGTAAAATTCAAATAAACAACACATTTGGATAGAAATATGTTAATATATGAAATATAATTCAGAGCAACAAATATTTATTAAGGTGGGGAGAGGCTTATGCGCAATGTTTTTCTGTTACTACTTAGCTTATTGTTCATAGCTAGTTTATCAACTCCGGCCCTTGCAAATTCGTCTTCCGAAGAAAACGAATGGTATAACAAACTCAACAATCTCAAGAGCAATGAACAAGTAATCGTTGTCACAACTGATAATGAAAACCTAAAGAGCGGAATACTCGCTTTTTATGAGAAAGAAAAAGGGGTTTGGAAAAAAGTGTTTCCTGATATTCCCGTCGTTATTGGGAGAAATGGAATGACTAAAAACAAAAAAGAAGGTGACGGAAAAACTCCTTCTGGCGTCTTCCCACTCGGCACTGCATTTGGGACGGGTAAAAAACCAGCATCATTAAAAATACCCTATCGCCAAACAACAAAGTACGACTATTGGGTCGATGATCCTTCATCACCGGACTATAACCGCTGGATCCATTATCGCGGGAACCCCAAAAAACGTTGGAAATCGTTTGAACGATTGACTCACCCTCTCTATAAGCATGCTATTGTTATTCGTTATAATGATGAACCTGTTGTAAAAGGAGGAGGTAGTGCTATTTTTATACATATTTGGAACAAAACTTCCGGGCATACACTTGGTTGTATTGCTACATCTGAAGCCAATGTATTAAAAATAATGAAAGCTCTCGATCAAAAAAAGAATCCGATCATCGTAATTAGTACAAAAAAACAAAAATTACAAATGCTTAAATAGTTTGGACGTATCATGTATTGTTTTGCAATGACTTGAACTTTCAGCTAAACGAAAGCCTTGACTCCAAAATAGGTATAGCTCTCCCCCCTAACCTAAATGGCATAGGGGAGTAAAAATGAGAAGGTGTCCGTCTCTCGCACCTTCTCACGCATACATCCATTTTTGCCATTTTCGATACATTCTGCCGTTCCAATAAAAGAAGTGGGACGTCATGCCACCGGAGCGCAACAATTGTTTCGCTAGCTTATGAATACCCTCTTGCTCGTGTACTTTTTCATCTGATAAATATAATCCGAGCAAACCACGATGAATGAAGCGATGAAATTCGCGATGTGGCAACTGTGCGATATGGCGATCTGCTTCTTCAATGAAATGACGCAAACGGGCAAATAGCGCCTCCTCATTCGGATAATAAAAACAAAAATTTAAATCCCCACCTTGCCGATCTTCCTCTTGATCAATGAAGTAATCAAGCAAAATGTGCAGCCCTTGTACGTACGGAAAATAGCTGTCGCGCACACGTTGGGCAAGACGCTGATCGAACGCATCATTACAGGCGTAAGCAACTAAACAAAAGATGCCGAGCGTTGAACCAGAACAAGCGGAAAATTCATACCATTCCATTTTCGGCAACGATGCTTCGTATTGAGCAAACCATTGTTTAAGTCGAGGGACTCGCTCCTCTTTTTTTACATGTTTATGTACTTGTAAATCACAATAATATGATGCGAGCTCGTGTAAAAATGGAGCGATCAACTCATAATGACGAACTCCTTCTAACGTTTCTTGGCACGTATCGACAAGAGCATGCAAATACCCCCCATCATCTTGCTCCGTCCGATAGCGATAATACGCCTCTTTTTTTGCTCCGACAGTTAATGCGTGCATCATCGAATCGTGCAATGCGCGAAAATCGTTCGGATCAAGTGACGTGCTCCGATCGCATAAATTATCTAAATAATCGCTAATCGTTTGATAAGCGACGATAAAGCGAACACATCGCTCCAATTCTTTCCCTGAAAGCAACGATAAAATAGCTCCCCCTTCACAATGGAACGTTTTTGTTGCGATGCTCGCCAACGCTTGTTTTCGCAATTCTTCATTCGGAATAGCTTCAGCTCTTTTTTTCCAAACAGCTAATTCGCGATGCACAAGCGGAAATACACGACGATATACAGCGCGCATTAAACTAAAAGGATTGGTTGGCACGTTCAATCATCTCACCCCTTTGCAACTGCAAAGTTAAAAACGTATGGGCATATAAAAATACTTGTTCACGTTCAAGTTCGTTAAAAATTTCATGATATAGTTTCGGCCATTCTTTATATACTTTTTCGCTCACCGTCAACTGATCAAACCATGATTTGACTGCACGTTTATCGACAATTTTATCATCCCCCGCCTGCATGACGAGTATTGGCACGTCTCGTAAGTCGGCAATTTTTTCATGAGCGATACGAATGGCTTTCACTAACTCACGATACCAACGAACAGACACCTTTGTGACATACAATGAATCGTTTTTATCCATTTCTCGCACTTCTTCGTTTCGAGTCGCCATTTCTACCGTTAACCCCGATGGAAATCGCTTTTTCGGATGAATAACATTTAAAATGCGCGAGGCGATCTCAAGCGCTTTCGATGGATAATGAACAAGCCCTAAACAAGGAGAAGACAAAATAACGCCGCGCACGGGAAGACGTTTTTCTTGTAATGTGCGAATGACAACAAGTCCCCCCATACTGTGACCAAGTAAAAAAATTGGCTGTTCATACACGCTTGCTTCATGCACCCAGCTTGCAACTGCTTCGATATATTCGTCAAATGAATCGATATGTCCTCTTCGACTGCGCGACGTCGTTCCTTGCCCTGGTAAATCTCCCGCAACGACATGAAAACCGTGCGTGCGAAACATTTCAATAAGCCATTTATACCGACCGTGATGTTCAGCGGCACCGTGAACGATTACGATCGTTCCTTTTGCGTTTTCTCCTTCCCATTTCCACATATACTTCCCCTCCTTTATGTTTACGAATAGACGAAAAATTTGTACACTAAATATAACAAACTGAACTGAAAGGGACGAGTGAAATGATTTATCCATATAAAGAACATACACCAAACATTGCACCTTCCGCCTTTATTGCAGATTACGTTACTATTACAGGCGATGTAACGATCGGAGAAGAAACGAGCATTTGGTTCAACACCGTCATTCGTGGGGATGTTGCACCAACGATCATCGGCAATCGCGTGAACATTCAAGACAATTCTGTCCTGCATCAAAGTCCAAACAATCCGCTCATCATTGAAGATGATGTTACCGTTGGTCATCAAGTCATTTTACATAGCGCAATCGTGCGAAAAGGTGCCCTTGTTGGTATGGGGTCGATCGTTTTGGATGGCGCCGAAATTGGTGAAGGTGCTTTTATCGGTGCAGGTAGCCTCGTTCCACAAGGAAAGAAAATACCGCCACGCACTCTTGCGTTCGGACGCCCAGCAAAAGTAATCCGGCCATTAACAGAAGAAGACGAGCGCGAAATGGCTCGCATTCGCCGTGAGTACGTAGAAAAAGGACAATATTACAAGACGCTTCAAGCTAGCAAGCCACGCAGCAAATAAGCGTGGTATTTTTACATTGTTTTATTATTTACTTAACATACGTATTTTATCATAAAGTTAGGGGGAATGGCTTATGTTGCAAAAGTGGTACGATTGGGAATGTAAATTATTTTACAGCATTAATCGTTATTTCGACCGCAAATGGTTGAATATATACTTTCGTTCCATTACACATGTCGGGGGAGCAACCTTTTCAATTACAGCCGTCTTGTTAGCCATTTGGCTGCTGCAGGATGAATGGCGAGATGCCGCCATAGCGAGTGCTGCTGCATTAGCTTTTAGTCATATCCCTGTGGCAGTCATGAAAAAAATGTACCCACGTAAACGACCTTATATTTCCCTTCGCCATACGCGAGTAACAAAAAATCCATTAACCGATCATTCATTTCCTTCTGGACATACAACAGCCGCGTTTTCTGTCATCGTTCCGTTTTTACTATACGCTCCAGCGCTTGCGGTTTGTCTTTTACCTATTGCTGTTAGCGTTGCCGTGTCGCGCATTTACTTAGGGCTTCATTACCCTTCTGATGTGCTTGCCGGTTGTATGCTCGGTACGCTATTTGGTATTGCTTCATTTTCTGCTATTTTGTGAACAGGAGCGAAAACAAATGGGGAAAGCCGCTCGCGAATATGCCCAGACGAAAGACTGGGAAAACATATTCAGCGAACTTCTTTCCCACTACGAGCAAGTCATTCACACGCGTCACTCTCATTACGCATGAGAGCGGATAGCAACGTGTTCTTTGAAGAAATCATACTTCTCCTCTACGTATACGGCATGCCAAATCATGAACATAAGCACCGTCCATAATTTCCGACTATAATCAGCTCTTCCTGTCGCATGCTCATCAAGTAACTGTAAAAGAACATGCTTATAGAATACGTCATCCGTTTCACTTTGTTGAATCGTCGTTTTTGCCCAATCGTACAATTCATCTTTTAACCAATGGCGAATCGGAACAGGGAAACCGAGTTTTTTACGGTATAATACGTGATCTGGTACAAGTCCTTCTGCCACTTTTCGCAATATATACTTTGTCGTCCCATTCTTCGTTTTCAAATGAGCAGGAATATGCTTAGCAACATCGAACACTTCTTTATCTAAAAATGGGACGCGCAATTCGAGGGAATGAGCCATCGTCATTTTGTCAGCCTTTAATAAAATGTCACCGCATAACCATGTATGCAAATCAACATATTGCATTTGTTCGACCGGGTGATACAAAGACGTTTCATCGTATAAATGTTTCGTTATGCTCGTATATGCCCAATGACTCTTGTATTCTTTCAATATAAGAGCTTTTTCTTTCTCCTCAAACATTTTCGCATTGCCGATATATCGGTCACGTAATGGCGTCGTACCACGCTCAATAAAGCTCTTTCCTTTCATCCCTTCTGGAAGAAGACGGGCGAGTACGCGCAATATGTGCTTCATCGGCTTCGGAAGATAGGTAAAGAAACGTAACGAATGTGGTTCACGGTAAATATTGTATCCCCCAAACAGTTCATCTGCCCCTTCACCTGATAATACGACGGTAACACGCTTTCTTGCTTCACGAGCAACAAAATAAAGAGGCACAGCTGCTGGGTCAGCGAGAGGATCATCCATGTGCCACATAATGTGCGGCAAATGTTGTACATATTCTTCTGGGGAAACTATATAGCTATAATGTCGAACATTTAGCTTTTCAGCTGTTTCCTTTGCTACATCAATCTCACTAAATCCTTCATGAGCAAACCCGACTGAAAACGTCTCAAGATGAGGATGAAATTGTTTCGCCATGGCGATAACGAGCGAAGAATCGATTCCCCCAGATAAGAAAGAGCCGACTGGTACATCGCTGCGCATATGCACTTCAACAGACTTCATAAGAGCGTTTCGAATATCGACAATCCACTTTTCTTCCATTTGATTTGTCGGCGTGAACGATGGAGTAAAATAGCGAACAAATATCGGTAGTTCGCCGATTTTTTTTACCATGTAATGACCTGGCTTTAGCTTATAGACACCTGTCGTCATCGTCAACGGCTCTGGAACATATTGAAACGTTAAATAATGGTGAAGTGCTTCTTTGTTAATATCCCCGTCTATTGCTAACAAAAGGCTTTTCTTTTCCGAAGCAACGAGGAAACGATCACCTTGGGCAGCATAAAAAAACGGCTTAATCCCGAACGGATCGCGCGCAGCAAATACCGTTTTTTCTTCTTTATCCCAAATAACAAAAGCGAACATACCGCGCAATTGTTGCACACATGCCTCTTTTTTTTCAGCGTATAACGCTAATATCACTTCCGTATCTGAGTGCGTCGCAAACGTATATTTCTGCTCGAGCTGTGCACGCAGTTCAATATAGTTGTAAATTTCTCCATTGAAAATGATCCAGTATCGGTCGTTTTCGTATGAGAGCGGCTGATGGCCTGCTTCTAAATCAATAATGCTTAAACGTCGAAATGCGAAATGTACATGCTCATCAAAAAAATATCCTTCATCGTCTGGTCCGCGGTGAGTAATGATATCATTCATTTGTTGGAACGTCTTTTTCCATTCATCACATGCTTGCTTCGGTCGATCATAAATGCAACCAACGAATCCACACATTATGCCACCCCACTTTTTTAACAAAGAAAGAGAGTTACATGATGTAACCCTCTTCTCTTGCTTACTTCGCTAACTGTAACGCTTGTTGTTTTAATGCTTCCGCTTTATCTGTACGCTCCCAAGGAAGATCAATGTCCGTGCGACCGAAGTGACCATAAGCTGCTGTTTGCTTATAAATCGGGCGACGGAGATCGAGCATTTTAATAATGCCTGCTGGGCGAAGATCAAAGTTATTGCGAACAACTTCGATTAAAATATCTTCAGATACTTTACCTGTTCCGAACGTATCAATCGAAATAGATACTGGCTTCGCAACACCGATCGCGTACGCTAGCTGCACTTCACATTTATCCGCAAGACCTGCCGCAACGATGTTTTTCGCTACATAGCGAGCGGCATATGCTGCCGAACGGTCCACTTTTGTTGGATCCTTTCCTGAGAACGCTCCACCACCGTGACGAGCATAACCGCCGTACGTGTCAACGATAATTTTACGTCCTGTCAAGCCTGCATCGCCTTGTGGACCACCAATTACGAAGCGACCTGTTGGGTTGATGAAATATTTTGTGTTTTCGTCGATCAATTCTGCTGGAACGACAGGCTTAATGACATGCTCCTTAATGTTGCGCACAATTTGATCTTGTGTAATTTCTGGATGATGTTGTGTAGAAACAACGATCGTATCGATGCGCACAGGCTTACCATTTTCATCGTACTCGACCGTTACTTGCGTCTTTCCGTCCGGACGTAAGTAAGGTAAAATGTCTTCTTTACGCACTTCTGATAAACGGCGCGCAAGTTTATGGGCGAGCGAAATTGGAAGCGGCATAAGCTCTTTCGTTTCGTTGCACGCGAAGCCAAACATTAATCCTTGGTCCCCTGCACCGATCGCTTCAATTTCTTCGTCTGTCATTTGTCCTTCACGCGCTTCTAACGCTTTGTCAACACCCATCGCAATGTCTGGTGATTGCTCATCAATTGACGTTAATACGGCGCACGTATCTGCGTCAAAACCGTATTTCGCACGCGTATAGCCAATTTCACGAATCGTTTCGCGAACAATTTTCGGAATATCTACATATGTAGATGTCGTAATTTCTCCGCTCACTAAAACAAGTCCTGTTGTTACGCTCGTCTCGCATGCAACACGCGCATTTGGATCATTTGCTAAAATCGCATCTAAAATCGCATCGGAAATTTGGTCGCAAATTTTATCCGGATGCCCTTCCGTTACAGATTCAGATGTAAACAGACGACGTTTAGGCATTTAAACATTCCTCCTCAGTATAATGGCAAATGATACGGTACTCATCCCTCTTATTATGGTCTATCGTGAAAAAAACCTTTCCCTCAGAGGAAAGGTTTTTGCATTTGTCTGCGCCTTTCACTCTTATCGTTCAAGGGCGTTCCCTTGCCACAGGTTAGCACCTTTTCACGCATGTGACGGTTGCTGGGTTTCATCGGGCCTGTCCCCCTCCACCAACTCGGGATAAGAGTATCCGTTCATTTCAGCATCATATCACATCTGTATGAAGCGAGTCAATGTTTTTTATGCCACAACGATCTTGAAAATAAATTCAAGAAAAATACATGAATTAGTATGGATTATTTATTAAAATGTGTTATACTTTTTACATGAAGAATAAATCAAACAAAGGTAGGTTTTGTCCAATGAATTCCATTGAACTGACAAACAAATTATCAACACTCTTGCAAAGGGATGGGGTTTTTCATAACTTATCTGTACCACGATTAGTAGAAAAAGTGTTAACTCGTCAAGAAGGCATTCTCACTTCATCCGGTGCTGTTTGCGCAACGACCGGAAAATATACAGGCCGTTCCCCAAAAGATAAATATATCGTTGAAGAACTATCTGTTAAACATAAAATTGACTGGGGAACAGTTAATCAACCAATTTCTGAAGAAGTGTTTGATCGTCTTTACAATAAAGTCGTTGATTATTTAATGACAAAAGAAGAAGTGTTCGTATTTAACGGTTTTGCGGGTGCCGATCCAGCTTATCGTTTACCTATTCAAGTAGTGAATGAGTTTGCTTGGCATAATTTATTCGCTCATCAATTATTCATTCGTCCAACAGCAGAGGAACTAAAAACGCACGAGCCGCAATTTACAGTCATTTCTGCTCCAACGTTTAAAGCTGATCCAGCTGTAGACGGCACACGTTCAGAAACGTTTATTATCATCTCATTTGAACGTCGCACAGTGCTCATTGGTGGAACAGAGTATGCTGGCGAAATGAAAAAATCCATTTTCTCTGTAATGAACTTTTTATTACCAGAACAAGGAATTTTCCCGATGCACTGCTCAGCAAACGTAGGGCAAGAAGGAGATGTCGCACTCTTTTTCGGTTTATCCGGCACAGGAAAAACGACTCTTTCTGCTGATCCAAGCCGTCGCTTAATCGGCGATGATGAGCACGGGTGGTCGAACAACGGCGTCTTTAATATCGAGGGCGGTTGCTATGCAAAATGCATCAATTTATCGCGCGAAAAAGAGCCTCAAATTTTCGATGCCATTCGCTTCGGCTCTGTATTAGAAAACGTCATCGTCGATCCAGACACGCGCATACCAAACTACGATGATGCGACACTTACCGAAAATACGCGCGCTGCGTATCCGCTCGAAGCGATGGACAATATTGTTCAACCGAGCGTGGCGGGTCATCCACATACAATCGTCTTTTTAACAGCAGATGCGTTCGGTGTATTGCCACCAATTAGCAAACTAACGAAAGAACAAGCGATGTACCATTTTTTAAGCGGCTACACGAGCAAACTCGCTGGTACGGAACGCGGAGTAACATCGCCTGAAGCAACGTTTTCTACATGCTTTGGCTCACCGTTTTTACCGCTTCCTGCAACGCGTTACGCCGAGATGCTCGGGCAAAAAATCGATGCCCATGGCGTTCAAGTATTTTTAGTAAACACAGGTTGGACCGGTGGTGGATACGGGGTTGGCGAGCGAATGAAGCTATCTTATACGCGCGCCATGGTGAAAGCAGCGTTAGAAGGAGAATTAAACAACGTCGAAACCGTTCAAGACCCAATTTTCGGCTTGCATATTCCTCTCCATGTCCCAGGTGTCCCTGATGAAGTGTTGCAGCCAAAAAGCACATGGGAAGACAAGGAAGCATATGAACAAAAAGCTAAACAACTCGCGGCTAAATTCCGCGAAAACTTTAAAAAATTTACGAATGTTGATCCGCGTATTGAACAACTCGGTGGACCAATTGCATAACAAAAAAAGCTGCCTATTCATCGGCAGCTTTTTCATTTTTGTGATCTCGCACAAACGACAAAGATAAAAGCGGGATTTGTGACAAAAAAAGAAACGTTGTATCATAAGCAAACGAAAAAGAAAAATGAAATGGCTTTCAATGATACATATCCCTATAATAAGACATAAGGGGGGGATTTGTGGTGCATATGGCAGATGCGCTTATTTCACCTGCGGTAGGAATAGCGATGTGGGGGGCTACCGCGGGAATAGCGAGCTATTCATTAAAAAAGTTAAACATCGAAGCGGATGAAAAAAAGCTACCTCTTATGGGGGTGCTCGGAGCATTTGTATTTGCGGCGCAAATGATTAACTTTGCCATCCCGGGTACAGGGTCAAGTGGACATTTAGGCGGCGGATTGCTGCTTGCAGCGTTGCTCGGTCCGTATGCAGCGTTTTTAACTTTGGCAGTCATTTTGTTTATTCAAGCACTCTTTTTTGCAGATGGTGGACTGTTAGCGTTCGGATGCAATGTGTTCAATCTTGGGTTTTACACATGCTTCATTGCGTATCCGTTATACAAACGACTTGTTCGTCAAATGAACGTATGGTTTTCGTCCATTATCGCCGCGGTCATCGGATTGCAACTCGGTTCATTTAGCGTCGTTGTGCAAACGTTGCTGTCCGGGAAAGTCGAATTGCCTTTTATCACTTTCACATTATTTATGCAACCGATTCATTTGGCGATCGGCGTCGTTGAAGGCATAGCTACTGCTGCTGTCATCACTTTCATGATGAAAGCAAAGCCGGAGCTTTCGACAACGACATATATTCCGGTCAATCGAATGATTGCAACTATTGGTTTGCTTGCTTTAATAGTCGGCGGAATTTTTTCATCTATAGCTTCGTCCAAACCTGATGGATTAGAATGGTCCATTTTTCACACGGCTGGCACAGACGAACTACATGCAACAACAGCCATTCATGGCGCATTTGAATCGATCCAACAATCATTTGCATTGTTGCCCGATTACAATTTGAAAAGCGCAGACGCATCGATCGGATGGCTAAACATTGGGACAAGCATTTCTGGCATCATCGGTGCATGTATCGTTGCATTCGTGCTCATCATACCGTACATTATGAAAAAATGGAGAAAGCAAACGCGATGAACATGATAACAAGTGTTGAAACGCGACGACATATGATGCATCCGCTAAGCATGCTTACTGCGACATTTACGTATATCGTCATCGTCGCCTCGTTCCACTCGTACGCGTTTGTAGAACTCATTCCGTTATCGCTCTACCCGACCGTCATGATCATTGTTTATCGCCTTTCTATCCGCCGTATAAAAAACATGTTGCTCGTCTCGTTACCTTTCGTCATAGCAGTTGGCATGTCTCAATTACTTTTTATAGACGAGCATATTTCCATATTTCATTGGCGTATTCAAGCAGGATGGGTGGCGTTTGCTACACTTCTCCTGAAAAATGTACTTGCAGTACTGACGACAGCACTATTATTTTTCATGATCCCGATCGAGCAACTCGCAGGAGCGCTTCTTTCGTTACGCGTTCCTCGTTTGCTCGTTATACAATTACTTTTAACATATCGCTACATTTTTTTATTTTTAGAAGAGGCAAAAACACTTCGTCAAGCGTATATGTTGCGCGCACCCCAACATCGTGCGATCAAGTTATCCGTTTGGGGATCGCTTGTTGGACACTTGCTGTTGCGAACATTTGAACGTGCTGAGCGCGTATATGAGGCGATGACATTGCGCGGCTTTTCGATTCAACGCCTCCATATCAAAATAGAACGATGGACAATGAAAGACATCGTATATACATGTATATTGGTTGGATTGTTCATCGTTTATCGGTTGGTGATCATATGATAATAAACGTATCGGATATTTGCTACATATACCCAGATGGTCATGAAGCCATCCGTAATGTTTCCTTTTCCGTTCAGCCCGGGGAATGCATTGGTGTGATCGGAGCAAACGGGGCAGGAAAATCAACGCTATTAAAGTTGCTTGTTGGACTGTATATGCCACAAGCAGGAGAGATCATCATCAACAATATGCGCCTATCTAAGCAGACGATGCGCGATATTCGTCGCACAATCGGCTTTACGTTTCAACAGGCGGACGACCAATTATTTATGCCGACCGTTTACGATGATGTCGCCTTTGCGCTTCGCAATGAAGGTATGGATGAGGAAGAAGTGAAGCAACGAGTCATACATGCTTTAACAAGCGTCGGAGCGATACACGTGAAAGACCGACCACCATATCGTTTATCAGAAGGAGAAAAACGTCTCGTCACTTTCGCTACTATCCTTGCGATGAAACCGAACATATTGCTCATGGACGAGCCAACAGCTGGGTTAGATCCGAAAGCACGACGAGCACTTATTCAACTCGTTCGATCATTACCTCACACAAAAATCGTTACAACACATGATCTTGACTTTGTGCTTGAATGTTGTGAACGAACAATTGTACTCGCTGATGGAACGATCGTATACGACGGCCAAACAGAAGCAATATTAACGAACGAACCGTTTTTACACGAACACCATTTGGAACTCCCCCTCATGTTCCAACGAAAAAAATAAGGCGTGGCGTATTTTGCCACGTCTCTCAACATATAAGAAAAGCGCCGATACACGACGCTTTATTTTTGCTTAGCCATTTTTTTTATAGTGATATCTTCTTCTTTTCCTTTATATGAAATGTCATCTATATTTAATCCGTTTCCAAGCGTTCCGTACACATGCCCCTCGCGTGGTTCGATCAGCTCCGTTTGTTCATGATAAAGCCGCGGTGTCTTCCATAGCGCAATTAACGCTTTCGTCATCGGCATTTCATGATAACGATCCGGCCATAGTTGTTTAATATATTGCTTCACTAACGGATAATATTTTGAACTCATCGCTGGAAATAAGTGATGTTCTGTATGGTGGGAAAAGTTAAAATGTAACACATCTACCCACTTCGGAACGATAACTGTTAAACTGTTCGCTAACGGATCGTTGACCGGAACGAGCGGATTTAAACGATGGTTCGTTGAAATGTATCCCATAACAATCGCATTGCCAATTAGCAAAGGAAGAACAAACGCGAATATCCATTTCTCAATGCCAATCGCAAAAAGCAAACCAATCCATACCGACCATGGCAATACAAACTGCCAAAATACAGCACGACGACTTCCGCGCTCAAACTCCTTCCAAAAATGAAGAAGCATATGAAGCGAATGAACGGTAAACATCCCTGCTAATGACAAAAACGAGAAAAACGCACGAATAGGAAACGGAATGCGATAAATCCAACGGAGAAAACGACTTTGAGCTAAACGTTTGATCGTCGGCCATGCATCAGGATCGAGCTCCTCATGCTGTGTATGCACATGGTGTGTGGCGTTATGCCACTTTCTCCACAACTTCGGTCCTGTACAAAGCGGCAAAAAGGCAATTCCTCCTAACAAATCACGAAGCCATGCCCGTTTGACAACTGTCCCGTGCAAAATTTCATGCCCTAGAAAACCTAAACCCGCAAAACAAAAACCGATAACGATAGAAAGCAATCCGTTCCATGCCCAATGAAGATCAAGTAGAGAAATCGTCATGATGCTACTGACTAAAACGAACATGTAAGCAAGCCCACCAAGCAATCGAGACGGAACAGGACGAAACGCTTCTTCGGGCAAATATGGAGCAATACGAGCTGCATACCACCCGAATGAATGAAATTGTTTCATGTAATAAAAAACTCCCCTCATACGTAAAAACTTCACTTAAAAGAAACGAATATTCATACATTTCTCTTTTAAGCTTATTGCCATCGTATCATTTACATTCTCGTCCTGTCAACAAAATTTATTACCTGATCATATGATTTATTTTTACGATTTGGTATCAACTTGTACGATGTAGTTGTACATTCGTGATAAATATGTTTCAATGAAGGTAAAAGCGCACAGTATGGGGTGAAATACATGGGCATGCCATTAGAGGTACAAACGATGATTGTCACGAACGGAAAGGAAAAACGGATCGAGCATAACTTATTTATTTTGGAGAAGGAAGGATATCGCTTATATCCAATGGATGTTCCGTTAGAAATAAGACGGACAAAGCACGGAGAAGCGACAGGACAAGCTGTCGTCAAAAAACTCGTTCTTGAAAACAGGACAACGATCGTTACATATGAATTAATCGCCTTGCATTCGATTAACTAAACCGTCGGGCTACGCGTGCTCGACGGTTTTCTTTTTAGGGCATTCACACATTTTCGTTAGGCGCATACGATAAAGCAAACGAAAGGAAAGAGGGGAAACGCATGCGAAAATGGGGATTTTTGTTCATTATTTTCATGTTCTTACTTACAGCTTGCTCATCAAATGATGTAAAAACGTTACGCGTTGCAGAGGTAACCCGTTCCATTTTTTATGCACCACAATATGTTGCTATTGAAAAAGGTTTTTTTGCTGAAGAAGGGATTCATATTGAGCTAAATACAACGTGGGGCGGCGATAAAACGATGACGACCCTTTTATCGAACGGAGCGGATATTGCGCTCGTCGGCTCGGAAACGTCCATTTACGTATATAGCCAAGGTGCTGTTGATCCGGTCATCAACTTTGCCCAGTTGACACAAACAGACGGAACATTTTTAGTTTCACGCGAACCGATTGCCAACTTCACATGGGATCAATTGAAAGGAAGTACATTTTTAGGGCAGAGAAAAGGCGGGATGCCACAAATGGTCGGAGAGTATGTGCTCAAACAGCACGGAATTGATCCACATAAAGACTTAAACCTTATTCAAAATATCGAATTTGCGAATATTGCTAATGCGTTCGCGAGCGGAACAGGCGATTTCGTCCAGCTATTTGAACCGACTGCTAGCATGTTTGAACAAGAAGGAATAGGATATATTGTCGCCTCATTTGGAACAGAGTCTGGCCATCTCCCATACACAACATTTATGGCGAAACAAAGCTTCATTGAAAAAAATAAAGATGTGATTGATAAATTCACACGGGCTCTTTATAAAGCTCAACAATGGGTGCAAACACATGACGCCAAAGAGATTGCAACGGTCATTCAACCGTACTTTGAAAATACGGATGTTGCGCTCATTGAAAAAGTCGTCGATCGCTATAAAAAACAAGGCTCATACGCTACAGATCCGATTTTAGATGAGGAAGAGTGGAACCATCTGCAAAACATCATGAAAGATGCAAATGAGTTGCCGTCGTACGTTGATCACTCTATTTTAGTCAATACATCGTTTGCCGAAAATGCGAAAAAGAGGTGAACATAATGCCCATTTTAACGGTTGATCAAGTGATGCACGCCTACGTCACGAATCAGTCTGCGATATTGGCTCTTGATCATTTGTCGCTAAACGTCGAGAGGGGAGAATTTCTCTCCTTTCTTGGCCCAAGCGGCTGTGGAAAAACGACGCTCCTTTCCATCATTGCTGGATTGATTGAACCGACAAAAGGACGAGTGTTGATTGAAGGAAAAGAAATACACACAATGCGTCAAACGATCGGATATATGCTACAACATGATTATTTATTCCCTTGGAAAACGATCAAACAAAACGTCACACTCGGATTAAAGCTAACTGGAAAATATAGTGAGAAAACAAAAAAACAAACACTCGCTCTTTTACATCAAATCGGGTTGCGTGACGTCGACGACCGCTATCCGAATGAATTATCGGGGGGGATGCGCCAGCGCGCCGCACTCGTACGAACACTCGCAACCGATCCGAAAATATTATTGCTCGATGAGCCATTCTCAGCGCTTGATTATCAAACAAAACTGAAGCTTGAAGACCTCGTATGGGAGACGTTAAAACAATATCGAAAAACTGCCCTTCTCGTCACGCACGATATTGGCGAAGCTATTGCGATGAGCGATCGCATCGTTTTATTTACCGCAAGGCCGGGAAAAATTCAAAAAATCGTTACCGTTCCAGATTCATTAAAAGCATGCACACCGTTTCAAGCTCGCCAACATCCAGATTTTCCACCGCTCTTTCAAATGATTTGGAAGGAGTTAGAGAACATTGAACAAACATGAATGGCTACAACGCATATATGATCAACATCTATCACATGAAAAACGAGAAAAACGAATCGTCCGTCTTTTTCAAATAATGATTATGGTTTTATTTTTTAGCTTATGGGAAATAGCGAGCCGCCTTCGCTGGATCGACCCTCTCTTGTTCAGCTCGCCATCCTCAGTTTGGCATTTGTTAATTACCAAACTACGCGATCATACGTTGCTTGCGCATACAACAGTAACATTGACAGAAACTATACTCGGCTTTATTGTTGGTACAATTATCGGTGTTTGTTTCGCTACGATGCTTTGGTGGTTTCCGCGTGTATCAAAAATCGTTGATCCGTATTTAGTCATTTTAAACGCGATGCCAAAAGTGGCGCTTGGGCCAATTTTAATTGTCGCACTCGGACCGAATATGACATCAATTGTAGCTATGGGGGCGATCATTTCGATCATCATTACAACCATTGTCGTCTATACATCGTTTAAAGAAGTCGATGCAAATTATATAAAAGTGCTCCAAACATTCGGCGCAACGAAGCGACAATGGTTCATAGAAGCTATTTTACCCGCTTCATTTCCTACAATCATTTCAACGTTAAAAGTAAACGTCGGTTTATCTTGGGTCGGTGTCATTGTCGGTGAATTCCTCGTCTCTAAACAAGGACTCGGTTATATGATAATTTACGGGTTCCAAGTGTTTAATTTCACACTCGTTTTATTAAGTTTACTTATGATTGCTTTACTTTCGAGCATCATGTACCAACTTGTCAGCTGGCTCGAGAAAAAGTTAGTCAAACGCTCGTAACCTCTCGCTACACGTTAAAACGGCGAGGGGATTTTTTAAATCAAACCTCGCCGTTTTAACTCCTGCTTCGTACATGCCCATACTTTATCCTTCATAATAAAGCTAAATCGTTCATCAGCCACGATGTCATCTGGCATATGCTTCATTTGCACAGGACCGTTCGTCTCAAAATACGATTGCCTTTGCTCAATCGTACGAACATAGGCAAAGTAAATATTTTTTACAATCGTTTCATTCGGGCGGTTTACTTCGTACTGTCCAACGTACGTCACTTTTTGAACGATGCCGCCAGTTTCTTCCCTTACTTCACGAATAGCTGCCTCCTCTGCCGTCTCTCCCTCTTCTACTTTGCCACCTGGAAACTCTAATCCACGTACTGCGTGATTTGTCAGTAACCAATGGTTACCGTAACGACAAATGACAAAAACATGTTTTGGACGTCGTGAAAAAGGATGGTCAGAAAATGACAGTCGAACATCATATCCATAATAATCTTGAAATATAATCATCGCCGTCTACCCTCAACTGCATGTTTTCTTCATTGTACCATACAGAACAATTGGCGACAGCTTTCAATGTTCAATGATCCCCATTGTTTCAATTTGTTGTTTTGCTTCTTCATCCCCAAGCTCATAAATAAGTCCATACACTTTTTTCATCGCGTGATCATAACCGTCATTTGGGCGGTCATAATGATATTGTACATATGGCACATGCGCACGCCAAAATGATTGCCAATCCGATGAATACATCTCATCAAAATATTCACGCAACTGAATAATTTGTTCGTCCGTCGCTTCAATGCGAAAATCCCACGGTGAAGCCGTTTTTACTTGCGAAATTTCGCCGCGCGCCACCGAAATATAGTACGTCTTTTTCATCGCCCCACCTCTTTTCCGTTCATTTACGGTTAGTGTGAGTCGGTATTCTTTTTTTATACAAAAAAGGCGGTAAATCCGCCTTATCCGAGAAAAGATTTTAACATCCAAACATGTTTTTCTAAGCTTTGATGAATGCCTAAAAGCATATCCCCTGTCGTTTCATCATCAATTTCCCCGGCATAATTCATACCTTCTTTTAGCTCTCGGATCATCGTTTCAAAATCACGAACAATTTCTTCTACCATTTCTTCTGCCGTTTCATTCCCTTTTGCTTCATGTACAGAAGCTGCCGCTAAATAATCTTTCATCGTCGCTAACGGTTTTCCATCTAGCGCTAACAAACGCTCTGCTAGCTCATCAATATGTAGAGCTGCTTCGTTGTATAGTTCCTCAAATTTCGTATGCAGCGTGAAAAACTGCGGTCCTTTCACATACCAGTGGTAGTTGTGCAATTTTACGTATAACACATTCCAGTTCGCAATTTGTTTGTTGACAATGTCAATTAATTTTTCTTTCATCCTCGTTCCCTCCTCAATCATAACTTCTCCCCTCCTTCATTGTAGCAAACAAAAAAATTTTTGGAAAATGATACGTTTTTGCATGAACAATGTAGAGAGACATGTAACCATCATTGTATTGGTAGTGACCGCTTCGAAAGCATAGTTGATAAATTGCCAACTGAAAAAATAAAGGTTCAGACGTATAGCGCCTGAACCTTTATTTTTTAACCGAACACCTTTTTCAATTCTTCCTTTGGCTGTGATAGCCAATAGCGCATCAATCGCTTCGCTCCTTCTAAATCATGCAACTTTGCTTGACCGCACTCTTTTTCTGTTGCGGCTGGTACTTCTGTCACGGTTAACGCCTCATTCATCGTCGCTTCTAGCAAATCAATAATTTCTTCGACTGTTGGCGTACCGCTAACTACTAAATAGTAGCCCGTTTGACATCCCATTGGGGAAATGTCGATAATATCAAAATGGTCATACTTCTCGGCATGCTTGCGAATATGTACCGCAAGCAAATGCTCGAGCGTATGAATAGCTGCTGGCTGCATCGCCTCTTTATTCGGCTGACAAAAACGAATATCAAATTTATTCACAACACCGTCGCTACCGACTTGATGAACGCCGCAATGGCGAACGTACGGTGCTTTAACCGCACAATGATCCAGTTCAAAGCTTTCTACTGAAGGCATATTTCTCACCTCTTTTTCAATTGTCACGTTTTTATCATACACAAAAGTCCGACTTTTTTCATCTTTTTTTATTGGAATTACTTCAAACAACTATGTTACAATAAACAAAAATAGGGGTTGGTGTATCTCATGAAATACATATTTATTTTGCTCATTCGTTTTTACCAACGCTTCGTTTCCCCTCTGAAACCGCCAACATGCCGCTTCTACCCAACTTGTTCACACTACGGATTAGAAGCGATTCGCCGCTTCGGCGCTTTAAAAGGTGGCTATTTAACGATCAAACGCCTTTTAAAATGTCATCCATTTCATCCTGGAGGGTTTGATCCTGTCCCAGAGAAAGAGCAAAAATAGTTGTTCTTTCTCTTTTTTTTCGTTATGATAAACAATGTAAATCGTAATAATTACGCTTTGTGAAAGGAGAACGGCAAATGAAAGTGCCTGTTACGGTATTGAGTGGATATTTAGGGTCAGGAAAAACAACGTTGCTTAACCATATTTTAAACAATCGCGAAGGGTTAAAAATTGCTGTTATTGTGAATGACATGAGTGAAGTAAATATTGATGCGGAATTAATTAAACAAGGTGGGTTTTCACGTACAGAAGAAAAGCTTGTGCAAATTCAAAACGGCTGTATTTGTTGTACATTGCGTGAAGATTTAATGAAAGAAGTCGAGAAACTTGTCAAGACAGGAAACATCGATTATATTGTTATCGAATCATCCGGTATTAGTGAGCCTATTCCTGTCGCTCAAACGTTCACATATATGGATGAAGAGTTTGGAATCGATTTAACGTCAACATGTCGGTTGGATACGATGGTTACCGTCGTGGACGCAAATCGCTTCTGGCATGATTTTGCTTCTGGTGAAACGTTGTTAGATCGCAAGCAGGCGGTGGATGAAACAGATACACGTGAAGTTGTAGATTTATTAATTGACCAAATTGAGTTTGCAAACGTCATTATTTTAAATAAAGTCGACTGCATTTCTAAAGAAGATGCGGACGAATTGGAAGCCCTTTTGCGCAAATTGAATCCGGAAGCGAACATCATTCGTGCCACATACGGAAAAGTAGCGCTTCATCACATTTTAAACACACGTTTATTTGACTTTGAAAAAGCAAACCAATCTGCTGGATGGATGAAAGAGCTAAATGAAGAACATACACCGGAAACAGAACAATACGGCATTTCCTCTTTCGTCTATCGCCGCCGTCGTCCATTCCATCCTGAGCGGCTTATGCATTGGCTTGAAAACTGGCCTGTTGAAATCGTTCGAGCGAAAGGTTTTTTCTGGCTTGCCTCGCGCAACAATATGTGTGGTCTTCTTTCACAAGCTGGTCCGTCCATTATGTTGCAAGGAGCAGGTGAGTGGATTGCTACGTACCCTCCGCATGAGCGCGAGCAAATATTGCAAGAAGAACGTGAATTGCGTGCTAAATGGGACGAGACATATGGAGATCGTATGACAGAACTCGTGTTTATCGGTGTCGATATGGATGAAAAGGTCATCTCTTCTTCACTCGATACGTGCCTGTTAACAGACGAAGAAATGGAAGAAGATTGGTCTACTTTTGTCGATCCACTTCCACCATTTACGACTATTTCATAGTTTTCAAATCGTAACGATTACGATATAATAAAACAGGAACAGGAAAGATGTTATCTGGCAACAGAAAACATCTTTCTTTTTTGGAAGGAGGAGAACAATGAAGTTAAAAAACATTTTATCCATCGCACTTGCGAGTACATTAACATTGTTTGGATGCTCCAAACAAGAACAGACGAACGAAGCGAAAAGTGAGGAAGAGAATGATCAGCTTATCGTTTATACAACGGTATATCCGCTTCAACATTTCGCACAACAAATTGGTGGCGAGCACGTTCAAGTCGAAAGCGTATACCCTCCTGGTGTAGATGCACACACATATGAACCGACAGCAAAAACGATGCAACAAATTGCTGATGCGGACGCTTTTATCTACATCGGACAAGGGATGGAGGGATTTGTCGATCGCATCATTCAGACGCTACAAAATGAGAAAGTGGAGTTTGTCGAAGCGACGAAAGGGATGGAACTACTTCCGGCAAATCATAACCATGAAGATGAACATGCTCATGAAGATGAACATGCTCATGAAGATGAACATGCTCATGAAGATGAACATGCCCATGAAGATGAACATGCCCATGAAGATGAACACCATCATGGCGATGTAGATCCGCACGTCTGGCTCGATCCAATCTATTCCATTCAAATGGCTGAGACGATTAAACAAACATTTATCCAGCTAAAGCCTGAAGCAAAAGAAAATTTTGAGCAAAACTTTACTTCGCTAAAACAACAGCTCGAACAGCTCGATGGTGAGTTCCAGCAATTAATGAAGGAAGCGAAAAGAAATGATATTCTTGTCGCTCATGCGGCATACGGCTATTGGGAAAAACGATACGGCATTAAACAAATAAGCGTAACAGGATTGTCACCAACAAATGAACCATCGCAAAAGCAGCTCGCTTCAATCATTCAAACAGCAAAAGAGCACAACATACGTTACATTTTCTTTGAGCAAAATGTCACTTCTAAAATTGCTGAAGTTGTCAAAAATGAAATCGGAGCAGATGTGCTTATTCTTCATAACCTAGAAGCACGTACAAACGATGATATAAAAAATAACAAAGATTACTTTGCGATTATGAATGAAAACATATTAGCATTAAAAAAAGCATTGCAATAAGCGACTACGACGGTCGCTTTATTTTTTTGTATATTTTTTCCCTCTCCACATCAAACTATGAAACGACATTGTATGGAAAGGAATGAACATTTCGGTATGGATCACGTATTAACAGCAAGAACGTTGTTTGGAACTACAATGGCGTTTCATATTATTTTCGCAACGCTCGGCGTCGGCATTCCACTTATGATTTTACTTGCGGAACTCATGTATCAAAAAACGAAAGATAACGACTATGCTCTTATGGCTAATCGCTGGACAAAAGCGCTCGCCATTTTGCTTGGTGTAGCTATTCCATCCGGTACGATTGCAGGAGTGCAGCTCTCCCTTCTATGGCCAGGTTTTATGGAAGTAATCGGAAAAGTGATGGCACTTCCTTTCCAAATTGAAATTTATGCCTTTTTCGTAGAAGCGTTGTTTTTATCCATTTATGTATATGCAGCTAATCGCATTTCCCCGACAATGCGCATCGTAAGCTTGACGTTTGTTGCGATCGGAGCGGCTGCTTCTGCCATTTTAATTACGAACGTGCACGCCTTTGAAGGTACACCGACAGGCTTTCGCATCGAAAACGGACAAATTGTCGATGTCGATCCATGGAAAGCATTTTTTAATCCAAGCTTCGCCGTCACCGCCACACACGTCGTTTTATCCGCTTATATGACAGGCGCGTTTACGATCGCCTCAATCGCAGCATATAACATGTTGAAAAATAAACAACACGAACGCCTTCAACGTTTTCATAAAAAGGCGCTCATACTCGGATTAACAGTCGGGGGGATTTTTTCATTGCTTACAGCGATTAACGGGCATGAATCAGCTCAACTTCTCCATGAATATCAACCAGAGAAACTAGCAGCTGCTGAAGGATTATTTGAAACACAGTCGCACGCTCCGCTCGTCATTGGTGGCTTTACAGATCGCGAAACACAAACAGTCAAATGGGGGATTGAAATTCCTTGGCTACTTAGCTTTTTAGCTGGCAATCGGTTTGATACTGTCGTTGTCGGATTAAATGACTTTCCAGAAGAATGGTGGCCACCTTTGTTCGTCCATACTCTCTTTAACGCCATGGTTGGCATCGGCATGTTTCTTCTCCTCCTTTCGATCGTTGGATTTGTTTGGCATCGAATGAGAAGGGAAAAAGGATTTCCAAACTGGTTTATGTGGACAGTTGTGACCGCTGGCCCGCTTGCCTTACTCGGCATTGAATTTGGTTGGATTTTCGCTTGCACAGGCAGACAGCCATGGGTTATTTATCGCATGATGACAACAGCAGAAGCTGTGACGCAAGCAACGAATTTAGGGACGCTCTTTCTTTTATTTACGTCCATTTACGTATTTTTACTCATCGCGGTCGTTCTCGTCTTACGTTCATATTTCCGCCGCCACCCGATTGAGCACGACTTATGTGCGCACATGTAGAAAGGAGCAAGACGATGACAGATGAATTAATTGCTATTTCGATTTTATGGGGATTTATTTTTATTTACGCAGTCATGGCGACAATGGACTTTGGAGCTGGCTTCTGGTCGATGATCTACATTCATCGCCCGCAGACGAAAGCTACAAAAATCGCCAATAGATATTTGTCTCCGACATGGGAAGTAACAAACGTATTTATCGTTGCTATCGTCGTGGCACTCGTCAGCTTTTTCCCAGGGGCAACGTTTATACTCGGGACGATTTTACTCATACCCGGCAGCATCATTTTACTTTTGCTTACCGTTCGTAGCGCCTTTCTCGTTTTTTCGCACGTTGCTCCTAAGTATGAAAAAGTGCTTGTTTACATTTCTGGTATGAGCGGCTTATTGATCCCTGCGTTTTTAATTAGTGTCTTGCCGATTACACACGGATCTTTCGTCGAAACAATAGATGGCGTCAGTCGTCTTCGCCTTGATCGCTTATTTACAAGCCCGCATGAATATGCGTTTATCGCTTTTGCGATTACGAGTACACTTTTTCTTTCTTCCCTTTTGCTTGCGGATTACTCAAACGAAGCTAACGAAGCAGAAGCATATGCAATTTATCGGCGAGATGCACTGATTATCGGACCGTTTGCCCTTCTTTCTTCGCTGTTCATTATGGTCACGATGCGACATGAAGCACGTTGGTTATACGACGGAATGATAACGCATTGGCCGTGGCTTGCCGCTTCCGTCGTTCTATTTCTCCTAGCTGGTGCAGCGCTTTTTCTTCCTTCACGGAAGCAGAAAACGGTGCGCGGAATGCCGCGTCTTGCGGTTGTAGCAATTGTATTACAATATTTTTGTGCAAGTTACGCGTACGGGAAAGCCCACTTACCGTATATGATTTATCCAGATGTGACGATCGAATCGGGATTTACGCATCCCAATACGTTTCGCGCCCTTTTCATCACATATATCGTCGGCTTTGCAATTTTATTTCCAGGTTTCATTTATTTTTGGCGTCTGTTTATGAAAGATCGTCGTTATTTAGCAAATGATGAAAAATAATGATTGCAAATGTTGAGATTTTTCGCTATAGTTTTAAACGTAAACGTTTTTCATACAACATATTGTGATATATAAACAATATAATAACTATATATTGTAACCAACAAGCAAAGGTGTCCGAACGGACTTAATAGGGAATCTGGTGCGAATCCAGAACTGTCCCCGCAACTGTGTGCGCAGACGAAATGGAAACAACACCACTGTATATGTCAGCTTTTGTGGCGCATATATGGGAAGGAATCCAAAGTAGGATGAAGCGCGAGTCAGGAGACCTGCCTTGCTTGTATCGTTTCATATTCTTCGGGGATTGAGAAGATGAAACGATGGTGAAAGCGTGCCTTTTTCCATCGTTTCATCCGCTCAACAAAAGCGGATGTTTTTTATTTTATAAGGGGAAGGGATTTTACATGATGCACATAAAAGAACGAACTGAAGTAAATGAAGAAACGATTCGCACACTATTGTCTCATATTTTCAAAGACTTTCCACACTTATCGAGTGAGCGGTACATCGAGCGTACCGTGCGTGCACTTGCGCACACACGAAAATACGACGACATGATGAACAAACTCATTTTAAATGCACTTGATGAAATCACCGTCGAACAACCAGATTGGACATTTGTAGCGGCTCGCCTCTATTTACAACAACTATACGATGAAGCAGCTACAAACCGCGGCTACAATGCATCCGAAACATACCGCTACTTTTATGAATTGCAAACAACGCTCTGCGATTTTGGCATTTACGATTCATTTTTACTTGAACAATATACGAAAGAGGAGTTACAAGAAGCGAGCGCATGGATCGATCCGAAAAAAGATGAACGATTTACATATATCGGCTTAAAAACATTAGTTGATCGTTATTTAGCAAAAGGCTACAATGGTGAGATTTACGAATTGCCACAAGAGCGCTTTTTAACGATTGCACTAACACTCATGGCTAACGAAAAGAAAGAAAAGCGCATGGAACTTGTAAAAGAAGCGTATTGGGCATTATCTAATCAATATATGACAGTAGCGACACCAACGTATGCAAACGCAGGAAAGTCTTATGGACAGCTTTCAAGCTGCTTTATTGATACAGTCGATGACAGTCTTATTGGCATTTACGAATCGAATACAGACGTTGCACGCCTATCTAAAGGCGGCGGTGGAATTGGTGTGTATTTAGGGAAAATTCGTGCAAGAAATTCTGATATTAAAGGATTTAAAGGTGTATCATCTGGTGTCATTCCGTGGATGCGACAATTAAATAATACAGCGGTATCCGTAGACCAATTAGGAACACGTCAAGGTTCGATTGCCGTCTATTTAGACGTTTGGCATAAAGACATTTTCTCTTTTTTAGATGCGAAGCTGAACAATGGCGATGAGCGACAAAAATGCCATGACTTATTTTACGGTGTATGCATTCCTGATTTATTTATGGAGCAAGTCGAAAAACGTGGTGATTGGTATTTATTCGACCCGCATGAAGTGAAACAAGTGATGGGTTGGAAAGACAAAGACGGAAACCCATTAGGACTTGAAGATTTTTACGATGAACAACGTGGTTCAGGCTCATTCCGAGAAAAATACGAAGAATGTGTCAACCATCCTGACTTGAGTAAAGAGCGTGTACCTGCCATTGAAATTATGAAACGTATCATGAAATCACAATTAGAAACAGGAACGCCGTATATGTTTTATCGCGACGAAGCGAATCGCATGAACCCAAATAAACATGCAGGAATGATTTATTCGTCTAATTTGTGCACCGAAATTATGCAAAATATGTCAGCTACTACAGTAACAAAAGAATACACACAAGATGGAGAAATTATTGTCCATAAAAAACCGGGCGACTTTGTCGTATGTAACTTATCAAGCATTCATTTAGCTCGTGCGGTACAAGACGATGTATTAGAGCGGTTGATTCCTATTCAAGTTCGCATGTTAGATAACGTCATCGACTTAAACGAAAACCGCATCGAAGTGTTACAGGCGGTCATAACGAACAAAAAATATCGAGCAATTGGTCTAGGAGCGTTCTCATGGCATCATTTATTAGCGTTAAAAGGCATCAAGTGGGATAGTGAAGAAAGCGTTCAATTTGCTGATAAATTATTTGAGAAAATCGCTTATCTCACAATCAAGGCAAGCATGGAATTAGCGAAAGAAAAAGGAGCGTATCCTGCTTTCGAAGGCTCGGATTGGCATACAGGCACATACTTTGAACTTCGTGGTTATACATCGCATGATGAGTTAGATTGGGACGATTTAAAACAACAAGTCATGGAGCACGGTGTACGAAACGGCTATTTAATGGCACCCGCACCGAATGCTTCGACTTCCGTTTTAGCAAACGGAACAGCGTCATGCGACCCTGTATTTAACCGTTTATATTTTGAAGAAAAAAAGAATTATAAAATTCCGGTGACTGTACCTGATTTATGTGCCAAAACGTATTGGTATTACGATAACGCTTACGAAGTGGATCAAAAAATGAGCATTCGTCAAAATGCAGCGCGACAAAAACATGTCGATCAGTCTTTAAGCTTTAATTTATATGTATACAACACAATTAAAGCAAAAGATCTTCTTGACTTGCACTTAACCGCATGGAAAGAACGATTGAAATCGACATATTACGTTCGTAGCACAGCAGTAACAATTGAAGAATGTGACGTTTGCTCATCATAAGGGAGAGAAACAAATGAACGTCCTTATTTGTTATACATCAAAAACTGGTAACACAAAAGAAGTCGCCCTTTTGATTGAACAAGCTTTTCGATCGTACGGACATGCTGTAAAAACGATCGATGTTCAACACACATTTGCAATCGAGTCGCTCATCCGTGAAGCACACCTTCTTTTATTCGGTTCATATACGTGGGGGAATGGACAACTTCCAGATGAGATGAGAAAACTGTTACGTTTTCTCATTAAAGAACGAAAACTTCCTTTGCCCCCTGTGGCGCTGTTTGGCACAGGAGATCAAATGTGGACGTACTATTGCCGGGCCGTCGATGAGATGGCATACCATTTACAAAAAGTTACATCGGTACTTGGTATGCTAAAAATTGAGCAATCGCCGCGCGGTCACCAAAAACATTTGCCAGCTATTTTCGTACAACAACTATTGCAGGAGGTCGAACGTTTTGTTATTGACGAAAGTGAAATTGTTGGAACCGTCGCATCCAAATAAAGCAACGAGCATTATAAATGGAAAAGCAAGCGGCATTTTAAATTGGAACGATATTAAATATAATCATTTTTATGATATATACAAAATGTTACTTGGAAACTTTTGGACACCATTTGAAATTAACATGTCTGATGACATTAAACAATGGCGTCATTTAAGCGAACGTGAACGTGATGCATTTTTACACATTATCGGTTTGCTCTCCATTTTAGATTCCGTTCAGCCGAACTTTATTGGAGCAATGAAAGAATACATTACAGATCCGAGTGTAAAAGCTATTTTTTCCATTATTGAACAACAAGAAGTCGTTCATAACCAATCTTATTCTTACGTTCTTGCTTCTATAGAAAAGTTGTCTGAGCAACATCGCGCCTTTGAAATGGCGCGCACGAACCCACATATTTATAAACGAAATGAACATGTCATCCGCGTATATGAAGCATTTCGTGAACAACCAACTGTTGAAATGTTTTGTCAGGCGCTTGTCGCTTCACTCGTGTTAGAAGGGATTAATTTTTACTCCGGTTTCGCCTTTTTCTATAACTTGGCGAGAAATGAAAAAATGTTAAAAACATCTACAATGATTAGCTATATCAACAAAGATGAACTATGCCATAGCTACTTTATTTCTCAACTTGTTCGCGCTGTATTATGGGAAAATCGACATATTGATGAAGATGGATCATTTTCTGCATGGATATATGATTACGTCGATGAAGCGATCCGTTATGAAGTAGAATGGTCGCGCTTCGTGTTACGCGATATAGATGGGATTGATGTAGTAGAGATGGAAAAATATATCGAATATCTCGGAAATAAACGGCTACGTATGCTTGGGCTAGATGACCGATACGATGCTGATGAAAATTGTATGCCATGGATTCGCGTGTTTAGCGACGAAAATGTAAACTTAGGAAAGACTGACTTTTTTGAAGCGCGCCCACGGTCATACACAAAAACAACAGATATAAACGGATTTGATGAATTATAAAAAACCGGGTAGTCGCCCGGTTTTTTATAATAAGTGTGTAAAAGATGCTTCGTTTTTCAATACGACGTGAAATAAACGATTTTTCATGACGTAATACATTCGCACTGCTCTCGGTTTTTGTCCGAACCGCTCTTCAAATTGACGACATACGTGCAATGATGGGGTGCAATCAAAAATGAAAACATTCATACATGATGGGACAACGCATGTTTCAGACGTACAAGATGCAGTTATAAATGCTGCACGCTCGTCAAATATGTGAACAAACGACCGATCATGAGCAACGAAACGAAGCAAATAGTCAGTCATTTGCGCAATCGTTTTATAATATGTAACGGGAGAGTCAAAAGAAGCGATTGAAAACGATGATGTTGCCCGTTCAATCCCTTTTAGCAACGTAAGCGATGAACGATGAGATGGAGATATATTGTAATGATAAGCTAGCACGTCATTTAAAAACGATTGCCACAATGTCATTTCCCCCTTAGTTCATCCCCCATTTGTTGAATAACCGTTTGGATCGAGCTCCATGAACGCTTCACAAAATAAATCGGCTTATGCTGATCTTTCGCTTTTTGTTTAATGACTTTCGCTAAATTATGGTTAATATAATCAGTCATAACGAATACGATATCAACGTGCTCCGGAATTTGTCGCTTCACCATATTCACTTTTCTTCCATCTAAATGAATAATTTCCTTGAACCCTGAGCTTTTTAATTTATCAGTAATGTTTCCTAAATGATCAGCTCCGACAACTAATAACGATGACATCTCATTCCCTCCGACTTTTTGTTTTATATTGCACAATTTCATTCTAATTGAGAATGATTATCTATGTCAATATTTAATGATAAAAATTCTCACTATTTTTGCTCATTTTTTCATGTTATGCCTTGTGAATCTTTTGTCAACACTAACATCAGCATATCGAAAGGAGGGAATGGTCATGGCAAAAGATGTACTTTGTGAAGTACAAAACTGTCAGTTTTGGTCGCAAGGCAATCGATGTAGTGCAGACGCCATTTACGTCGTAAGCCACGCTGGCTCCACAGCGACGAGCTCAACAGAAACGGACTGTAAAACGTTCCAGCCGAACGAGTGAAAATAACCTCCTTGCCCATTGCAAGGAGGTTTTCCCTTTTTTCACGTTAATCATAGTAAATAGACACATTTTTTTAAAATTATCGTCACAGCTTTGCAACATTTCCCTCACTCCTTTCTCACTTATTGCGGTTACTCTTATACATATAAAAATATTTAACGTCTTGGAGGGAGATAGATGAGCGACGTCCTTTTGCTTAGCCGTTTTCAATTTGCCATTACGGTTTTTTATCATTTTTTATTCGTTCCATTAACGATTGGACTTATTGTTTTAATTGCATGGATGGAAACACAACATGTACGAACAAAAAATCCACTTTATCGGCAAATGGCAGACTTTTGGGGGAAACTATTTGCAATTAATTTCGTTCTCGGGGTTGTCACAGGCATTACAATGGAATTTCAATTTGGCACAAACTGGTCGGAGTACTCGAAATATATGGGGGATATTTTCGGCTCTCCGCTCGCTATTGAAGCGCTCGTTGCCTTCTTTTTAGAATCGACATTTATGGGGATTTGGCTATTTGGGAAGGACAAAATTTCACCAAAACTTCGTGCGTTCTCGATTTGGATGGTTGCGCTCGGCACAAACATTTCAGCGCTTTGGATTATTACGGCAAACGGGTTTATGCAAAATCCGGTCGGGTATATTGAAAGAAACGGTCGCATTGAACTACAAAACTTTTGGGAAGTTGTGACGAATCCGTATGCTTGGCATATGTTTGTGCACACCGTTATCAGCTGTTATATCGTTGGGGCGTTTTTTGTGATGGCTGTTAGCGCATGGCATTTGTTGCGTAAACAGCATGTCGTATTTTTCGAAAAATCGTTTAAGTATGCACTTATTCTAGGTCTTATCGCGACAACAGCAACACCATTTATCGGTCATAAATCAGCATCGTTTGCGGCAAAAATGCAGCCTGCTAAAGGGGCAGCACTAGAAGCGGTTTGGGAAACGAAAGAGGGGTTACCTTTTCATATTATTCAAATTCCCGATCCAAAAAACGAACGAAATATCGTTGAATTTTTAACGATTCCGAAGCTCGGAAGTTACTTTTATACTCATTCGTTTGATGGAAAAGTCGTTGGATTCGACCAAATTCCGAAAGACGAACGACCAAACGTCAACATTGTGTTTTACTCATTTCGATTAATGGTCGCCCTCGGACTATATTTCGTCGCTTTATGTTGGTATGGGTTTTACTTGTATCGTAAAAATAAATTAATTGAATCAAAACGTTTCTTAAAGGTAGTCATGTATTCTGTTTTGTTACCGTACGTTGCGATTAATGCTGGATGGGTCGTGGCGGAAGTCGGTCGCCAACCGTGGACTGTTTACGGTCTCATGCGTACAGCTGAAGCAGTATCGCCAATCTCGCTCTCACAAATCCTTTTCTCGCTCGTCAGCTTAGTCGTGTTTTATACGATTTTGCTTATTGCTGACGTGTATTTAATGTTGAAATATGCAAAAAAAGGACCGTATGCATCCACAGCTACGAAAGGTGGGGAAATTCAACATGTCTCATGAAACAGTTGCGATCATTTGGTTCGGCTTGTGGGGGCTGATTTGGACAGTTTACTTTGTTTTAGATGGGTACACACTCGGTACAGGAATGTTATTCCCGTTTTTAGCGAAAAACCGTCAAGAAAGAAATCAGCTTCAAGAAGCCGTTGGACCTTTTTGGGGCGGAAACGAAGTATGGTTAATTACAGCAGGAGGGGCGACGTTCGCCGCGTTTCCAGCCGTTTATGCGGACTTATTTAGCTTCTTGTACACGCCAATGATGCTTATTTTATTCGCTCTCTTTTTCCGGGCAGCAGGATTAGAATTTATGCATAAAGACGAGTCGAAACATTGGCAAACAAGTTGGAAGTGGGCATTTACAATTAGCAGTTTTGCCTTAGCACTTTTATTTGGCGTCGCCTTTGCTAATTTATTTTACGGTTTAAAAATCGGACCTTCGGGGTATGAAGGAACATTTCTCGGCTTGCTACATCCATACGGGCTATTAGGTGGATTGTTGTTCACAAGCTTATTCATTGTATCTGGCGCTTTATGGATTATGATTAAAACTGTTGGTGATGTGGCACAACGAGCATATGAAATTGCACGGCCAGCTTCTGTTGTTTCTGCTGTCGTACTGTCCCTTTTCTTTGTGGCGACAAGCAATCGGACAACACTATTTGATAACTTTACGAAAGTTCCGATTCTTTGGATCATACCTGCCCTTACTTTCGTATGTGCGTTGCTTATGTTATTGTTCGTATGGCAAAAACGAATCGGGCTTGCATTTGCAAACATTTGCTTAACTATTTTCACACTTATGGCAACAGGCTTTATCGGTATGTTCCCAAACATGCTTCCTTCGCGCGTCGATGAGAAATATAGCACAACACTTTTTGAAGCAGCGGGAAGCGAACTAAACTTAAAAATTATGCTCGGTGTTGCGATCGTTATGGTTCCTATCGTCATTAGTTACCAACTTTGGAGCTACAAGTTGTTCAAAGAAAAAATTACGAAAGAAACAGCAAAAGGATATCAATAAAGGAGGCACCCTTGCCTCCTTTATTGTTTCACCCACTTTTTTAGCTCATGACGCATCAGCTTGTTCGCAGCGTTGCGCGGCAAATGGTCAACAACTTGAATTCGTTTTGGCACTTTATATTTTGCGAGTTTATTCATACAAAATTGCTTTAATTGCTCTTCTGTTATGTGTTCATCATTTAACACAACGAACGCATATGGCACTTGTCCCCATGTTTCATCTGCTACACCGACCACTCCCGCTTCTTTGACAACTTCATGTTGCAAAAGTACGGATTCAATTTCAGCTGGATATACGTTTTCACCACCGGAAATAATTAAGTCCGAGCGACGATCGAGCACATATAAAAATCCTTCTTCATCAATATATCCGATGTCCCCGGTATATAACCAACCGTCTTTTAAAACAGCGGCCGTCGCCTGCTCGTTTCGCCAATATCCTTTCATCACGCTCGGGCCTTTGACAACAATTTCTCCCGCTTCATTTGCATGCATGATTTCCCCATCTTTTTCAATCCGAATGTTCATATGAAAAAGCGGCTTTCCTGCTGAACCATGTTTATGGCGCGCCTCCGGGGATAATGTAGCAACTTGTGAAGCTGTCTCCGTCATTCCGTACGTTTGATATACAGGTATATTCAAGCGATCACACCTTTGCAATAAAGGCGCCGGCACTGGACCGCCACCAACGAGCATGCAACGAAAAGACGAAGGATACGGCTGTTTCAATTCCTTAACCATTTGTTGCACCATTGTACTCACAGCAGACATGATCGTTATGTTCCGTTGAGCAATGAGTTCGTTCGCGCGCTTCGCATCAAACGAAGACATGATGTACACTCCAATTCCATAAATCACGCTACGCATTAAAATGGATAAACCGCTAACATGAAAAAAAGGAACTGCTGCAAGCCAGCAATCATCTTCACGCAATCCGAGGTTAAGGGCAGAACCGATCGCACTCCACCAATGATTCCCATACGTCTGCATGACACCTTTCGGCTTCCCTGTCGTTCCTGATGTATACATAATCGTTGCTACATCTTCAAAATTGTACATCGTTTGCCATTGTCCATCTCGTTCATTCATATGAACAAACTCATTCCATGTGACCGCTCGTTCATCAGGAAACGATTCATCACAAACAACGAAACGGGCTCCACTATGTTCAAGTTGCCACCTTACTTCCTCGACTGACAACCGAACATTTTGCAATAAAGCAATAGCGCCAATATATTGAATAGCGTGAATAATTTCGACCATATGCACACTATTTTTCATTAAAACAGCTACAACGTCGCCTTTTTTTACACCGAGATACGCGAGTTGCCGCGCCCGTTTTACCGCTCGTTCATGAAGTTCCACAAATGAAACCGCTTCTGTTTCATCATGTAGTGCTATGCGATTCGGCGTGATATGTGCACGTTGAAGCAACCAATTTGGAATCATCTATCGTAACAACTCCTTCAAAAAAACAGCTTGATGCGCACACATCAAGCTGCTGTCGTGTTTACGGAAAACGTGGGAATTGTTTAAAGTCCGGTTTCCGCTTTTCTTTAAATGCATCGCGTCCTTCTTTTGCTTCATCTGTCGTGTAGTAAAGTAGCGTTGCATCTCCTGCAAGTTGTTGAATACCTGCAAGTCCATCTGTATCGGCATTAAATGCCGCCTTTAAGAAACGAATCGCTGTCGGGCTTTTTTCTAAAATTTCCTCCGCCCATTTCACCGTTTCTTCTTCAAGTTGCTCAAGCGGAACAACTTTGTTGACTAATCCCATTTCCAACGCCTCTTGAGCATTGTATTGGCGGCATAAATACCAAATTTCACGCGCTTTTTTATGGCCGACAATACGTGCTAAATAACCAGCTCCATACCCGCCATCAAAGCTGCCAACTTTCGGCCCTGTTTGTCCGAAGATCGCGTTATCTGCTGCAATCGTTAAGTCACACACGACATGTAGCACATGACCTCCACCAATTGCATAACCAGCGACCATCGCAATGACTGGTTTTGGAATAACGCGAATTAAACGTTGCAAGTCCAACACGTTTAAGCGTGGAATTTGATCGTCGCCGACATATCCCCCATGCCCACGCACTTTTTGATCACCGCCAGAGCAAAACGCTTTGCCACCTGCTCCCGTCAAAATAATCACACCAATATTCGAGTCGTCACGGGCATAAGCAAATGCATCAATTAACTCCATGACCGTTTTCGGGCGAAACGCATTATGTACTTCTGGGCGATTAATTGTAATTTTCGCAATGCCGTTATACGTTTCATATAAAATATCTTCATATTCCCTCTCTTTTACCCATTCAATCGCCATGCAACAAGCCTCCTCTTAACACAAATTGTTGAACAAGTGTACAAAACCGTTCACGCTGTTCAATATGCACAACATGCCCAGCATGCGGAACGGTAATGAGCGTTCCGTTTGGTAATAATTGTACCATTTCTGACGCGATTCGACAAAACTTTTCATCATTTTCTCCACAAATCAACAATGTTGGCATTGTCAATTGGTGCAACGTGTCCCACCAAGAAGGTTGGGCTCCTGTTCCCATGCCACGTAAACTGTTCGCTAACCCGATCGCTTGATGCTGCAGACGTTCTTCACGCAATTGTTGTTGTACATCTAATGGAAGACGTTGAAGCGAAGAAAACAACGGGATGTTTTCCCATCGCTCAACAAACGACGCCACCCCATGTTGTTCAATAAACTGTGCTAATCGCTCATCTTCTTCGCGCCGTTTTATTCTCTCCTTTTCCGTCTTTAATCCCGGAGAGCTGCTTTCCAATATTAATGTTTGAACAAGATGCGGATAACGAACCGCAAACGTTAGCGCAAGCCTCCCACCCATGGAATAGCCTAAGACGTGAGCTTTTTTTATTTCCAATTGCTCAAGCAATGTAGCAATATGTTTCGCGACCGTTTCAATATGATATCGCTCGACAGAAGAAGGGGCATCTGTCCGTCCATGACCAACGATGTCGATCGCTATGCATTGCATATGCTCGCCCCATGTTTCAACAAACGGATGCCACGTGCGACAGCTACCTGTAAAGCCGTGCAGCAATAAGAGCGGCTGCCCGCTTCCGTACATTTCTACATAATACGTTTGCCCATGAATGACAAACTTCATGCCCATTCCCCTTTATTCAACAAGTTGCACATTTCCTGGGAAACATCTTTCCACAATTTTTGATGGATTTTGACATTATATTCGCGTGAAGAAGGGACTTCAATGACATTTAACGTCTCACGGGAAAATGCATTTGTTAACGCTTGACGGAAATGTTCCCACGTCTCTACCTTTTCATAATGCCCGTCATACATGTCGACAACATGGTGAAATGATAAATGCGTCGGCGTTCCAAATAACCGTTCAAAATGCTTTCGTTCATTCGCCTGTGGCAAAAAGGAGAAAATGCCTCCACCGTTATTGTTTAATACGATGATTGTCGCATGTAGCTTTTGTAATTTAGCCGCAAGTAAACCATTTACATCGTGATAAAACGACAAGTCTCCAATGACTAGCACAAGCGGTTGGGCAACATAGCTTGCCCCGAGAGCGCTCGATACAACCCCATCAATTCCGTTCGCCCCACGATTGGCTAATAAGCGAATTCGTTTATTCGATGACATAAAAAATGTATCCGCATCGCGAATCGGCATGCTGTTTCCGACGAAAAGAGTCGCCCCATCAGGCAATAGTTCACATAATTCAATAAACACTTTTCCTTCGAACATATCCTCTTCTTCTTTTGCTTGCAACAATATTCGCTTCGCTTGTTCATTCATTTTTTTCCATTCATTGACCCATTGTGACGAACGGTTCGCAGTAGAAGCACGTTCAGCTAATTGATAACAAAATTGCACTTCATTTGCCTCAACAAGCGTATGAAGTGATAATGTCGGATCTCGCCACTGTGCTGCTTCATCGACGACAATTTGTTTCGTTTGTTTATGATGTTGTAACCAAATGTAAAGCGATTTAGATACAGGCATTGCTCCGAAACGAATCACTACATCTGGAGCGAACCGTTTCATAAACGATTCACATTTTAACATCGCATCATACGATTCAATAATGAACCGCTTTTCATGTACACCTGTTCGCAAGGAAGAGAGCGGATCAGCTAAAATAGGATATTGCAATGCTTCAGCTAGCTGAACAACCGCTTCAGAAAACCCTTCTACATGCAAATCTCCACATACAATTACCCCTTTTTCGACATTGTGCAGTTGTTCATACAATTCATCGATCATGTCTTCGCTCAGATGCTTACTTCCTTTGTAGACAGCACGAGCGGAAGAAGATGACGAAAATAATGGTTCGTTGATTTTAGGAACGAGCGGTTCGCGTAGCGGAACATTAATGTGAACCGGGCCTTTCGGAACAGATGATGCAACACATACTGCACGGGCAGCTACCATTTCCGCATAGCGAATCATCTGCTCACTCCCTTCTGGAAGAGCCATATCAACGAACCATTTTACATACGAACCGTACATATGCAGTTGATCAATCGCCTGTGGCGCTCCGACATCGCGCAGTTCATGAGGCCGATCAGCTGTAATAACGACAAGCGGAACACGGGCATAATATGCCTCAACGATTGCTGGGTAATAATTGGCTACTGCCGTTCCAGATGTGCAAACGAGAGCGACTGGCTTCCCAGAAACTTTCGCGATGCCTAATGCGAAAAAGGCAGCAGAACGCTCGTCAATATGGACGTGAATATTTAAAGCTGGATGTTCTGCCATAATCATCGCAAGAGGGGTAGAACGGGAACCTGGACTAACTACAACTTGCTGTATCCCCATATGAGCTAATTGCTCAACAAACGCTGCAACGTATACCGTCATGTCATTCATCTTCATTTCCCCTCCAACGCTAATAACATCGGCTTAAACTTTACATTCGTTTCCTCGTACTCGCTACGCGGATTAGAGTGAGCAACAATACCACATCCAGCAAATAAATGGGCTTCATGATCATGAAGTAATGCCGATCGAATCGCCACCGCAAACTCTCCATTTCCTTTAGCATCAACCCAACCAATTGGAGCAGCATACCATCCGCGATCGAGCGGCTCAATCTCCCGAATCGTTTGCACTGCCTTTTCTTTTGGGAATCCTCCGAGCGCTGGTGTCGGATGTAGTCGTTCAACAAGAGAAAAAATAGAAACGTCATCGTGAACTTTCGCACGAACAGGTGTGTACAAATGTTGAATATGTCGCATTTTTAAGAGAACCGGCTCACTCGGAACGATGACTTCCGCACATACTTCGTTCATCGCACGTTCAATCATATCGACTACAAACGCATGCTCGTGACGATTTTTTTCATCTCTTAACAACCATCGACCAAGCTCTTCATCTTCCTTTATCGTATGCCCACGACGGATAGACCCTGCTAAACAAGCTGTTTCACATATATCTTCGTTCTTTTTAACAAGCTGTTCCGGTGATGCCCCGATGAAGCAAGCTAATCCGTTTTCAAATGCGAAAATATAGCTCATCGGCTGTTGTTCGCGCAACGAGCGCAACACATGAGCATAGTTTAGCCGCTCAGAAAAGGAAAGAAACAGTTCACGAGCTAAAACAACTTTTTCAATGACTCCATGCTGAATGAGACGCGTTGCATGATGAACAGCATGAAGCCAATGATCGCGCGCGACTTCCTCTTTTTTTACAACGTACGAGCCGCCCCATTCCCCTTCCTCGTGCTGTGCAAATAACGAATCTATCATATGCTCGATTTGTTCAAGGGATTCATGAACGACGTTAACTGTAAGCCACGTTTCATCTTGTTTCTTCGTCAACAAAAATGTAGGCACAACAAACTGAGCAGAAGGGAAGTTATCCCAATGTTCAGCTGATCGCTTCATCGGATCAAAAGCAAATCCCCCAAACATAAGCGGTCCTTCACCTTGAATGAAAGCGCCTTCCACCATTTGTTTCCATGCATATTCCACTTCACGAAACCGCTCACTCGTCTTGTCTTCGCTTTTTATGACGTACGCATGTCCAAGCCCAACAAACGTTTGTTCACGCAAACAATCTGACCAGTAAAAACGCTGACCGTGGAATAACTTTGCGCCAGCTTCAAAAAAGGTGAGTGGGTCGATTTGTTCTATTTTTACAGCGACACTAGCCATATGCCTTTTTTTGTTTAACGCATCACGCACTTGGTCAATAACTTTGCTTTGATATAAAGTAACCACCTTGTATCACGCCTATACTTAAACTTTTTATCCCTTTTCCATTATAATATTGTTTTTTAGAGATAGGAAACAATTTATGTTGTCAAGACATTGACACATTTTCCCCTCTTCCCTAAACTTATTGTGAACGACATTTTACTTAAAGGAGAAGAAGGGTATGCCAACACCAGTACGTTCAAATATCGGAACTGTTCGCTATAAACGAGACTGGCGCGTTTGGTGGCGCCTATTGCGACCACATACGCTGACTGCGGCGTTCGTTCCTGTTTCCATTGGTACGGTGCTTGCCGTAGATGAAGCACCAATTCACTTCCCTTTATTCATTGCCATGCTCGTTGCCTCATTATTTATCCAAGCTGCAACAAATATGTTTAATGAATATTACGATTATAAAAGAGGGCTCGATACACCCGAATCTGTCGGGATCGGTGGAGCTATTGTTCGCGATGGCATTTCACCAAAAACTGTTTTATTGCTCGCTTGGTCTTTCTTTGCGATCGCTATGCTACTCGGCGTTTACATTTGCGCCAATAGCAGTTGGTGGCTAGCTGTCATCGGCACGGTTTGCATGGCTGCTGGATATTTTTATACGGGGGGACCTGTTCCAATTGCTTATACGCCGTTTGGAGAGTTAGCGGCAGGCTTCTTTATGGGATTTACTATTATTTTAATTTCATTTTTTATTCAAACAGGCACGATTACAACGACGCCTATGCTTGTCTCCGTCCCTATCTCTATTTTAGTCGGAGCCATCTTGTTAGCCAATAACATTCGCGACTTAGATGGGGATAAAAAAAGCGGTCGGAAAACATTAGCTATTTTGCTTGGAAGACAACGCGCCATTTGGCTATTAGGTAGCATGTTTATTGCATCGTTTTTATGGATCGCATCGCTTGTTTTTAGCAAAACCATCTCTCCATGGACGTTGCTCGTATTTTTCAGCGTACCAAAGGCGTGGCAAGCGACGAAAGGATTTGTTGGAAAAACAAAACCAATCGAAATGATGCCAGCCATGAAAGCAACAGCTCAAACAAATACACAATTCGGCTTTTTACTTGTCGTCGGTCTATTCATTCATTACTGGATACAATAGCTAGCTAAAAAAACTATAGCCTTCGCGCTATGGTTTTTTCTTTTTAGTAAATACTATACGTAGCGAAACGTTAAGGAGGGATGATATTGCATCATGTAGCCGCTTTGCGTAAACGGTTATTGCAAGAAAAACAACAAATCGAACAGCGACTAAAGCAAAACGACCATTTCGGGCTCACAAAAACGTCTGCCCATGATTCCGTTGGGGAGTTATCGAATTACGATAACCATCCCGCAGATAGCGGAACAGAGCTGTATGAGCGGGAAAAAGATCTCGCATTAAACGAGCATACGGAACGAGAACTTCACGATATCGAGCGCGCATTACAAGCGATGGAAGAAGGGACATATGGAATTTGTGAAGTATGTGGAAAACCAATTCCATTGGAGCGTCTTGAAGCCATTCCAACAACGACGTTTTGTAAAGAACATAGCACCGATCAAGCCGTTTCACAACAGCGTCCCATTGAAGAAAGCGTGCTGTCTCCCCCATTCGGCGAATTTGTCGTTCATGAAGACGCAGAAACATTTGATGCCGAAGATAGCTGGCAAAAGGTTGCTCGCTTCGGTACGTCCGATACACCTTCCGACGTGCAAGAAGATGCGGAACATTATGATCGAATGTATATCGACGCAGGGGAACAAATTGGATACGTAGAGCCATTTGAAACATTTGCAGCAACAGACCTTTACGGAACAGGTATTACCATTTATCCAAATATCGTCCACGAGCAATACGAACAAATGCTTGATGATGAACAGCTTATGTCCCCGCTCGGTGATCTTCCTGCTTATGAGAAAGATCCTTATACTTCTTAAAAAAGGACTGTCCGATAAGTCCCTAAAATGAAGCAAGTGGAGAAAAACAATTCGTTTCTCTCCACTTGCTTTTATATTTTCTCGATGTTTAATGAAAGTAGCTGACGGATGCCGGCTACTTTCGGAAAGTTGTGGGCTAATGCCACAATCCCTTTTTGCTAGTGAATGCGCCAAATGTCGTGAGCATATTCTTCAATGGTTCGGTCGCTTGAAAAATATCCCGAACAAGCGATGTTTACGACGCTCATTTCTAGCCATTTATTGCGATTTTCATACGTTGTCCCAACCCGCTGTTGCGCATCAGCATACGATGCAAAATCGCGCAAAACAAAATATTGATCATTATGGGCGAGCAACGAATCGTAAATCGGTTCAAAATGGTCGTATGCATCAGGGAAAAAGCCATTCACAAGTTGGTTGACCACTTGATGAATGCGCTGATCATGATGATAATATTCATACGAATGATAACCGCCATTTACATAATAATGCCACACTTCTTCCGCGGTTAACCCAAAAATAAACATATTATCATGACCGACACGCTCCAAAATTTCAATATTTGCCCCGTCAAGTGTTCCAATCGTAATCGCTCCGTTCATCATGAATTTCATATTTCCCGTTCCAGATGCTTCTTTACTAGCTGTCGAAATTTGTTCGCTCACATCAGCAGCTGGAAAAATCTTTTCTGCTAACGAAACACGGTAATTTTCTAAAAAAATGACTTTTAATCGCCCGTTAATTTGCTCATCACCATTCACTTTTTGCGCCACGGAATTAATTAACTTAATGATTCGTTTCGCATAATGATATCCTGGTGATGCTTTTGCGCCAAAAATGAACGTGCGCGGATGCATGTCAAAATGCTCATCTTCTTTTAGACGATTATATAAATGCATAATATGCAACACATTTAACAACTGCCGTTTATATGCATGCAGCCGCTTCACTTGCACATCAAAAATCGACGAATCATCCACAATAACCCCTGTTTTTTCTTGAATATATGTTGCTAATTGTTGTTTATGGAAGTGCTTCACTTTTGCCAATTGCTCTTGAAACGAGCGATCCGTTGTATACTTTTTTAGTTGAATGAGCTGATCTGGTTGTTTTATCCATTCCGTTCCAATGGCTTCGCTAATGAGTGTGGAAAGCTGATCATTCGCTTTTAATAGCCAACGTCGATGTGTAATACCGTTCGTTTTATTATTAAATTTTTCTGGAAAATACTCATAAAACCATTTCATTTCGCGATGCTTTAAAATTTCAGAGTGGATTTTCGCGACCCCATTTACACTATAACTTCCTACAATTGCTAAATGAGCCATCTTCACTAATCCGTGAGCAATGATGGCCATCTCCTCAATCCTTTTCCAATCACCAGGATATCGATTCCATAAATCACGACAAAACCGTTCGTTAATTTCTTGCACAATCATATAAATTCTTGGCAAAAGTGGTTGAAAAATGTAGATTGGCCATTTTTCTAACGCTTCAGATAATGTTGTATGATTCGTATAAGAAATCGTATTCGTCGTAATATGCCACGCTTCGTCCCATCCCATTCCTTCCTCATCTAGCAAGATGCGCATAAGTTCTGGAATCGCTAATACAGGATGCGTGTCATTCACATGAATAGCTACGTGGCGATGGAAATGATGTAAATGTCCGTACCGCTGACGATAATCACGTACAATGCTCCCGATACTTGCAGCAACAAGAAAATATTGTTGTTTTAGTCTTAAAATTTTCCCTTCATCATTCGTGTCATCAGGGTATAAAAATTCAGAAATTGCTTCCGTTTCCCTTTTATACTGCATCACATGCTTATGAAGCGGAAATTTGGCAGGCTCGGCACTCCATAGTCGCAACGTATTTACAGTCGTCGTATCATATCCGATAACAGGCATATCGTAAGGGACGGCCATCACTTTTTCCGTATCATAATGTCGAAACGTTAACCGACCGTTTTGTTCGTAGCATTCCACTTTCCCCCAAAAATTGACCTCTACCGCTAAATCCTCTTTTTTCACTTCCCAAACGTTTCCATGACGCAACCATTGTTCCGGGAGTTCGACTTGATAACCATTTACAATTTTTTGATCAAACAACCCATGCTTATATCGAATACCTTGACCATGCCCGGGCAAGTCAAGCGAAGCAAGCGAGTCTAAAAAACAAGCAGCTAGGCGCCCGAGCCCTCCATTTCCTAGTCCCGCATCGATTTCGACTTCTTCAATGTGGCTCAATTCAATCCCTAGTTCTTTCAACCCTTCTTCGACAACATCTCGTATGCCAAGATTCATTAAATTACTTCCTAGCAACCGTCCCAACAAAAATTCAATCGATAAATAATATACTTGCTTTTTATGCTCAGCACGGTATCGTTCGTTCGTCTGAATCCAATGTTTGCTAATATACTCTCGAATCATATGACCTAACGTATTGTATTGATCAAGAACGGTTGACTCCCAAAAACGTTTTCCGTACATCATTTCTAATCGTTTTAAAAATGTCTGTTTAAACTCTTCTTTATTCGTGAACATAGATGCCACTCCCAGCCATTAGTTCGTCGTATAGTTGATTGTATTTAAATGCTGATTTGGCCCAACTGTAGTCGCGACTCATCGCCTGCTCTACAATTTTTTCCCATATTTCTTTTTGTTCATAAAATGAACGAGCTCGTTGAATCGTATATAACATGTCATGGGCGTTAAAGTTTTTAAACGTAAAACCTGTTCCTTCTTTCGTGAATTCGTTAAATGACTGCACCGTATCGTTTAATCCACCTGTTTCTCGGACGATCGGCACGGCCCCGTAACGCATCGCAATGAGCTGCCCAAGACCGCACGGCTCAAACTGAGATGGCATTAAAAACATATCAGCACCGGCATAAATTTGATGGGCAAGCTGCTCCGAGAAGCCGATATATACCCGCACACGATCCGGATACGTCATTGCCATTTCGTGAAAGAAATGTTCAAATTCCCACTCTCCTGTTCCGAGAATAATCATTTGCACGTGTTCAGCAATGATTTCATGAAATACACATTTGACCAAATCCAACCCTTTTTGCTTTGTTAATCTCGAAACGATCGCAATTACCGGAACATCTTCCTCTGACGGTAACGAAAAATGTTGTTGAAGCGCCCGTTTATTTATGCTTTTTCGCGCAATCGTCGTCACATCATATGGCACTGCAATATATGGATCCTTTTTCGGATTATATATTTCATCATCAATCCCATTTAAAATACCAACTAAATGTGAGCTTCGCGCACGCAACAGTCCGTCAAGCCGCTCACCGTAATACGGTGTTTGAATCTCTTCTTTATACGTCGGACTAACAGTAGTGATCAGATGTGCGGAGACGAGCGCCCCTTTCATAAAACTGACATGTCCGTAAAACTCTAAATGTTCAATTGAAAAATAGCGGTCGCTTAAATTTAGCAAGTCCCCCAAAATTTCGCGTGGAAAAATGCCTTGGAACTGCAAATTATGAATTGTAAATACCGTTTTCATCTGTGCGTAAAATGAATTTCTCATATATTCTTCACGCAACAAAAACGGGATCATTCCTGTATGCCAATCATGACAATGAATGACATTTGGCTGAAAGTCGATGACCGGAAGACAGTCCAGAACGGCCCGGCAAAAATATGAAAAACGCTCGCCATCATCGTAATGCCCATACAATGAATCGCGTTTAAAATAATATTCGTTGTCGACGAAATAGTATGTGATTCCTTCATGTTCTAACTGTTCAATTCCACAATATTGCCTTCTCCAGCCAACGCGAACAACGAGTTCAGCTATTTTTTTCATTTTTTGACGCATATGTTGCGGAATCAATCCATATTTCGGCAACATGACACGCACATCGGTTCCGAGCTTTTTCAGCTCTTTTGGTAGCGCACCAGCAACATCGGCTAAACCGCCTGTTTTCACAAATGGTACACATTCTGATACAACAAATAACACTTTCACGATTTCATCAGCGCTCCTTGTATTGTCCCTTTTCGAATGACGATTGGCTGCTTCGGCGTCCCGATCAATTGAACGCCATCGCCAATACGAGCATCTTTATCTATGATGACATACTCGAGGTAACAATTTTCTCCAATTTGACTTTTTTGCATGACGACACTATTTTGGACAACGGTTCCTTTTCCGATTTTAACTGCCCTCGAAATAATGCTATTTTCAATCTTTCCTTCAATGATGCATCCGTTCGCAATCATCGCATTACGAACGCAAGCGTGCGATGTATACTTTGTCGGTGGCTCATCTTTTACTTTCGTATAAATAGGTCTCCCTTTTAAAAACAATTGTTTCCACACATCTGGTTGAAGAAGCTCCAAACTATGATGAAAATAACGCTCGATGCTATCAATGACCGCAACGTACCCATTATATTCATAGTCGCATACCGTTAATCCGTTCGTTTCATCATTGACGACGTCGACAATACTTTGGTAGCGATTGTTTTGTTGATTTGCAATTAAATCAAGCAACAATGATGTTTCTAAAATAAACATATCAAGTGATTGACCACGATGACATATGCGGGTAATGTCGCAATGGTTGGTAATATGACGCTTTAACACTTCTTCATAATCAATGTTACACACTGTATAGCTATTGCAAATGAGAGCGTATTTTTGCGTGCTTCTCAAAAAGTAGTCAATATGTTGTTGAAAATGTTGAAACGAGCCTATATGGGAAATCGGAAGATCAGGCGAAGGAAAAAAAAATAATCCATCACGTTTTCGGTTCAAATCCCAATTTTTCCCCGAACCAAGATGATCCATTAACGAGCGGTATTGATACTTTGGAAAAATAGCGACACTTTCAATACCTGAGTTTACCATATTCGACAAAACAAAATCGATTAATCGGTAACGCCCAGCAAACGGGACAGCCGCAATCGAACGCTGGAGCGTTAAATCGTTCATTTCCTTCTTATATGTTGTAGCATCAATGACCCCAAGCATTAATTTTCCCACAGCTTTTCATCCTCTCTCTCTGAAAAATGTCCCAAAAGCCCCTCTGTTACAAGAATGACTTCCCCTTCAGATGAACTAGCATAAATGGAAGTTCCGTCTGGAATTTCTATGTTCGGTGGAACAATCGCTTTTTCAATGTATACATTTTTCCCAATAACCGCATTGGGCATAACAACGCAATCTTTTACCGTTGCACCTTGTGCAATGTGCACCCCTTGGAACAATACAGAATGCTCTACATGCCCTTCAACAATGCATCCTTCATTCACTAAAGATTCTTTTACTTGCGCATATGGAGCAATATATTGCGGTGGCTCATTCGGATTGACAGAATAAATGCGCCACGTATGATCGAATAAGTTTAATGCCGGGGTATCTTCGAGTAAATCCATATTTGCTTCCCATAAACTCTTTACTGTACCGACATCTTTCCAATATCCTTTAAATGGATAGGCAACAAGTCGCTTTTTTTCATCGATAAGTAAAGGGATAATATCCTTGCCAAAATCATGACTCGAACGATCGTTGCGATTGTCCATTTCCAAATATTCTTTTAAAACAGACCATTTAAAAATATAAATGCCCATGGAGGCTAAATTATTTTTCGGATGAGCTGGCTTTTCTTCAAACTCAACAATTTCCATCTCCTCATTTGTGTTCATAATGCCAAAACGACTCGCTTCTTCCCATGGCACTTCAATAACAGAAATCGTCACATCTGCCTTTTTCTCGATATGGTATTGTAGCATATGCGCATAGTTCATTTTATAAATATGGTCACCTGAAAGAATGAGCACATACTCCGGATCGTATTGCTCTAAATAGTTTAGATTTTGATAAATCGCGTTTGCCGTTCCTTTATACCACCGCATTTCAGAAGATTCTGCATACGGTGGAAGAACGGCCACCCCTCCATGTTTCCGATCCAAATCCCATGCACTACCAATTCCAATATACGTATTTAACTCTAGCGGTTGATATTGAGTCAGCACGCCAACTGTATCAATACCGGAATTGGCGCAATTACTTAATGTAAAATCAATAATGCGATACTTTCCCCCAAACGGCACAGCGGGCTTAGCTAAATTTTTTGTTAATGAACTTAACCTACTTCCCTGTCCCCCTGCGAGCAGCATAGCGACGCACTTTTTTCGTACCATAGCTTTCCTTCCCTTCTCTTTTTCTAGTTGGCCGTAAAATAGTGATAGCATACGGCGGAATCGTCATTCGAATGTGGTACGGCTTTCCGTGATATGGTTCTTCACATGCCTTAAGTGGCTTTTTGTTTATATGTCCCGCACCACCGTACATCACATCATCGCTGTTGAATACTTCCCGATATGATGTCAGAAATGACACACCAATTTTGTAATTGTCATATACAACATTTGTGAAGTTACAAACAACAATTAGCGTATCTTCCTCTTTTTTTCCGCGCCGAATAAAAGAAAAAATACTTTGTTCAGCGTTGTTCACATCAATCCATTCAAACCCATTTGGATCATGATCATATTCATATAGTGCCTTTTGTTTTTTATAAAAATACGTGAGGGATTTCACGTAATCATTCATTTTTCGATGCATATCAAAATCAAATAGCACCCAGTCGAGTTGTTCTAAATCTTTCCACTCATCAAACTGCCCGAACTCTCCACCCATAAATAATAGTTTTTTTCCTGGATGAGTCATAAAATAGCCGTAAAGCAAGCGAAGTTGGGCGAATTTATCCCAATAATCGCCGGGCATCTTATTCAACAACGATTTTTTTCCATGTACTACTTCGTCATGAGATAAAGGTAAAATAAAGTTTTCCGTATAAGCATAAAGTAGAGAAAATGTCATTTTGTGATGCATATGTTTTCGTTCACTCATGCCCGTTTCCATATAACTTAACACGTCGTTCATCCAGCCCATATTCCATTTATAGTTAAATCCTAACCCGCCATCATACGTCGGCGCTGTTACTTTCGGCCAATCAGTTGAATCTTCTGCAATCATTAACACGCTTGGCTCAAAAGCAAATACAACTTCATTCAGCTTTTTTAAAAATGAAATCGCATATGGATTTGGATGCAGCACATCGCTGTTCGGCCAATAAAGCATGTTCGCAACAGCATCGACACGAAAACCGTCAATATGATAATACTGCAGCCAAAACAGAGCGTTTGAAATTAAGAAACTATGCACTTCCGATTTTCCTAGGTCAAAATTCGCCGTTCCCCAAACAATATTTTCGCGATCTTGCATATTCACATATTCATACGTCGGTTCACCATCAAACATATACAATCCGTGTGCATCTTTACAAAAATGTCCAGGAACCCAATCTAAAATGACACCAATTCCTTCTTGATGGCACCGATCGATGAAATACATCAAATCGTGTGGCGTTCCATACCGACTTGTTGCAGCATAATAACCTGTTCCTTGATATCCCCACGAGCGATCGAGCGGATGCTCAATAAGTGGTAACAACTCGATATGAGTAAATCCATGTTCAACAACATAAGGAATTAACTCATCTGCCATCTCCCTATATGTATAAAACTGCCCATCATCTTTCTTTTTCCATGTACCAAAGTGAACTTCATAAATAAACATAGGTTGGTCATAAACCCGTTTACGTTTTTTCTTCCTTTGCCACGCCTGATCATTCCATTTATATCCATCTAATTCATATACAATAGAGGCAGTATTGGGGCGTTCTTCTGCATAAAACGCGTATGGGTCAGCTTTAAGAAAGGTGCGTCCATCTCTTGTTATAATTTCGTATTTATATAGATGCCCTTCTAAATTTTCATGGACAACAATCATCCATACTCCTTGTTCATTTATTTTTGTTAATTTATGTTGTTCCCCGTTCCAGTTGTTAAACGTTCCAACAAGCCGAATTTCTTTAGCATGTGGAGCCCATACACAAAAACGAGTGACAATTGTTCCATCTTGTTTCACTAAATGCGCGCCAAATAATTGATAACTTTGATAAAATGTTCCTTCATGGAATAAATGCATCTGCAAATCAGTTGGACTCATCGTTAACAAGCGCCTTCTCACCCTTTCTGAAATAAAATGTTCAAAAACAATTACGTACTGAATATATTACACAAGGCTATATAAAATTCCTGTAAGAAAATTAAGATATTTTTCGACATTGTTCAACAAATCACATAAAAAATGTGACGAAATGAAAATCAATATGAACGTTCATATAATTATCACTTGAGTAGCAAATGATAATTATATAAAATAGTTTATAGTAATTATTATTTATATTTTTTAATATTAAATTTAAATAAGGGGAATGCATAATGTACGATTATCATCACTTGCCACATATGAAAGCACAAACTGCGTCAAAAAAGGCGCTTTGGACGACATTGATATTAACAACTTTTTTCACGATTGTGGAGATCATTGGAGGCATTTTATCCAACTCCCTCGCCTTGTTGTCAGACTCAGCACATATGGCTTCTGATGTCATTGCATTAAGCTTAAGCATGATTGCGATTTACTTAGCTTCCCGTCCACCCAATGAAAGATTTACGTTTGGCTATTTACGTTTTGAAATTATTGCGTCATTTTTGAATGGCCTAGCACTCATGATTATTGCTATTGGGATTTTCATTGAAGGGATTCGTCGTTTTATTCATCCTGAAAACATTCAGTTTTCACTCATGTTAACGATCGCAACGATCGGTTTTGTCGTTAATCTCATATTAACCATCGTCTTAAGTAGGAGCATAAAGGAAGAAGAAAATTTAAATGTAAAAAGCGCATTATGGCATTTCATTGGTGATTTATTAAGTTCCATCGGTGTCATTATTTCAGCCATACTCATTTACTTTACAGGGCTATATATGTTCGATCCGCTTATTAGCATCGTGATTGGTACTATTATTTTTATAGGCGGTGCAAAAATTGTTCGTGAATCATATTTTATTTTAATGGATGCCGTGCCCCCTCAATTTGACATCGAGCGTATTCGCACCGATATTCTCGCTGTTGAAGGGGTTGAAGATGTACATGAACTGCATATTTGGGCCATTTCAACCGATCATTATTCTTTAACAGCGCATGTTCTTATCAACGAATGCATCCAGCCATTTTGCATCATTTTAGCTATTAATGAACTGCTAAAGGAAAAATACAATCTCTCTCATGTAACTGTTCAGGTGGAACATCCATCTATTCATCAACATGGCGAGTATGGAAAAAAGTTTTTAGAAAAGAGAAATGACGTGAGTGAACCGTACGAAAATGAGGATAACTTAGCGGACTTTTAAAGTCAGTTTGTTTAGAAAAACGATGCATCTAATACAAAAAAGTAGGGCTAACCTTGCAAGGTTAGCCCTACTTTTATTAGTGACCCGTACGGGATTCGAACCCGTGTTACCGCCGTGAAAGGGCGGTGTCTTAACCACTTGACCAACGGGCCATATGTGGCAATGGCGGAGAAGGCGGGATTTGAACCCGCGCGCCGCAAAAAGCGACCTAACGGTTTAGCAAACCGTCCCCTTCAGCCACTTGGGTACTTCTCCAAATGGCTCCGCAGGTAGGATTCGAACCTACGACCGCTCGGTTAACAGCCGAGTGCTCTACCACTGAGCTACTGCGGAATGATCCGTTAAAGTTAATCATTTGTGCTTCATCAACATGTTGCGTAACTTTACTGCCTCTGCCTCTTCCTCTACTCGCATACTCCACGATGATGGATGCGTCGAGGCAACTCGAAGCTTAATCGACGAAGCATCGCTCGTCACTGAGCTACTGCGGAATAAAAACATAACATTTAGAAATACAAATGGGCCTAAGTGGACTTGAACCACCGACCTCACGCTTATCAGGCGTGCGCTCTAACCAGCTGAGCTATAGGCCCACGTAAGCGGGTGATGGGAATCGAACCCACGACATCAGCTTGGAAGGCTGAGGTTTTACCACTAAACTACACCCGCACGTCGAATTTTATAATAAGCAACAACATTCATCTCGCTCAGTCATGCCTCTTCCTCTACTAGCATATTCAAAGATGATGGATGCGTCGAGGCAACTCGTAGTTTACTCGACGAAGCGTCGCTCGTGGCTGAGGTTTTACCACTAAACTACACCCGCATAATGAAGTAAAATGTGATGTTATGGGGCGACTAGTGGGAATCGAACCCACGAATGCCAGAGCCACAATCTGGTGCGTTAACCACTTCGCCATAGCCGCCACAATGATGCCGGCTGCAGGACTTGAACCCGCAACCTACTGATTACAAGTCAGTTGCTCTACCAATTGAGCTAAGCCGGCACAATATAAGCAAACGAAAGTGATGGCGGAGGAGGAGGGATTCGAACCCCCGCGCGCCTTTCGACGCCTCTCGGTTTTCAAGACCGACCCCTTCAGCCAGACTTGGGTACTCCTCCGTGTAATATAAACATGGTGGACCTTGTAGGACTCGAACCTACGACCGGACGGTTATGAGCCGTCTGCTCTAACCAGCTGAGCTAAAGGTCCTAAGCTAGTAGCGGCGGAGGGAATCGAACCCCCGACCTTACGGGTATGAACCGTACGCTCTAGCCAGCTGAGCTACGCCGCCATTATCGTAACATAGATGGTGGAGCCTATCGGGATCGAACCGATGACCTCCTGCGTGCAAAGCAGGCGCTCTCCCAGCTGAGCTAAGGCCCCTTACTACTGGTCGGGAAGACAGGATTCGAACCTGCGACCCCATGGTCCCAAACCATGTGCTCTACCAAGCTGAGCTACTTCCCGACATGGCGCGCCCGAGAGGATTCGAACCCCTAACCTTCTGATCCGTAGTCAGATGCTCTATCCAATTGAGCTACGGGCGCATGTAAAGTGCCGAGGGCCGGACTCGAACCGGCACGGTAGTCACCTACCGCAGGATTTTAAGTCCTGTGCGTCTGCCAATTCCGCCACCCCGGCATAGGCATATTGGAGCGGAAGACGGGACTCGAACCCGCGACCCCCACCTTGGCAAGGTGGTGTTCTACCACTGAACTACTTCCGCACAATGCGGGTGGAGGGACTTGAACCCCCACGCCAGAGGCGCCAGATCCTAAGTCTGGTGCGTCTGCCAATTCCGCCACACCCGCATAATGGTGAGCCATGGAGGACTCGAACCTCCGACCCTCTGATTAAAAGTCAGATGCTCTACCTGCTGAGCTAATGGCTCTTCACACAAGCTGGTGCCGGCTGCAGGACTTGAACCCGCAACCTACTGATTACAAGTCAGTTGCTCTACCAATTGAGCTAAGCCGGCATCATTTAACATGGTGGCTCGGGACGGAATCGAACCGCCGACACAAGGATTTTCAGTCCTTTGCTCTACCGACTGAGCTACCGAGCCGTTTAAGTAATTCCCTTACCTTTATTAATGAGTTTGAAACAACACGTCCTTCGTCCCGCTCTCAGTATGATTAATCAAGCAGAGGCTCGAGCGGACGCTGCAGTTTCCCAAAGAAGCTTACTCGGTCGTGCTCTACCGACTGAGCTACCGAGTCATATAGTGGCGGTCCCGACGGGACTCGAACCCGCGATCTCCTGCGTGACAGGCAGGCATGTTAACCACTACACTACGGGACCATTTTGGTTGCGGGGGCAGGATTTGAACCTGCGACCTTCGGGTTATGAGCCCGACGAGCTACCTGGCTGCTCCACCCCGCGATGATAAAATACACACAAATTCATCTATGGTGGAGGATGACGGGATCGAACCGCCGACCCCTTGCTTGTAAGGCAAGTGCTCTCCCAGCTGAGCTAATCCTCCATCACTAATCTCGCCCGGCAACGTCCTACTCTCGCAGGCGGTGTCCCGCCAACTACCATCGGCGCTGGAGAGCTTAACTTCCGTGTTCGGGATGGGAACGGGTGTGACCTCTCCGCCATCGTCACCGAGCAATAATGCTTTAGACAAATGTTATTATAACGGAATATTTTTTGTTGTCAAGCTTTTTTATTCCTTCAAAACTAGATAACAGGTCTCAGCTTTTCTTGCTGTCTAGCTTCGAACTAACGTCCTTGCTTTTCTTGTGTGCTTAGTTAAGTCCTCGATCGATTAGTATCCGTCAGCTACACGTGTCGCCACGCTTCCACCTCGGACCTATCAACCTTGTCATCTTCAAGGGATCTTACTCGCTTGACGCGATGGGAAATCTCATCTTGAGGGGGGCTTCACGCTTAGATGCTTTCAGCGCTTATCCCTTCCGCACATAGCTACCCAGCTGTGCTCCTGGCGGAACAACTGGTACACCAGCGGTGCGTCCATCCCGGTCCTCTCGTACTAAGGACAGCTCCTCTCAAATTTCCTACGCCCGCGACGGATAGGGACCGAACTGTCTCACGACGTTCTGAACCC
>NZ_JAHZOE010000019.1:0-45304 GCF_019448545.1 Anoxybacillus sp. ST4 | reverse complement strand
AAAATGACATTGCCCAATCCATTACTCGCTTTGAACAGTACGTTCTACAACACCCGGATGAGGTGTTACGCCGCATGGGGTGTGCTGTGTGAATCAGAGGTTAAAATGCCAATTTGGATGTATATAGAACAAACGATCGATCGTTTGTGTGTTCAGTTGTAAATCTTTAATTCAACTTACTATATTTGAAATAAATAAGTGAGGGTGAACATATGTTACGGTTAGAACATATCACTATAAAATACAATGAAAGAGTGATCTTTCGTGACTTAAGCTATCAATTTCAAGAGAATAAAATATATGGTTTAATCGGGAGAAACGGAGCGGGAAAGACAACATTGTTGAAAACGATCGTACGTTTGAAAAAAGAAGAATACGGAGATATTCTTTGGGGGGATGTTTCCATTAAAAACAAAGATTATTTTGATTTGGATGCTACGTTCATTGGTGATGATCACTCTTTTTTTCAAGATTTGACGATGTACGAACAAATGTTATTTTTATGTAAAATTAAGGGGATTCAAAAAACAAAAGCACAAAAGAAAATAGAAGAAATTGTCGACTTGTTTAAGTTGGGAGACCACATTGATTATTTTCCTCATGCGCTTTCGCGGGGGACGCTTCAAAGGTTTAGTATAGCTTTTGGGTATTTAAGAGGGAGTAAGTTGCTGTTACTGGATGAACCTTTTATTACCCTTGATCCAATCCAAGTGAATACATTGGAAAAATTATTAATATCTCAAAAAAGTCCGAACAGAATTATTGTTGTTTCTAGCCATGATTTGGATAGTTTAGAAGACATTTGTGATGAATATTTAATCATTAGAGATAAGAACGTTATTCGTTATCTTCCTAATGAAATTGGACGGTCAACAATTACTCAAATCATTGGTGATAGTTATGAATAGTCATATTGTATATTATTTTATACTTAATCAAATGAGAAAAGGGATGCGGATCGTCAAACAATATCCTTTCTATGTCGTTGGGATGATTGTTGCTGTGTCTTTTCTTGTTCCCGTAGCAATCGATTTGAGTCGTGTTTATGAGAGTATCATTAATAACTATGCTCCTTATTTGATTTTTGTTTATGGGGTAGTAAAGTTGTTTCAAAATAACCCGATCATAAATGTTCCGTTCCAAATTTTTCAGTATCGGCTTTTTAATTTTAAAAAATTTAAGCAATATTTGCTCATGAAAATGAGTTTCCCAAGCATCGTTTTTTTGATCGTCTATATGCTATTCATGCAGCAGGTCAGCACATCGTTGATTATAGCTCTATTAGTTAATATTCTTTTTAATTACCTATGCTTTGTTCGTTATCAATATGAAATATTGTATGTTCAGTTGCTCATGGTGGGTACAGTTGTGGTAGGTTTCATAGCGATTTATGTAAAGGCGATAACAATTGCAGCTTTGATGTTTATAGCGATGATCATACATTTGTTTTCGTTAAAATCGTTAGATTACTCATTATTGCATCGCTACTATCAAATTATGTCTAAAATGGGAGAGGGACTGTTAAATAAAGACATAAGTAAAATATTGGAGATTCAACAGTTACTCACAGCAAAAAAAGTGTCATCAAATACAAAGTTATTGCTGAAGTATTATGATCAAGACTATCCATTTCACCTCATGAGGGAAGCTTTAAAAGTGAGGTATTATCAGAAAGATTTTTTTGTTTACATAACAACGTTGTTGCTATTTAGCATCTCAGGAATTTGGCTAGACCATTTTTATTATCAAGCGGGTCACATGTTTTTAGTCATTGTTTTTACAGATCATATGTTGACGAAATTGAACAAATATGAGTTAGAAACAATGAAAAAAAGCCTAGTTTTTCACATAAACTTGAGACAGTATGTGAAAAGAAAATATATATGCCACCTTATTTTCATGTTAGTGCCAATCATTTTAAGTTTTCCAATTTTGATAAAGTTGCCACTTTCCCTTTTGTTAATTTGGGGATGTTTACCCCTGAAAAATGTGTTATTTAATTATACAGAAAAAAGGTTTTTCAGAGTGATGCTGTATGTTCTGGGGGTTTTACTGTACTCTTTTCCTTATATAGAAATGACATGGCTCCATTAATTCATGAGCATTCAAATCCGTGCCATCTATGAAAGTTCTGTTTTTGTAAATAATAAACTGAGCCGGAATGATCACTTCAAAAGTGAGCCACTTTTATAATCAGAGTTTCTATAAATGGGAGAGGGTAGGGGGACAGCCCCCTGTCTTTATTAGAATGACATATCTTCGGTAATTGAAAATATTTTATAAATCTCTGATCTTCTTCCTTTTTCGATTAATATATAAACAACATCATTTTCGTGTAATCTCACGTTTCCTTTCGGGGTAATAATTTTCTCATTACGAATAATAGCCGTAATTAAGCAATCCTTTGGCAATGGAAGTTGACTAATCGTCATTTTTAGTAAATGTGACTGCTTATTACTAATATGGACTTCAACAATTTCCTTATTTGCTTTCGTCGTTGACGTCAGTTCGAGGGAGTGAGCCACTTCCCTCTTTTCTCCGAGTAGCAGTCCTAAATGCTTGGCTAAAAAAGAAGTTGTTGATCCTTGAATAAGGGCGGAAATGAGCACGATAAAGAAAACAATATTAAAAATGAGCTGACTATTTTCAATGTTCGAGATAAGTGGGTAAGTTGCCAAGACGATCGGAACAGCACCTTTTAACCCAGCCCAAGAAAGGAATAGCTTTTCCTTAATAGAGAAATTCATGTTTATTGTACTTATCATGACGCTAATCGGCCTTGCCACAACAATAAGTAGGATAGCTAGGGCGACGCCTTCCCATGCTACTTTTACTAGTTCATTTGGAAAAACGAGTAGTCCGAGTAAAATGAACATAAATATTTGCATCATCCATGCTAGCCCTTCGTTAAAACGAAAAATAGAATGGCGATAAACGAGTTGTGCATTGCCGACAAAAACGGCCATAGCATATACTGAAAGAAACCCACTACCTTTTAGCAGGGCTGCTATACTATAAGAGAGTATCGCAAACGATAAAGATAGAGTGGGGTATAATCCCGAGGAATCAAGATTTATTTTATTCAAACACCACACAGTTAATTTTCCTACTCCAAGCCCAACAAGAATACCGATAACGATTTGCCAAATAAAGCTGAGAAAGGTGTGGAAAATAGATAGTTCTGGCTGTTGGATAAATGTAATCAAGGAGAGGGTTAAAATAACGGCCATCGGATCGTTCATCCCCGACTCAGCTTCTAGTGTTGCTGAGAGACGGCGATTTACATAGACGCTTCCTAACGTAGCAAATATTGCTGCAGCGTCAGTCGAGGAAACGATAGCGCCTAATAAAAATCCCTCGGCCCATGAAACGTGTAAAATGTATTTGGCAAATATGCCTACACAAATGGCAGTAATTAGCACTCCAAACGTTGCAAGGGAGGCAGCGGGAGCTAAAACTTTTTTTAATGTATTCCACTTTGTGTTCATCCCACCTTCAAACAAAATAACGATTAACGCAAAAATACCAACAATCTGGGTGAGAAAAGCGTTATCATAATATATAAATTTGGATAAAATCATTCCGACGAGTATGTAAAATACAAGTGACGGCACGCCTAGCCAAGAAGAAAATTTCGTTGTGAATACACCAATGATTAGAAGCAATCCTAACAGAAAAATGATGAAATCTGTGAGCAAGTGAGTCACCTCTTTCAATATTTTCTACTTAAAGTTACGACTTAAATTTAAGCTACAGTAAATGGAATGTCAACGAATATGACTTAAATAACGTTTTTTGTAATAAAAATGCAAGCTGAGCGCTATCTCTCAGCTTGCATGATGTTTGTATATTCAACAAATTGTTTTGCCTTTTCTTTCATTGCTTCGCTTTGTAGTGTTTTTTGCAATTCATGAGAAATATTCATTGAACAAAATTTTGGACCGCACATCGAACAAAAATGAGCAAGCTTTGCTCCTTCGGCCGGTAGCGTTTCATCGTGATATTCACGTGCGCGCTCAGGATCTAGTGACAAGTTGAATTGATCTTGCCAACGGAACTCAAATCTCGCCTTTGATAATGCATCATCACGCGTTTGTGCGCCAGGGTGTCCTTTTGCTAAGTCAGCAGCGTGGGCAGCAATTTTGTAGGCGATGACTCCTTGGCGGACGTCTTCTTTATTCGGTAGGCCGAGATGTTCTTTTGGTGTCACATAGCAAAGCATGGCCGTACCGTGCCAGCCGATAAGCGCTGCACCGATAGCTGAGGTGATATGGTCGTAACCTGGTGCAATGTCGGTAGTGATAGGACCTAGCGTATAAAAAGGTGCCCCGTGACAAATTTCAATTTGTTTATCGACATTTTCTTTAATTTTATGCATTGGAATATGCCCTGGACCTTCGATCATCACTTGGACATCATGTTCCCAAGCGATTTTTGTCAACTCCCCAAGTGTTTGTAACTCGGCGAATTGCGCTTCATCGTTTGCGTCTGCAATTGAGCCTGGACGTAATCCATCCCCAAGTGAAATAGCAATATCGTAAGTTTTTAAAATTTCGCAAATTTCTTCGAAGTGGGTGTATAAAAAGTTTTCTTCATGGTGTGCTAAACACCATTGTGCCATAATTGAGCCACCCCGAGAGACAATACCGGTTGTTCGGTTGACTGTTAGTGGGATATAGCGAAGTAAGACACCTGCATGAATAGTAAAGTAGTCTACGCCTTGTTCGGCTTGTTCAATTAATGTTTCACGGTAAATGTCCCATGATAAGTTTTCGACAATGCCGTTCACTTTTTCTAACGCCTGGTAAATAGGTACAGTTCCAATCGGTACAGGGGAGTTGCGAATAATGTATTCTCGTATCTCATGTATATGTTTTCCTGTCGATAAGTCCATGACCGTGTCGGCACCCCAACGAATAGCCCAAAGCATTTTTTCAACTTCTTCATCCATTGAGGATGTAACGGAAGAGTTTCCAATATTCGCATTAATTTTTACATGAAACTTGCTTCCAATGATCATTGGTTCACTCTCAGGGTGATTGATATTAGCTGGGATAATTGCTCTTCCTGCTGCCACTTCCTGTCGAACAAACTCTGGATCCATCTGTTCGCGAATAGCAACAAACTCCATTTCAGGTGTAATGATTCCTCGTTTCGCATAATGCATTTGGGTCACAACTTTCCCTTTTTTCGCACGAAAACGTCTAGGTGAAAAAGGAATGTTTGTTCTCGCTAATGAAGGGCTATATTCTTCTACATCGCCACGCTCCGTTATCCATTTTTCTCTTAATTTTGGCAATCCTTTATGAATATTTGGTTTGAAGAGTGGATCGGTATATGGTCCGCTTGTATCATAAACGCGAATCGCCCCATTTTCTAATATTGTTGTTTCTGTTTTTGTTGGCGACAGTTGAATTTCACGCATCGGAACACAAATATCTTTTCGACTTCCTTGCACATAAACCTTTTTACTTGATGGAAACAGCATGTTGGAAAATAAATCGTTCATTCTTATTCGCTCCTTTTCATTTTTTAATAGGAGCAATGCCAACACGTAAAAAAATCAGGTTCCATAAAAAGAACCTGATTTTGTCCGCAAATAGTACAAGCGAATGACACTCGCACCATCTACTTCCCTACGCTGGCATCACCCAGATCAGGTTCAAAGGGTCAAAGAACTTTTACGCGTTCTTCTCTCAGTCCAAGCTATTGGACTCCCCTAGTAGATGAGAAATTATGAACTTTAAAAATAGTCTAACATATGATAAAAATGTTGTAAAGTTATAAATGAAAAACTTGTTAAAATGGAGGCATAGTGGACGTACGAACCGATGATTTCGGGATGGAGTTCGTATGTTAGAAGTGCAGTGATAGAAGCGTGAAAAAGTGGTGTGTAAGAAAACGGGGAATGTTCTATCGAAACGTGCTGTGTCTATATGGCGCATATATGAAGCTATTCGTTTCATTATTTTTTCCTTTCTGTACGTAATTGTTAGTTTTTTCGTTTCAACATGGGTCGTTTTGATGTTTGTCTGTTTGTCGATTGTAGATGGCATGTTATTCGTTTTCTTCGTTCCACGCTGGAAATGGGAACGTTGGTGGTATATGATACGCGATCAGGAAATCGGGCTTGAGCATGGGGTGTGGATTCGTAAGCGTACGCTTATTCCGCTTCGCCGCGTGCAACATGTTGATGTAAAGCAAGGTCCATTAGCAAGAAAGTATAAACTTGCTTCGCTTTATATTTATACAGCAGCAATGGCACATGAAATTCCATTTCTTGATGAACAAGAAGCAGAGAAGTTGCGTTACACATTTCTTCTTTAGTAAAGGAAGATGAACATGATGAATGAAGCGAGAAACGGTTACATCCGATTGCGATTGTTATTTACATAACTAAGCGGTTAAAGCATCGTATTCAATCGTTAACAATCTCTCAATCTCGTATGCAACAACGACTCGGATTATGTACCGTACACGCAACGGTCATGCCAGGTATATGCAAAAAAGTCGTTGATGTGGGCGAACATGAGGCACAAGCAATATACGAATCGTTTTTGGGAAATAAGGTATGAAAAAGAAATATTTCAAGTGTCCCAAAAGAGCACGCTTTTGGGACACAGTTATTTTTAAAGTAATTCGTCAATTTCCTGCAGCATTTCCCCAATTTTACGGTCATGTATGAGTAAATCTGCCCAATCGTCTAATGGAGTCGGTTCCATATTTACGATCACGAGTTTTGCACCTCCACGTTTAGCGGCGACAGGAAGTTCGTTAGCTGGCGATACTTGTAAAGAAGAGCCGAGTACAATCCACAAATCTGCTCGTTCGGCTGCTGTCCATGCTTGTTCAAACGCATCATGCGGCAATGGTTCGCCAAATAAAACAACGGAAGGGCGCAAAAAACCACCGCACGTGCACTTCAACTGTTCGTCTACATACCGTTTTGCATCATATGTTTGTTTGCAGCGCGAGCAATGAACGGTTCGCAACGTTCCATGTAATTCAATGACATTTGTACTACCTGCTCGTTGATGAAATCCATCGACATTTTGTGTGATAATTTGATGAATAAGCCCTCGTGTTTGCCAATTTGCTAAAATTGTATGTCCGATATGTGGTTGGCATTCAAGAAGCGCGCGAATGCGATATTGGTAAAACGCGATAAATTCCTCGCGGTTATGTTGCAGAGCATACGTACTCGCTAATTGTTGTAGGTTTTTCGTACGCCAAAGTCCTGATTTTGCCGAACGAAAATCGGGAAGTCCGCTCTCTGTAGACATTCCCGCCCCAGTAAATACGACTGTATACGAAGACTTTTTCAACCACTTTTCTAGCATTATCTCCCTCCTCTATAGATCAACAATTACTTCTATGTTCGCCCTGCTCTTCCTTTATTTTCACATATGTTTATGAGAAAAAAGGACTTTCGATTCATGTGTATAAAAAATAAGAGCAGCATACCAACCTTGAAGTGACCCCTGTCTACTTGACAGGGGTCACTTCACCTTGTGGGTGCTCTTTTTTGTATATTTTTAACGTGAAACGTAGATGATAATAATCGTTTGAAGGGAGGGAAACAACATGAACGTAACACGTGCGCAACAAATTGCTCAATCGCCCGATATGAAAAATGTAACGTATAATGGAAAATCGGTATATATCGAACATGTCGATGCGCAAACGGAAACGGCAACAATCCATTTTTTAGACAATCCGGAAAATCAACAGCGTGTTCCAGTGTCACAGCTAGCAGAGCATTAAGACGAAAAGGATGTAACAGAGCGGGATAACCGTACTCGTTACATCTTTTTTCGTTCGAGAAAATCAATAAATAAATGAACAATTTTTTTGCTTTTCATTGTCGGTGCATAAAGATAAGAAAACGTTCGGTAAAAAGGGGGGTGCTTTAAACAGACGATCGATAAGTGACCTTGTTTTAATTCGCGCTCAATGACATGGCGCGAAAGAAAGGCTAATCCATTTCCACGCATTAGCGTTTCTTTAATTCCTTGATTGCTGCTGATGATCATGAGCGATTTAATTTTTAATCCATTTGAACGAATAAAATGGTTAAAGTATTCACGTGTGCCAGAGCCTAATTCGCGCGTAATCCATATTTGATTTTGTAGATCGCTTATACATACTTCTTGTTTGTGAACGAGCGGGTGATCGTTTGAAGCCACGATGACAAGCTCATCTTGCATGAATGGATAAACAGCCAATTCTTTTTCGTTCGTTTGCCCTTCAATTAAGCCAATATCGGTTTCATATGAACGGACAAGCTCGACGATCTCCTTCGTGTTGCCAATCATCACTTCGAAGTGTAGCTCTGGATAATCGTCTTGTAAAGAAAGTAAAAAAGAAGGAAGCACGTATTCCCCGATCGTAAAACTAGCCCCGATTTTCAATGTTCCTTTCACACAATCGTGGTATTCTAAAATATCTTGTTTTGTTTGTTCGTACAAGGCAATCATTTTTTTAGCTCGATCGTAAAGTAATTCGCCAGTCGCTGTCACTTGTAGTTTTTTTGGCGAACGAATAAATAGTTTCGTTTGAAATTCTTTTTCTAAATTTTTAATGTGCAAACTGACGCTCGGTTGGGATAGATGGAGAATTTCCGCAGTTTTTGTGAAGTTTTTCACCTGTACTAAAGTCATAAATGTTTTTAATTCGTCGTACACAGCTATCGCCCCTTAATCATTAAAAAAATAAATAGTTCTGATAATTTATATTTATTTTACTAATTTTATTTTTTGCGGTAAAGTCAAATAAAACATACTTGATTTATAGGAATAGTAGAAAAACGAGAGGTGAAAGATGTTGCCATTTCAAGTGACGAATAGCCCATTTAACGAACAACAAGTTGACTTGCTCAACCGACTTTGGCCGACATTAACGCCAGCGCAAAAGCTTTGGTTAAGCGGATATTTAGCTGCTACCGAATTTGCGAGCACAGCGGTACAGCAAGAAGCCCACGTATCGAAAGAAATAACGATCCTTTACGGCTCACAAACAGGAAATGCACAAAAATTGGCAGAAAAAACTGGAGAAGCACTCAAAAGTCGTGGGTTTCATGTTCATGTTTTATCGATGCTTGATTTCAAACCAAACGACTTAAAAAAAATCGACACGTTGCTTGTTGTCGTTAGCACGTATGGTGAAGGGGAACCGCCAGATAATGCTTTATCATTTTACGAATTTCTCCATAGCAAGCGCGCACCAAAACTTAACCATCTTCGCTTCTCCGTATTGGCGCTTGGTGATACGTCGTATGAACATTTTTGTAAAACGGGGAAAGACTTCGATCAACGGCTAAAAGAACTCGGGGGAGAGCGGTTATACGAGCGCGTCGATTGCGATGTCGATTATGAGGAAGGAGCGGCGAAGTGGCTTGATGGGGTGCTTAGTGAGTTGAATAAGCAAGGTGGGGGTTCCGTCACCGTCCTTCCCCAGCAAAAGCAAGTGAAGCCTGCTTCTAACTACTCGCGCAAGCATCCGTTTCAAGCGGAAGTATTAGAAAATATCAATTTAAATGGACGCGGCTCGAACAAAGAAACACGCCATATTGAATTATCGCTTGAAGGATCAGGCATTGTATTTGAACCGGGGGATGCGCTCGGTATTTTTCCGAAAAATGATCCAGCGCTTGTTGATCTCATCATTCAGGAGATGAAATGGAGCGGTGACACATGCGTCTCTGTTGAAGGAAAAGAGGAAACGTTGCGTGAAGCACTTCTTTCCCGATTGGAAATTACCGTCTTAACTGAGCAATTATTGCAAGCGCTCGTTTCGTTTTCACGCCATCCAGATTTTCATGTGCTCCTTTCTTCTGAACAAGAAGTGAAAAGAAAGGAATATATGAAAGGGCGCGATGTGCTCGATGTTCTTCGCGATTTTGGTCCGTGGGATATGTCGCCAGAGCAGTTTGTTTCTTCTTTACGTAAGTTGCAGCCGCGCTTTTATTCGATTGCCAATAGCTTGCTTGCTTATCCTGATGAAGTGCATATCACCGTTGGTGCAGTGCGTTACGAAGCGCACGGACGTTTACGTAAAGGTGTTTGTTCGACGTTTTGTGCGGAACGTTTACACGTTGGCGATCAACTTCCGGTGTTCGTTCATCAAAATCCGAATTTTAAGCTCCCAAAAGACGCAAATACGCCAATCATCATGGTGGGACCAGGTACGGGTGTTGCGCCGTTTCGCAGTTTCTTGCAAGAGCGTGAGGCAATAGGGGCGAAAGGGAAGTCGTGGCTATTTTTTGGCGATCAACATTTTGTGACTGATTTCCTCTATCAAACAGAGTGGCAAGCGTGGTTAAAAAACGGCATATTGACGAAGATGGATGTTGCCTTTTCACGCGATACGAAAGAAAAAGTATACGTGCAACACCGAATGATTGAACAGAGCAAAGAACTGTTCCGATGGTTAGAAGAAGGAGCAGCCGTTTATGTTTGTGGCGACAAACAACGCATGGCCAGAGACGTTCATGAGACGCTTATCCATATTATTGCGAAAGAAGGAAGTATGACAAGCGAACAAGCAGAAGAATATATAGCCGAAATGCAAAAACAAAAACGTTACCAACGTGACGTATATTAGGGGGGATGATTGTGGAAAAGTTTGCATTAACACCGCCAGATGGACCGCCAAGCGATGTTGAACGCATTAAACGGGAGAGCAACTATTTGCGCGGCACATTGAAAGAAACGATGGAAGACCGTATTACTGCTGGTATTCCAGAAGACGACAATCGACTAATGAAATTTCATGGAAGTTATTTACAAGATGACCGCGACTTACGAGCAGAGCGACAAAAACAGAAGCTAGAACCTGCATACCAATTTATGATTCGCGTCCGCACGCCAGGTGGGGTGGCGACGCCTGAACAGTGGCTTGTGATGGACGAATTGGCGCGGATGTATGCGAACGGGACGTTGAAACTTACGACACGACAAGCATTCCAGTTTCACGGCGTATTGAAATGGAACATGAAAAAAACGCTCCAAGCCATTAACGATGCACTGCTTACGACGTTGGCGGCATGCGGCGATGTCAATCGAAACGTCATGTGCAATCCGAATCCTTACCAATCGGAAGTGCATGCAGAAGTGTATGAATGGGCGAAAAGATTAAGTGATTATTTACTGCCACAAACAAGGGCATATTACGAAATTTGGCTCGATGAAGAAAAAGTCGCTGGAACGCCAGAAGTAGAACAAGAACCGATTTATGGGGCGCTTTACTTGCCACGAAAATTTAAAATTGGTATCGCCGTACCGCCGTCAAACGATGTCGATGTATTTTCGCAAGACCTCGGTTTGATCGCCATCGTGGAAAACAGAAAACTTGTAGGGTTTAATGTAGCGATCGGTGGCGGCATGGGAATGACGCACGGCGACCGTACAACATATCCGCAGCTCGCAAAAGTGATCGGTTTTTGTAAACCAGAACAGGTGATTGATGTGGCAGAAAAAGTCGTTACCATTCAGCGTGATTATGGCAATCGCTCCGTGCGTAAACACGCTCGCTTTAAATATACGATTGACCGTCTCGGCTTAGAAGCGGTGAAGACTGAGCTAGAGCATCGCCTTGGGTGGAAGCTAGAGGAAGCACGTCCGTATTATTTCGAGCATAATGGTGATCGTTACGGTTGGGTAGAAGGTGTAAACGGAACGTGGCATTTTACGTTATTTGTCGAGGGCGGACGGGTGAAAGATACAGATGATTATCCACTGATGACAGGCTTGAGGGAAATTGCAAAAGTGCATACGGGCGATTTCCGTCTCACCGCTAACCAAAACTTAGTCATCGCCAATGTGCCAAGTGAGAAAAAAGAAGAAATTGATGCGCTTATTCAGCAATATAAATTAACAGATGGGAAACATTATAGTGCCCTTCGCCGCAATTCGTTAGCCTGTGTGGCTTTGCCAACGTGCGGACTAGCGATGGCAGAAGCGGAGAGATATTTGCCGACACTCATTGATAAAATTGAGGAAATTGTTGAGGAAAACGGGCTTCGTGACGAGGAAATAACGATTCGCATGACCGGCTGTCCGAATGGCTGTGCCCGTCATGTCCTTGGGGAAATTGCATTTATCGGTAAATCGATCGGCAAATATAATATGTATCTCGGGGCTGCATTTGATGGCAGCCGTCTCGGTAAATTGTATCGGGAAAATATCGGAGAAAAAGAAATTTTATCTGAACTTCGTATGCTCTTTTCTCGGTATGCGAAAGAACGCCTCTCTGGCGAACGTTTTGGCGACTTCGTTATTCGTGCGGGCATTGTGAAAGAAACGACAGATGGAATGAACTTTCATGACTAAACAAATCGGCTTCCCGTTTGGGAGCCGATTTTTAATTTTACTGAAACATAAATTAACAAAATATTTAAATAAATATGATATTCGATTAACAAAAGAGAATTAAAATGAAAAGCAAGAAAAGTGAATACAAAAAAGGTAGAGAAAAGGAGAAGCCATAACAACAGCGTAGAGGTTATTCTGCCGTTGTTTTCGGTTTCTCTTTTGTTTATGTGAGGGGGGAAGAAGCATGTTTCTACAAGAAAAATTTATTGCAACTATTAAGCATCCAAAGCATATGGAATATTTCCTGAAAACGAGATGGAAAACAGCATTTTTACAAACAGGAACGATTAGCGTCATAAAACGATATGTTGATTTGTTGAAAGAGCACGATCGTTATGTGTTCATACATGTTGAAAAGATCCCGGGTATTACTTGTGATAAAGAGGGATTGCAATTTTTAGCAAAATTTATCCGACCACACGGAATTGTCACGACAAAAAGCTCACTTATTCATTTAGCAAAAAAAGAAAAGTTGTGGGCGATCCAACGATTGTTTTTAGTAGATACGGATGCAATGATGAACGGTTTGCATTCAATTCAGCAAGTGGCTCCAGATGCGTTGGAGGTTATGCCCGGCATTGTACCAGAGATGATTGAGTATTTAGTCAAAAAGACGAATATCCCAATTATTACAGGTGGATTAATTCAAAATAAAAACCAAATATTACAATCCATACAAAAAGGAGCACAAGCTGTATCAAGTGGAAATCCAGAAATATGGAAATTATTTGAAGAAGAGGGGATATAATGATTGAATTAGTAAATGTTCGTAAATCGTATGATGGAAAAACATTTGTCATTGATGACATAAGCGTACAAATTCGAGAAGGAGAATTTTTTGTGCTTGTCGGACCTTCAGGCTGCGGTAAAAGTACATTACTTCGAATGATTGCTGGATTAGAAACAATTACAGAAGGACAATTGAAAATAGCTGGGAAGGAAATGAATTTTGCTCATCCAAGTGAGAGACATTTGTCAATGGTGTTTCAAAATTATGCTTTATACCCTCATTTAACAGTTGAAGAGAATATTGCACTAGGTTTGTATGGGAAGAAAATGTCGAAAAAAGAGAAAAGAAAAAAATGTTTGGAAGTATCAGAAATGCTCGGTTTAACGGAGTACATGAAAAAGAAGCCGCGTCATCTTTCAGGGGGACAAAGGCAGCGAGTAGCTTTAGCGCGTGCCATTGTTGCAGAAACTCCGATTTGCTTAATGGATGAACCGTTATCGAATTTAGATGCTAAATTGCGTTCACATATGCGTACATATATTCGTCAATTGCAACGTCAATTAGGTATGACAATGATTTATGTTACACATGATCAAGTAGAAGCTATGACAATGTCTGATCGAATGATGGTGTTATGTGACGGACGAATTCAGCAGGTGGGAGAGCCTCTGCAAGTGTACAACAGTCCTAATAATGTGTTTGTTGCTTCGTTCATAGGGTCTCCCCCGATGAATATGGCAAAAGTACAGCGACTTTACGACTCGTTTTTACTGCAACACGAATGGATTGTGAAAATTGCTGGCGATGCACATGTTCCAAATGAGTGTGTCACAATTGGTGTTCGACCGGAGCACATTAGATTGGCTCATTCGCACGAACCTCATGTTTTGTTAGAAGTCATCCATGTCGAAAGATTAGGTACGGAAACACTTGTCACATTCAGATTGACTGAACATGATCAATGGATTGCACGCTGGCATGGACAACATCAGATCGAAGTAGGACAGCAAGTGCGAATCGCTATTGATGACGAACGTATCATATTCTTTGACGACAAAGGAAAAAGAGTGAAAAGGGAGGGAGATTCTTATGCCGCATACGGTGAAACGAGTTATTGAAGGGGGGATGTATATTCTTCCTTCCTTGCTACTATTCTCGATTTTTGTATTTTATCCAATGGTTCGCACACTTTATTTGAGTATGCATATGACAGATTTTCAAGGAAATCCAACGACTTATGTCGGATTTGAGCACTTCGTTTATTTATTTGAAGATCGCAATTTTAAAGAAAGTATGAAAGCGACATTTTTGTTTGTGATATATACCGTACCACCAACTGTCATCATTTCTTTATGTTTGGCTCTTTTGGCGAATGAGAAATTACGAGGAATACAGTTGTTTCGTACATTTTTTTCATCAACGTTAGGGATGAGTGTGGCAGCTTCTTCTGTTATTTGGATGTTTATGTATAACCCGGCCGTCGGAGTAATCAACAAGATTTTAATCGCGCTCGGTGGAGAAGAGCGGCAATGGCTACTCAATCCAGATACAGCTTTAGCGGCGGTTGCCGCAGCTACAGTTTGGATGAATATCGGATTCGCCTTTTTAATCTTGTTGGGTGGGTTACAAAATATTGATTCTACATTGTATGAAAGTGCAGAAATTATAGGGATGAGTCGTTTGTATCAACTATGGAGAATTACGTTGCCGCTGTTGTCCCCCACCTTGTTTTTCGTTATAACTGTTTCGCTCATTCACGCTTTTCAAACGTTCGGACAAATTGACATATTGACGAAAGGGGGGCCAATGAACACAACGACAGTTCTTGTATATTCTATCTACCGCGAAGCATTCGTTAATTACAACTTCGGATTTGCGAGCGCCCAGGCAATTGTTTTGTTTTTCATCGTTTTAATTGTGACTGTTGTACAATTTACTTCTGCTGAAAGGAAGGTGCATTACCAGTGAGCCTTCTAATTAAAAAAATTAGTCTATATGCAATATTGGTTATTTGTACCATCATCATGATGTTTCCAATTGGATATGCATTTTTAATTAGTTTTTTAAGCGGCGCGGAGTTATTACAGGGGAAATGGTGGCCAACAACTTGGTCAATTAAAAATTATGTTATAGCTTTTGAAAAAGTTCCCCTTGGTCGTTATTTATGGAACAGCTTTGTTGTCTCCTTCATCGTTATGGTTGGGCAGCTAGTTGTCTCTAGTTTGGCAGCATTTGCATTTGTATTTCTTCGTTTCCCTGGGAGAGATCTTTTGTTTTTCCTAACCATTTTAACAATGCTAATTCCTTGGGAAGCGACGGTTATTCCAAATTATTTGACCGTCCAATCTTTTGGATGGACAAATAACTATCTTGGTTTGACAATTCCTTTTTTTGCATCAGCATTCGGTATTTTTTTACTCCGTCAACACTTTAAGACGATTCCGTTTGAATTGTATGAATCAGCACAAGTGTCAGGAATGAAACATTTTCGCTTTTTTTGGTATGTTGTTTTACCGCTGTCGAAGACGAGTTTAGCGACTTTAGGAGTTTACAGCTTCTTAACGACATGGAACATGTACTTATGGCCGCTTCTTGTGACGAATGATGAGAGTGTGCGTACCGTTCAAATTGGTTTAAAGCAAATGCAAACTCAAGAAATGGCTACTGAATGGGGGGTGGTGATGGCTGCAGTTATGATTATCATTTTGCCAACATTAATTTTGATATTTATCGGACAAAAGCAACTACAAAAAGGTTTAATGCAAGGAGCAATCAAATAATGAATAGGGGGAAAACATAGTGAAAAAGTGGATATCTACTTTGCTTATTGCATCAACTTTAGTTGGATGTAACAGCGGAAGCGACGAAACGGTATCAAAAACAAATGATCAAAAAGGTGAAGAACAACAAGTCCAAAAAACAGAAGTTGTATTTTGGCATGCGATGAGTGGGGACTTGGAAAAGGCGTTAAATGAAATAGTTGCTGATTTCAATGCTTCACAATCAACAATTGAAGTAAAGCCTGTATTTCAAGGGACGTATGAAGAAGCGTTAACTAAGTTCAATGCGGTAGCAGGAACAAAAGACTCTCCGACTTTAATGCAAACATTTGAGATCGGAACAAAATACATGATTGAAAGCGGAAAAATCGAGCCTGTTCAAAAGTTTATTGATGAAGAAGGATATGACGTATCACAATGGGAAAAAAACATTGTCAACTACTATACAGTAAATGGAACAATTTATTCTATGCCATTTAACTCGTCGACTCCAGTACTCATTTACAATAAAGATGCTTTTAAAGAGGCAGGTTTGGATCCTGAAAAACCACCAATGACATATAGTGAGTTGAAGGCGGCCGCAAAACAGTTAACGAAAGACGGCAAATACGGATTTTCGATTTTAAATTACGGTTGGTTTTTTGAACAGATGCTAGCTGTTCAAGGTGGCCTTTATGTGAATGAGGAAAATGGTCGAAAAGGTGAGGCAACAGAAGTAGCTTTTAACGGAAAGGAAGGGCTACGTGTATTTGAATTAATCTATGATATGTATAACGAGGGTACTTTTTATAATGTAGGCCAAAATTGGGATGACATGCGTGCAGCTTTTCAATCAGGGAAAATGGCTATGTATCTAGATTCATCAGCTGGGGTACGGACGATTGTGGATAGTGCGCCGTTTCAAGTAGGAGTGTCCTATTTACCGATTCCAGACGACGTGGAGCGGCAAGGTGTCATTATCGGAGGAGCTTCATTGTGGTTGATGAAAGATGTAGACGAGGAGAAGAAAAAAGCAGCGTGGGAGTTCATGAAATATGTGACAACACCAGAGGTGCAAGCGAAGTGGCATGTGAATACGGGCTATTTTGCGGTTAATCCATCTGCATATGATTTACCAATTGTGAAAGAGCAGTGGGAGAAATATCCTCAGTTGATGGTGACGGTAAATCAATTAAAGGAAACAAAAGCAACACCAGCTACCCAAGGGGCATTAATTTCTATCTTTCCACAAGCTCGCCAAAAAATTGTAAGCGCAATGGAAAGTCTATATCAAGGTGTTGACCCAAAGGAAGCACTTGAACGAGCGGCAAATGAAATTAACCGGGAGCTAGAAATGGCGAAAAAAAGATAAGAGGGGTGCCCACTGAGGGCATCCTTTCATCATGTGAGAGGTGAAGTTGTCATGTACATTTATGCGCATCGAGGATTCAGCGGTGAATATCCTGAAAATACAATGATCGCCTTTCAACAGGCGTATGATTTAGGTGTAGATGGCATAGAGCTAGATGTGCAAATGACGAAAGATGGGGAGTTAGTGGTCATTCATGATGAACGCATTGAACGAACGACTGACGGAATTGGTTATGTAAAAGACTTTTCTTATCGTCAACTTTGTCGTTTTGACGCAGGAAGCTGGTTTCATCCACGTTTTGCAGGAGAACGCATTCCAGCATTAACAGATGTTTTAGAGTGGCTAGCTAATCAAAAGAGATCAATTGTTTTGAACATTGAGTTAAAAAATGGTATAATTCGATATGATGGGATGGAGGAAAAGTTACTAACGTTGCTGGATTCATATCGTTCATGGACCCATCGTGTTATTATTTCATCTTTTTCTATTCAGAGTCTATATAAGATGCGGCAACTCGCGAAAGACATCAACCTTGCCCTGTTAGTGGAAGGAACTGAGCAAAATGTATTAGATGTTGCTCGGTCGTTAGACGTAAAAGAAGTTCACGTCGACTGGACATTTTTTATTTCAGCAGAAGGGGAGAAAGTAAGGCAAGAGATAGATACTTGTGTATACACAATTAACGAGGCATCATTGCTTAACAAGCTGATCGGAAGTGGCGTGAAAGCAGTCATGACTGACTTTCCTGATCGTATGATTAGGAGATGAAAGGGATATGTATTGGTTGTATTTGTCGGTCGCAATTGTATTCGAAGTTTTAGGGACGACTGCAATGAAATGGTCGAACGGTCTTACCAATGTGTGGGCAACGGTAACGATGATAATTAGTTATGGGGTTAGCTTTACGGCACTTGCTGTAGCTTTGAAAGGAATTGATGTATCAGTTGCTTATGCCATTTGGTCAGGGTTAGGTATTGTATTCATCTCACTTGTCGGATTTTTCTTGTTTCAGGAAATAATGAGTGCCAAAAAAGTGATGGGGATTATTTTTATTCTTTTCGGAGTTATCCTATTAAAAACAAGTTGAATAAACACAGGAGGTCGTTTTACATGATCGTTACAACAACAAACAGCATCGAAGGAAAACAAATTGAACAATATCTCGGGTTAGTGTCTGGTGAGGTGATTTTAGGGGCGAATGTCGTTCGTGATTTTTTAGCGAGCATTACAGACATTATCGGTGGGCGAAGTGGAACGTATGAAAGCAAGTTAGCAGAAGGACGTGAAATGGCTGTGCAAGAAATGGTGAAAAAAGCGCGCAATATGGGGGCAAATGCAGTAATCGGTGTCGATCTTGATTTTGAAACGTTGCGCGATGGCATGATGATGTGCATCGCGACAGGTACAGCGGTGAAGTTGAAGGAATAGAGAAGGGGGAGAGGAAGCTGAATCGGGTTCTTCTCTTTTAATCAAGGTAAGAAAACATTCTTGTTAGAAAGGTTTTCGGGGACTTGAAAGAAAAAAGCTCTCTTGGTATGAAGAGGGGGTGCCGATGGAAAGTTGACCCTAACATCAGACGTACACAAAATTGCGAAATTGAACACTTGTGGTGAAGAGCCTTTGTTTTTTTCTCGTGCATGCATGGCTTGGGGTGTCATGAATGATTGACAATACCGACGTAATATATAAAAATCACACAAAGCGTCCAGAAGAACAGGCAGTCATCGCCCTTGGTGGAGATGCGGGAGTGAAAGCCCGCCTGAAGTTTTGTGAATGGAGTCGATCCATAGCGGGAGGGGCTATAGATTTTTGTTTTACCACTATGCAATAGGCGAGCTCGTTACGTGACAAGGATGGTGTGTGTTGACATGTCGTGTTTTTGTTGTATAATTGTGCATAGAATAAACGCTGTCGTTCGTATGGATGGCAGGTCAAGAAGGGAGCGGCATCGTGTCGCTCCTTTTGTTTTTCATGTGGGGAGGGATGTTTTTGTATTCACGAATCGCCTTATTTATTGATGGCGGGTATCTTGACAACGTATTGAAATGGCATGAAAAAGCAAAAATTGATTATGGTAAGCTTGCTGCAGCTATGGCTAACGACCACTTGCTTCTAAGAACGTACTACTATCACTGTCTCCCTTATCAATCTCCAAACCCATCTTTAGAGGAAAAAGAGTATTTTTCCAATGCTCAAAGTTTTTTCAAAAGATTGAACAGGCTAGAAAGCTTCACTGTTCGAGAAGGAAAACTTGCATTCCGCGGTATTGATGATCGCGGTTTTCCTGTGTTCGAGCAAAAGCGTGTCGATGTTATGCTAGCGACAGACTTAGTGATGCATAGTACGAAAAAACTGATTACGCATGCAGCTCTTTTAACAGGGGATAGCGACTTTTTGCCAGCGTTGCAAATTGCACAATCAGAAGGGGTGCATATTACTCTCTATTATTCTGATGAAAGCGACGACATTCGTCCGCACGATGAACTGTTGGATATTGTAGATGATCGGAGGTTGATCAATAAGGAGTTCATCCACAGCATTAAAAGAGGATCATGACATAGTGTATTACATTGGCCATTGAAACAAATCTATGCTCCAATAGAGAGGACAGTGCATATGAAAAAAGACCGCTATATTTATCCGGCTATTTTCGATGATGACAGTGACGGGATATCTGTGGAATTCCCTGATCTTCTTGGATGTTTCACGTGTGGCGATACAGAAGAGGAAGCGCTGCAAATGGCAAAAGAGGCATTGGCACTGCATTTATACGGATTAGAACAGGAGAATGAAGTCATTCCGAATCCTTCAAAATTGTCGGACATTCCATACAAAAATAATAAAACCGTTGTCTTTATTGAAGTATGGATGCCGACTTTTCGACACGAAATGGAAGCTTAGCTATAAAAAAGACGTTAACGATTCCAAAATGGCTTGATGATTTAGTGGAAGAACAGTATGTGAACGATTCGTAAATTTTTTAAGAGATGTTAAAAAGCATTTGCACGGTTACGATTGAGAAATAAAAGAGGATTATGTATAACAGATGTGGGAATGTTTGTATATGAATAAGTTAGGAAAAGATTTGAGAGGATGGAACAGGCAGCCATCGCCCGTGGTGGGGATGCGAGAGTGCCAACCCGCCTGAAGTTTTCTGAATGGAGTGGATCCATAGCGGGAGGGGCTATGGATTTTTTGTTTCACTAACATAATTACATTATTTTTCATACGACAATAATATATATTATGTAAACTGATTAGACAAAAGAAAACAAGGCAGGAAATGTCGTATCTGATTACAAAATGTAAAATATATGGTAAAATGAAACTAATAACGTGATAGTAGAAGAATGAATAATAAAGAATGGTGGGGTATATATGTCGCATAACTTTCGCTTTTTAGAAGAAAAGTGGGAAGTGCTTGCAAGAGTTGGGGAAACGGCAGAACGCAACGTATATGAAAACCCAAATGTAACAATCAGCGAACTTCGGAAATTTGCCGAAACAATTACAAAGTATATTTTAGCACTGGAAGAGATTCGCGAAGAAAAAGGAACGGATCAGCAAGAAAGACTCAAAGTGCTTTTTTATGAACAAATCATCCCAAAAGAAATATACGACTTATTTACGGTCATTCGTTTGAAAGGGAATTTAGCGGTACATAACCCAAGCTATGGGGAAGTAGAGGAAGCAAAAGCGTTATTACATATGGCATTTCGCATCGCTGTTTGGTTTATGGAAGTGTACGGCGATTGGTCATTTCAACCACCAGCATACGTCGAGCCAGTACCACGTGTTAAAATGCAAGAAGAAGAACTGCAGCGCGTGATTCAGTCGTATGAGCAAAAACTTTCTCAGCTAGAAACAGAACTTGAGAAAATACGCAAAGAACAGCTATATGTCTCGAGTGAAGAGAAACAAAAACGCCGTGAACTTTCGCAGCGGGCGGTTATCGATTTGGAATTGACCGAAGCGGAAACGCGCATCCTTATTGACCAGCAACTGCAAGAAGCAGGTTGGGATGCCGATTCGGAGAAATTGCGATTTTCCAAAGGAGCTCGTCCACAAAAAGGGCGAAATATGGCGATTGCTGAATGGCCGTTACGAAATGGCTACGCCGATTATGCTTTATTTGTTGGGCTTGAATTGGTTGGAATCATTGAAGCAAAGCGGGCGAGCAAAGATATTCCATCCGATATTGAACAGGCGAAAGAATATGCAAAATCGATTGTTCGCCACGGTAATGAAATCATTCACGAACCGTGGGGCGATTATTTTGTTCCATTTCTCTTTGCGACAAACGGGCGACCTTATTTAAAACAGTTGGAACAAAAATCAGGCATTTGGTTTTTAGATGCGCGAAAATCAACGAACCATCCGCGCCCACTGCAAGGATGGTATACGCCGCAAGGATTAAAAGATTTGCTCAAACAAGATATTGAACGTTCCGAGCAGCTTTTGCGCGATGAAAAGTTCGACTATTTAAAATTGCGCCCTTATCAAGTAAAAGCAATTCAAGCGGTCGAAAAAGCGCTCGAAGAGAAAAAGCGCAGCATTTTAATTGCGATGGCGACAGGAACAGGGAAAACGAGAATGGCGATCGGGTTAGTTTATCGATTAATTAAAGCAAACCGTTTCCGCCGTGTTTTATTTCTCGTGGATAGAAAAGCGTTAGGCGAGCAAGCCGAAGGGGCATTTAAAGAAAGTAAGCTCGAAAACTTCTTGACGTTTACGGAAATTTATCATTTGCAGTCGTTGTACGACCAAAAACCAGACAACGAAACGAGAGTGCACATCGCGACGGTGCAAGGAATGTTAAAACGCATTTTTTATAACGATCGGGCAGAAGATGTTCCGCCAATTGACCAATACGATTGCATTATTGTCGATGAAGCCCATCGTGGATATACGTTAGATAAAGAAATGGATGAAGTGGAACTACAATTCCGCGACCATCAAGATTATGTAAGCAAATACCGCAAAGTACTGGACTATTTTGACGCCGTTCGCATTGGGTTAACAGCGACGCCAGCATTGCATACGACCGAAATTTTCGGTCCCCCTGTGTTCACGTATTCGTATCGGGAAGCGGTTATTGACGGATATTTAGTCGATCACGAACCTCCTTACCAATTTGAGACGGTGCTAAAAAAAGAAGGGATTACGTGGACAAAAGGGGAAACGGTCGATGTGTACGACACGGTATCGGGAACGATTTCGCAAGAGTATTTAGAAGACGAAGTGAATATCGACGTGGCACATTTTAATACAAAAGTCATTACCGAAAGCTTTAACCGTGTCATTATTCGTGAGTTGACGAAATACATTTCCCCTGACGATGAAGGAAAAACGTTAATTTTTGCAGCGACGGACGATCATGCCGATTTAGTCGTGCGCATTTTAAAAGAAGAATTTGAAAAAGTATATGGGGCAGTCGAAGATCAAGCCATTATGAAAATTACGGGTTCGATTAAAGACCCTTCTGGCGCCATTCGCCGCTTTAAAAATGAAAAATACCCAACCATTGTCGTGACGGTCGATTTATTAACAACAGGCATCGACGTACCAGCCATTACCAACCTTGTATTTTTGCGCCGAGTTCGTTCGCGCATTCTGTACGAGCAAATGCTAGGACGCGCGACGAGAAAATGCGACGAGATTAAAAAAGACCATTTCAACATTTTCGACGCCGTTGGCATTTATGAGTCGTTAAAACCGTATACAAGTATGAAACCAGTAGTGACACGACCGAATATCTCGTTAACACAACTCGTCGAAGAATTAGAGAAAATGGAGAAACAAGAACATCTCCAATACCAAAAAGAACAAATTATCGCGAAAATACAGCGGAAAAAGAAAACATGGTCAGAGCGTCAACACCAAGACTTTCACGTGCTATCTGGCGGAAAAACGGTCGATGAATTTATTGATTGGATAAAAGACTTGCAGCCGGAACAATTACCTGTAGAATTAAAAGAGTACAAATCAATGTTCCGCTATATGGACGAAAATCGCTACCGAGAAAATAAGCAATTTATTTCGAATCATGAAGATGAACTAATTGAAGTAAAACGCGGATACGGCAACGCAGAAAAGCCAGACGATTATTTGCAGTCATTTGGCGAATTTATTCGCAACAATATGAACAAAATCCCTGCACTCATGGTCGTTTGCCAACGCCCTACCGAATTAACAAGGGAAGAGTTAAAAAAGCTTTTACTTGAATTAGACCAGAAAGGATTTTCTGAGAAAAAGCTACAAGCGGCATGGAGAGAAGCGAAAAACGAAGACATCGCCGCAGATATTATCGCCTTCATTCGCCAGCAAGCATTAGGCGACCCGCTCATTAGCCATGAAGAACGAATTAAAAACGCGATGAAGAAAATTTATCAAATGAAAGCATGGCCGCCGGTGCAAAAGAAATGGCTTGAACGCATCGAAAAGCAGCTGTTGCAAGAATACGTCCTTCACCCCGATCCAGAAAAAGCGTTCGAATACGAGCCATTTAAGAGCCATGGCGGATTTAAGCAAATTAACAAAATTTTCGACGGACAACTCGCGCAAATTGTCCGCGAAATTAACGTCAACTTATATAACTATCACCCAAAAAAGGAGCAAGCTTAGATGAACAACCGAGAAATTGTCCAAAAGCTTTGGAATTTATGTAACGTTCTTCGTGACGATGGAATTACGTACCATCAATACGTGACAGAACTCACGTATTTGCTGTTTTTAAAAATGATGAAAGAAACAGGGCGAGAGTATATGATCCCAGAAGCGTATCGCTGGGATTCGCTCGTGACAAAAAGCGGCATTGAGTTGAAAGACCATTATCAACAGCTTTTACTTGCATTAGGAAAAGAAGAAAATGAATTGTTAAAGCAAATTTACACAGACGCTGCTTCGAACATTCGTGAGCCGAAAAACTTAGAAAAAATCATTCAATCGATTAATAGTCTCGATTGGTACAATGCAAAACAAGAAGGACTAGGCGATTTGTACGAAGGGCTTTTAGAGAAAAACGCGAACGAAGTGAAGTCAGGAGCGGGGCAATATTTTACGCCTCGCCCGCTCATTGAGGTCATTGTGGAATTAGTGAATCCACAGCCAGGGGAACGTTGCCACGACCCAGCGGCAGGAACGTTTGGTTTTATGATTGCCGCCGATCGCCACGTTCGCAAGCAAACGGACGATTATTTTGATTTGTCGCAAGAAGAAATAGAGTTTCAAAAATATAAAGCGTTCTCCGGCGTAGAGCTTGTCCGAGATACGCATCGCCTTGCGGTCATGAATGCACTGCTTCATGACATTCATGGGGAAATTGTATTAGGCGATACGCTTTCATCGCTAGGGGAAAGCTTGAAAAACTATGATGTCATTTTAACAAACCCGCCGTTTGGAACGAAAAAGGGCGGCGAACGCGCGACGAGAACAGACTTTACGTTTATGACATCGAACAAACAGTTGAATTTCTTGCAGCACATTTATCGTGCGCTCAAACCAAACGGAAAAGCGCGAGCAGCCGTCGTCGTGCCAGATAACGTCTTGTTTGAAGGCGGAGTCGGGGCAGATATTCGCCGGGATTTAATGGATAAATGTGAGCTCCATACGATTTTACGTTTGCCGACGGGCATTTTTTACGCCCAAGGGGTAAAAACGAACGTCTTATTTTTCACGCGCGGCACAAGCGATGTCGGCAATACGAAAGAAGTATGGGTGTACGATTTGCGGACAAACATGCCGTCGTTTGGAAAACGCAATCCGCTCACGAAAGAACATTTCGCCGATTTTATTAACGCGTATACAGCGGAAGATCGCCATCAAGTGCAAGATGAACGCTGGAACGTATTCACGCGCGAAGAAATTGCGAAAAAAGGCGACAGCTTAGACATCGGCTTAATTGCCGACGAATCGCTATCGATTTACGAAAACTTACCAGACCCAATCGAATCAGCCGAAGAAGCTGTCGAAAAACTCGAATTAGCGATTTCTTTATTAAACGAAGTCATCGCTGAACTAAAAGCGGTTGAACAACCGAACAGCTACCAACCATCGAATGACACATTAAAAGTAGCAGAAACATCTGAGGTGCTGAAAAAATGAGCAAAACAAAACAAAAACCAATTGACGAGCTACTAAAAGAAGCACTAGTCCCGGAAGACGAACAACCGTATCAAGTGCCGGAGAATTGGGTGTGGGTGAGGTTAAAATCTATAAATAAAAATGAGAAAAGAAATATAGATCCTAGAGATTACGGTGAGGAAATTTTTGAACTGTATAGCGTACCGAGCTATGATCTGGACGAGCCTGAGTATGTCAAAGGAAAAGAAATTGGCTCTAACAAGCAACTTGTACAAGAAAACGAAATTCTTTTATGTAAAATTAACCCTAGAATCAACCGAGTATGGATTGTTTCGAATAGCAAAGGCAAATACAGACAACTAGCTTCTACGGAATGGATTGTAGTTAGTAAGAGTCAAGTAATTTATCCAAAATACTTATTATTTTTGCTAAAATCACCGTACTTTAGAAAATTAATCACTTCTAATGTCTCAGGAGTAGGTGGATCTCTTACCAGAGCAAAGCCGAAAGACGTAGAGATGTATCCAATTGCTGTGCCGCCTCTCAACGAACAAAAACGCATTGTTGATAAAATCGAGCGGCTGTTTGCGAAAATTGATGAAGCGAAGCGGTTGATTGAGGAAGTGAAGGAATCGGTTGAACTAAGAAGGGCGGCGATCTTGGATAGGGCTATAAGGGGAGAATTAGTTAAACAAAGTTCTCTAGATGATTCAGCAGATATATTGTTGGAATATATCAAAATGAAAAGAGATTTTTTGGTCAAACAAAAGAAAATTCATAAAGAAAAAAATCTTCCAATTTTAGGTCTTGACGAATTACGCCATAATATTCCTGAGAATTGGATTTGGGTAAGACTAGGGGAAGTTATTGAGTTAATTTCTGGTCGCGATGTTAGTGTAAAAGAATGCAACAATGACGGCGTAGGTGTTCCGTATATTATGGGAGCAAGTAATATAATGGATGATACGTTAATAATTGAAAGGTGGATCACAAAACCATCAGTTGTTGGTAAAAAAGGTGATATCCTTTTGTCAGTAAAGGGGACTGTGGGAAAAGTAGTTATTCAAGAAGTGGAAGAGTGTCATTTAAGCAGACAAATAATGGGTTTAAGACCTATGGAAGGTGTGTATGGGCGGTATCTGAAAATTTTTATCCAAACTTATGTGCAAGTACTAAAAGAGAAATCAAAAGGAGTAATACCAGGTATTTCTCGGGAAGACATTCTTTTAGCTCCTTTTCCGCTACCACCATATAATGAACAAAAACGTATTGCTGAGAAAGTGGATTTTTTGTTAAGTAACTTAGATCGTGAAAAAGAAATGGTTTTAGAAGTTGAAGAAAAGCTCGATTTATTAAAGCAATCCATCCTCTCCCAAGCCTTCCGCGGCGAGCTTGGCACAAATGATCCGAACGATGAGCATGCGATTGAGTTGTTAAAGGAAGTGCTAAAATCTAAATAAACTATAATCTAGAAGCTCACTCGACACATATAGAGTGGGCTCTTTTGCACATAAGTGACGTTTTAAATTGTTTATTCTAATAGATAACAGTTTTAAAGGGGGATTGTGTTATGGACAACCTCATGAAACAAATTAGCAATCCTTCATCAACTGGAGGGCTCGGTATTCATTTTGAAAATCGTGTTCAGGCATCGTTTGTGCTTCTAATGCTTACAGGCGGTTTTGCTCCTTGTTTGCCGACATGGCCTATTTGCAAAATTAAGTTTCAAGGGAAATATCAAAACTTTGATATTGATGATCTCATCGTTTACACGAAACAGCTAGAGACTAACAAAGAAGCAAAACTTTTATGCCAAATTAAACGTTCTATTGACATTACTAGCGGAAGTCGTGAGTTTGGTGAAGTTATGCGGGCAGCTTGGAGTGATTTCAATAAAAAAGGTCTGTTTACTGAAGGGACAGACGCTATAGCACTTATTACAGGTCCGCTTAGCGCTAAAGATACCCGCGGTGTTCGTGATTTGCTTAGACAGGCTCAAAACTCGGAAAGCGCAGAGGATTTTATTCAGAGGGTAGATCTTTCTAAGTTTTCAGGAGGAGACCAAAGGAGTAAGCTCGAGGTTTTTAAAAGCCATTTAAAAGCTGCCAATAATCATAATGATGTTACAGACGAGCAGTTATGGAGATTTTTGAAAAGCTTTCATTTACTTATCTATGATCTCGATATTGAAGGGGTAACGCTCTCGTTGTTGCATTCTCTAATAGGACAGTACTCTGTAGACCGTGTCCAAGATATTTGGGCAAGGATTGTGAATTTGGTGGAATGGAAAAACGAAAATGCCGGTTTTGTAACAATCGACTGTATGCCTGATGATATTCTCACATTGTTTCAAAGGCCGATTCCAAGAACGATTCCTAATAATTTCTTGGCGCCCGCTTTGTTACCAGCTAGAGAGAAAGGATGGGGGCGTCTTGAATATGCGTCATCTTTAGCATTTGCGAACCTTATTGGTTCATGGAACGAAAAGACTGAGGGAGATCTTAAAATCATTTCGAGCCTTACTAGAGAAATGTATCATGACTGGATCAATAAGATTCAAGATATTATTCATACTCCTGATGCTCCTGTCGTTTTAAAAAATGGAATATGGAATGTTACAAAGAGAAAAGAATTATTGGAGGAATTGGGTTCTCGCATTTTTGACCGTCATTTGGATAATTTTAAACAATGTGCTGTGGCTGTTCTTACTGAGCGACACCCTAAGTTTGAATTACCGCCGGAAAATCGGTTTGCTGCGAATATTTACAATAAAGTATTGAAGCACTCAGATTCTTTACGGAAGGGAATCGCAGAGACGCTTGCGCTTCTTGGAACTCATGCAGATAATTTACCCAACTGTTCCTTAGGTAAAGCGGATGCCGTTGCAGCAACAGTAGTCAGAGATGTTTTGCAGAATGCGGATTGGGTACTTTGGGGAAGCTTGAACGATTTGCTTCCATTACTTGCAGAAGCGGCACCGGATGAATTTTTGCAAGCTGTTGAGAATGCATTACAACAGACTCCTTGCCCATTCGATGAGCTTTTTTTACAAGAGGGAAACGGAATTATGGGTGGCAGTTATGTTGCAGGATTGCTTTGGGCATTGGAAACACTTGCGTGGGACGAGCAGTTTTTAGTTCGAACCTCTGTCGTTTTAGGTGAACTCGCATCTCGCGACCCTGGTGGCACGTATACCAATCGCCCTATAAATTCGTTGACGACTATTTTTTTGCCCTGGCTTCCGCAAACAACTGCACCGATCGAAAAGAGGAAGGTAGCGCTTCAAATACTTCGGCGAGAAGTTCCTGATATTGCATGGAGATTATTGTTAAACTTGCTTCCGAATCAACGCACAACGTCTATAGGTTCTCATAAGCCTCTTTGGCGTAAAACTACGTTAGAGCACACAGAAAATAAAGTGACTCGTGATGAGTATTGGCAGCAAGTTTCTATTTATGCAGATTTGGCTGTCGAAATGGCCAAAAGTGATCTTTTTAAACTGGTTGAACTTATTGAACACTTTGATCATCTTCCACCAGTATCTTTTGATAAAGCGTTAGAGTATCTTTCGTCTAAAGATATGATAGATAGCATATCGGAAAATGATAGGAACCATATTTGGACAGCGTTAGTTAAGCTTACTCAAAGACATAAAGCTTTTAGTGATAAGGATTGGGCGCTTAGTCTTGATTCGGTTTCTCAAATTGAAAATGTCGCTAAGTTATTTACTCCAACGAACCCGATATACTTGTATCGTTGGCTATTTAACGAGCGGGATTTTAGAAAGAACCAAGAACCAGAGGTTGAAAAACAACGTCAGCAGGCAATAAAAGATGTGCTAGAATATGGGGGGATAGATGCAATATATGAACTTGTGAGAAAGGTAGAATCACCGATAAAAGTGGGAAAAACTCTTGCTAGCATGGCGGTGAAGGAAATTGATTCACTCATTCTTCCAAATGCGCTGAATACTGATAATCTACAGATTGTCCAGTTCGTGCGAAGCTATGTTTGGCAGCGATATTCAGAGCAAGGATGGACATGGGTCGATAGATTAGACTATAAAAATTGGACAAATGTTCAAATAGGATGTTTTCTCTCATATCTTCCCTTTATGGCAGAGACATGGGATCGCGTAAACACATTGCTTGGGGATGACGAGATAGAGTATTGGAGCAGGGTAAATGTAGGTCGTCTCGAATCAGCTGCTCATCTTGAATTTGTTGCAAGAAAATTAATTGAGCACAGTAGACCGCTAGCAGCTATTGACTGTTTATATTATGGAGGTATTTTGGAAAAAAGACCTTTGAATCAAAAATTAGCCATACAGGCGCTTTTAGAAGCCATTTCTTCAAATGAAACCGTCTATTCCATAAGCAGATATGAAATTGTGGAGGTTATCAAAGTGTTACAAAATGATCCGGATATTGTAAAAGATGACTTATGCAGAGTTGAATGGGCATATTTGCCGATTTTAGATTCAAGAGATGAAGTTTCACCAAAGACGCTGGAAGAAAAACTAGCATCCGAACCACGGTTTTTTTGTGAAATAATAGCTCTTATTTATCGATCAAAAAGGGAGGCTGATCATAATATAGAGCCGACTGAACAAGAAAAGTTGATGGCGTCAAATGCCTATCGATTACTTGGTATGTGGCGAACGCCTCCTGGAGTGAAGTCAGATGGTAGCTTCTCGAAAGAAGATTTTATTCATTGGCTGGAATATGTCAAAGCAGCATGTACAGAATCAGGTCATATTGAGGTTGCAATGCAACATGTTGGAAAAGTCCTTACATATTCTCCGGCTGATCCTGATGGATTATGGATCCATAGAGTGGTGGCTGAGGTTTTAAACAGTAAGGACGGAGAGCAAATGAGAAAAGGTTTTTGCACGCAAATGTTTAATTCCCGCGGTGTGTATTGGGTAGATCCAACAGGAAAAGAAGAGCTGAAACTTGCTAAACAATATAGGCACAAGGCTGAAAGTATAGAAAATGCCGGATATTATCGTCTTGCAGCAGAAATTAGAAAGTTGGCAGAGCATTATGAATGGGAAGCAGAAAGGGTGGCTATCGAACACGAACAAGAAGATTAGAAGATTTGTAACTTGGTACGATGTCTGTGTTGCATTATTGGTTGCGTGCCTGTCACACCCCGAAGTTCGGTGCAGTTTCATAGAAACAGAGAGTCAAATTGCCTCTCTGTTTTTTTCACTTCCAAAGCAGGAACATCGCCACTTTTGTCGAACATATGCAACAAAACAGAAAGCGAGGTGCATATATGGCGGTTGACCATGATCGATTGTTTAAGGAGCTGATTACAACGTTTTTTGAAGAGTTTCTTCTTCTCTTTTTCCCGCATGTGCATGAGCATATCGACTTTCAGCATGTGTCGTTTTTGTCGGAGGAATTGTTTACCGATGTGACGGCGGGGGAGAAGTATCGCGTCGATGTGCTGGTGGAAACAAAATTAAAAGGGGAAGATGGCTTGATTATCGTCCATATCGAAAATCAAAGCTACGTGCAGCCATCGTTTCCCGAACGAATGTTTATTTACTTTAGCCGCTTGTTTGAAAAATACCGAAAGCGTATGTTGCCGATTGCCGTATTTAGCTACGACTATCTTCGCCATGAACCTTCCCCGTTTACGCTCCAATTTCCGTTTTTCGATGTACTCCAATTCCGATTTCTTACTGTGGAGTTGCGCAAGCAAAACTGGCGTGATTACATTCGCCACGATAACCCAATCGCCGCTGCGCTGTTAAGCAAAATGGGGTATACTGAAAGTGAACGGGTAGAACTGAAAAAGCAGTTTTTACGCATGATCGTACGCATGGAATTAGACGAAGCCAAGCAGCGATTATTAATCGGCTTTTTTGAAACATATGTGAAACTGTCGGATGAGGAAGAACAACAATTGCGAAATGAGGTGAATGAAATGGAAACGAAAGAAAAAGAACAAGTGTTGGAGTTAATCATTTCATATGAGAAAAAAGCGTTAGAAAAAGGCTTAAAAGAAGGAGTAGAGCGAGGGTTACAGCAAGGACTACAACAAGGATTACAACAAGGCCTGCAGCAAGAAAAGCGCCATATTGCGAAAAAGATGCTCGCGAAGGGCTACGACGTACAGACGATTCACGAACTGACAGAGTTGCCTGTAGAAGAGATTGAGAAGCTGGAGGAACATCGTGCCCTTGAAGAATAGTAGAGATAAAACTGTCCACTTTTAGCGGAAAATTATGATACGGTGCCTGTCACGCTGTTTTAGTGGATATGCCTCACCTGCGGAGCCAAACATGACTTCGACCATAACGCCGCTCGGAATATCTTGAATGAAGGACTTCGTTTGCTGTCGTTGTAGCGGCAGCCCAACCGTGGGACGCACGGGGATGGCTTGGTAAAAAAAATGCCGTGGGGCTGGTGTTCTCAAGAATCTCCCACCTCTAAGCGTACGCGTAGGTGGGAGAGCGTTCAATATAATGTAACCATGCTTTCGAGTGTAAAAACCGCTTGTTGGAAATCCAAAGCACCTTTTGCCATCTTGTTCACCTTCCTCGTCTCGAATGGTACTAGTATAGATAAGGGAAGCAGGAATAAATGCGATTTCACAAGCTTTTCCTATTCTATGAAGGGGATGAATAGTTATCATAAATCATACGAAATCAAAGGATAAGATCGTAACGCTTTTTGCATTTATTATCACTCTTTGTACATGGTTAGGTGCAAAAAAAGATAGCTCAGCCCTGCCTAAACGGTAGCGGGGAAAAGCTATCTTGCCGAACTTTTGTGCTATCAGCCCTGCCTAAACGGTAGCGGGGAAAATAACACCTTGTTGTAAATAAATATAAGTCATAAAATTTTTTTAGTCAATAGAGTTTGGTAAAAAAATATATCGATTGAATAAGAAAAAGAGGTGTACATCAATCTATGTACTACTTGATTTATTTTGATGAGAGTAATAAAATTGACCAATTTGACGTTGAGTATTCTTATTATGGTGCTTATGGAAGTACAGATATATCGATGGCAAAAGTTGTTAGAAAAGTTCGGGACATATTTAAACAATGTAAATCCTTTAGTGAATTACACTTTCGTGAGTATACTAAAGACAACCATGTAAAAAAATACTTTCAAACTCTCCATACAGTTATCAATGAGGATGTAAAAATAAACATTCTTATCGTTAATAATAAGGATGCCTTATATGCTGCGCAAAGGATAGGATTAACTACTACTGAGTTGAGAAATTTATTTTATATAAAGATACCAGAGAGGCTGTTCTATGGTGTGACCAGAAATTTATCCGAATTTAGTGAAAATGATGAAATGATTAAAGTTAAAATTAAAGTGGATCAGAACGACGAGTATGATGAGATTTTTCTTGGACATAAAATTATTGAACAGATGAACGCCCACTCTGCCTATAGAAACAAAAACTATCGAGTGGTTCGTGTAATGTCTCAAGATTCAGCTAAATCCATTCCTTTGCAAATAGTCGATACTTTTATGGGGATTGTTGTATTTTTGCTAGAAAAAAATTATCTCGAACAATCAAATGTTTCCAAAATAAAAAGCGATCTCATATATAGATTTCTGATCGAGCAAGATAACCTTAGTAGATTCCAGAAACAAATAAAGCTATACAAATGGACAGGCAGCGAAGAGCTTACTTCCATGAACATAAGTGATTATGTATCGCCTTTTATGGCCTATAAAGCGGAGTACGATGTGCAAGAAATGACACGCATCCAAAAAGTAATGCTCGAACATTCCCCAAAATCATTGAAAGAGTTGAGAGGAAAAGTGAACTATCCTAATACAATGCTAAATACACTTATAGCATATAAAGACCAGATTGAAGGACGCGGAAGAAATTATTCCATCATATAACTGCATGGAAAAATGATGTAACATTTGGTTAGAGAGCCAGATTACTCGCAGGAAAACTTGACAGTCAGGTGAAACCATTTTTATTTGATTATGGTACCTATCACGCTCAAAAGCTCAAAAAACAGAGAGTTCACCTCTCTGCTTTCTCGTTTCCAAAGCAGGAATGATACCGCTTTTGTCGAACATATGCAACAAAACAGAAAGCGAGGTGCATATATGGCGGTTGACCATGATCGATTGTTTAAGGAGCTGATTACAACGTTTTTTGAAGAGTTTCTTCTTCTCTTTTTCCCGCATGTGCATGAGCATATCGACTTTCAGCATGTGTCGTTTTTGTCGGAGGAATTGTTTACCGATGTGACGGCGGGGGAGAAGTATCGCGTCGATGTGCTGGTGGAAACAAAATTAAAAGGGGAAGATGGCTTGATTATCGTCCATATCGAAAATCAAAGCTACGTGCAGCCGTTGTTTCCCGAACGAATGTTTATTTACTTTAGCCGCTTGTTTGAAAAATACCGAAAGCGTATGTTGCCGATTGCCGTATTTAGCTACGACTATCTTCGCCATGAACCTTCCTCGTTTACGCTCCAATTTCCGTTTTTCGATGTACTCCAATTCCGATTTCTTACTGTGGAGTTGCGCAAGCAAAACTGGCGTGATTACATTCGCTACGACAACCCAATCGCCGCTGCTTTGTTAAGCAAGGGATATCCTGAGAGTGAACGAGTAGAGCTAAAGAAGCAATTTTTACGCATGATGGTGCGAATGGAATTAGGCGAAGCAAAGTAACGATTGTTCATCGGTTTTTTTGAAACATATGTCCAACTGTCAGACGAAGAAGAACAGCAATTACGAAACGAGGTGAATGAAATGGAAACGAAAGAAAAAAACAAGTGTTGGGGTTAATTATTTCGTATGAACAAAAAGCGTTAGAAAAAGGACGAGAAGAGGGGATAAAACAAGGGATGAAGCAAGGAATGAAACAAGGAATCAAACAAGGGATGAGACAGGGGATGAAGCGTCTTGTCCAAACGATGTCGGGAAAGGGATGGGTGTACAAGACATCGTAAACGTAACAGATCTAGCGGAAGTGAAGCAGCTGTTGAAAGAGGAATGATACGGTGCACTGTCACGCCCCGAATGAAAAGGGATATAGGAAGAGAGGGAAAGGAGCTGATTCCAAAAGTCTGCTTTTTAGCGCACTTTTGGGTCAGCTCCGGTTCTAGGACAGATGGGCTTTGATTTCTTCAATTTGCAAGAGATGGCGCTGTTCATGGTAGCCGACAAATTCCACCCATTGCTTTAAATTTAGTGGTCCGAAAACGGGATGTGAGAACGATTTGGTTTCCAAGTCAGCTTCGTTGGCTTGCTCAGCGACTTTGCGCAACCGTTGTCGCGATTGGTCCAATTTTTCTTCCAATTCATGTCGGGAGAAAAAGCGATCACTCGGGCGGGCGAAATCAGGCGCCTCCACTTTTTTAGAACGGTCGATGGTCAAGTGGATCGGTTTCTTCTCGACCGGCTCGCTGACGCCGTACGTTAACGTATGGGCGATCATAGTAGCGATCGATGTTTCGATTAAGTACAGGTGTTCAAGCACTTGAGCGATGGTCCAATTCCCTTCCGTCACCCGGGTATTCAGCTGTTCGTCTGATAGACTGGAAACGCTTTGGATTAGTTGCTGACGCACTTTTTCGTTGTAATCCATGATTTTCCTCCTTTCCATGCGGATTTTGTTCTATTATACGATCTTCATATGGTGCTTGTCACGCTCAGAAGATTGTCGCAGTTTCATAGAAACAGAGTGCCCTCCTCTCTGCTTTTCCATTTCCAAAGCAGGAACATCGCCGCTTTTGTCGGAAAATATGCAACAAAGTGGAAAGCGAGGTGCATATATGGCGGTGGATCATGATCGGTTGTTTAAAGATCCCTCCCTATTTCCAATGATATTATTGTGTCTGTCGCTTGTCGATCATATCTCAAACAAATCATTTGAAGACAAAATGATGCATTCGTTACAATGAATAAGAACACTCTCCGCATCGGAGAATGGAAACCGAGGTGTAACGATGAAAATTGAAGTATGGTCTGATTTTGTTTGCCCGTTTTGTTATATCGGAAAGCGTCGGCTAGAGCAGGCGCTTGAGTCTTTTCCGCATCGCGAGGATGTCGAAGTCGTCTTCCGTAGCTTTGAGTTGGATCCAAATGCGAAAACAGAAACGCCATTTAGCATCCACGAAATCATTGCCCAAAAATATGGGATTTCAGTGGAGGAAGCGAAGCGAGCAAACGCTGATATCGGCAGACAGGCTGAGGCAGTTGGTCTCATGCTCCGTTTTGAAACGATGAAGCCGACTAATACGTTTGATGCTCACCGTCTAGCGCAATATGCGAAGGAAAAAGGAAAGCTTGATGAAGTCGTGGAGCGACTGTTTTATGCCTATTTCACCGAATCGAAGCGAATAAGCGACCGCGATGTGTTGCTTGCGCTTGCTGAATCTGTGGGGCTGGATCGCCAAGAGACAGAAGCGGTGCTCGCTGGCGGGCGTTATGCAGAACAAGTGCGAAAAGAGGAAGCGATAGCGGCTCAACTTGGCATTCGCGGCGTACCGTTTTTTATGTTGAATGGAAAATATGCAATTTCCGGTGCTCAGCCTGTCGAAGTATTCCGTCAGGCGCTAGAGAAAATATGGACGGAAGAACAACAGTCATCATCGCTGCAATCGCTAGCAGAAGAAGGAAAAACATGCACGGATGGGAATTGCTCCATTGATGAAAGGAGTTAGCACCATGTCACTAAAACCATCTCCTCCATCGAACTCGGTGGGTGGAGGTGGTTATTTTATTATGTAGTCGAGACGAGGTGCCTTTCGTTTTAGGTGAAAGTTTTGTCTATGTATGAAGCGAAACTTTTGCTTTTCTTTGTTTCTTCTTTTTTAATGAAGTTATAGAGTGTTTTTTGCGTATGCACGTACCAGTATTTCATAGTGGATAGGAGAGAAGCGGATGAAAATTCAATCGATTGAACCGACACCAAGTCCCAATACAATGAAAGTGTTGCTCGATGAAGAGCTTCCATTTGGCACAAGCTATAACTATAAACCGACGCAAGCTGACCAGGCCCCTGAAATCATTCGACAATTATTGAAGATCGAAGGTGTGAAAGGGATTTACCATGTGGCTGATTTTTTAGCTGTCGAACGGCACGCGAAATATGATTGGAAACGGATTTTAACAAAGGTGCGCGAAGTGTTTGGCGAACAGGTGGAACAGCTTCAAGAAAATGGGGCAGTGCACACCGATCATTTCGGCGAAGTAAAAGTGTATGTGCAAATGTTGTATGGCTTGCCGATGCAAGTGAAGTTAACGGACGGCCAAGAAGAGAGACGGGTTGGTTTGCCAAAACCGTTTATCGATGCGGTGTTAGAAGCGCAAAAACATGCGGGCAATATTGTCTTGGAGCGAAAATGGATCGAAAAAGGCGTTCGATACGGAACGTTTGAAGAAATCGGTGCTGAAATTGTCGAAGAGTTGTCTGCTGCTTATCCGCCAGAGCGGCTCGAGCGGTTCGTACAAATGTTTAAGCAAGGCGAGCAGGCGAAAACACAAAAACGAACAAGTGTTCAAGTGACGGAACAAATGTTGGAAGATCCGGACTGGACGAAACGGTATGCCGCGTTGGAACAGATGGCAGAGCCGACGGAAACCGATTTGCCAGTATTGGCAAAGGCGCTAAAAGACGAGAAAGTGGCAATTCGTCGCTTAGCGACAGCTTACTTAGGAATGATTGGTGGGAAACGTGTGCTTCCGTATTTGTATGAAGCACTAAAAGACCCAGCGGTTTCTGTGCGGCGTACAGCCGGTGACTGTTTGTCTGACATTGGTGACGTGGAAGCAATTCCTGTCATGGTCGAAGCACTAAAAGATGCAAGCAAATTAGTTCGCTGGCGTGCTGCGATGTTTTTATATGAAAATGGGGATGAATCCGTCTTGCCTGCATTAAAAGCGGCCGAAAACGACCCGGAATTTGAAGTAAGCATGCAAGTAAAAATGGCGATTGAACGAATCGAAGGTGGCGAAGCGGCGAAAGGATCTGTTTGGAAACAAATGACGGAGAGTAGAAGAAAAGGAATGGAGGATGAATAATAAAAAATAGCGAAATAGAATGGTTGGACGTACCTCTATTATTTTTGCACAACTTGATTGCATTTTTTAGGAAAAAGACAGGAGTAAAGAAAACGGCTGTCTTTTTCGTTTTCCTGACAACTTTCGACAGCGTTTTTTTTAGTTTTTATGTAGGATAAAGGTAGTAATTTTAGTTGAGGGTTGAGAGTAATGGAAAAGTTTTTAAATTTTTTCGTTCCTATTTTTATTATTGTAATGAGTGTATTTGGGCTTATTTATGCTATACGAAGAGAGCGGGATTATTGTTTAAAATGTGGTGGAAAGCTGCTGGATTTTTATGTTGATCGTAATCAAAGAGCGTTTACCGACGGAGAGTTAGAGGCGTTTAAAGTTTTACATCCAGAGGATCGCTCAACATTTCAGAAAGTGAGGTATTGTCGTCAATGCCGAAAAGCATATCGGCACATCAATTAAATACAATGAGTCTACCTCTATAACAAAAATAAAGAGGAGAAACCTGATGCGAATACGTAAATGTGCTAGAGCAATAATTGTAAATGAATGTAATGAAATTCTTCTCCAAAAATTCGAATTCAAAGATGTCATAGGAAACAATGTGTTATGGGTAACTCCCGGAGGCGGAGTTAAGGAAAAGGAGACTCCAATCGAAGCCTTGAAAAGAGAATTATATGAAGAGCTTGGCATTGTTGGTGATATTCATGAAAAGCCATTATTTGAAATCGACGTACTCATTGAAGGAAAAAATGATTCTTTTATAAGTCATGAGATTTATTATAAGATAACTATTCAATCCGATACGATATTATCGATTGAAAATATGACTGAAAAAGAGAAGGATACGTTTATTGATTTAAAGTGGTGGGGTAAGGAAGAGTTGAAGAAAACAAAAAACTTTGCCCCGCGTGAAATATTGAACTATTTTTAGAAAGCAAACACCATTAATGATTTTTTATGCATAAGATTAATCAGGTAAAAACCGATTTTTCTTTTTATTTGCTCTTATTCTCTTGTTAGTATCTGTAAAACCAGCCTCAGCTGTTACATTTGTTGGCACTTGTGCTCGTTGAGCGTCAGGGCTCAATGAGCACAGTGAGTAAAGATTATTTTTGCAGAGTGGAAAAACGGTATTATATTTCACTGAAAGGAGCGACATGAAAAATGAAAAGCCGACCTATGAATACTATAGCGGCTGGTCGCCGCCATACCGTTGGGCTTCAATTGGATGGAACGGTAGTAGCTGTAGGGGATAATGCATATGGCCAGTGTGAGGTAAGCGATTGGCGTGATATTGTAGCGGTTGCGGCAGGGAATGTTCATATGGCAACGAATACAGGCAATGCTCATACTGTTGGGCTTAAATCGTACGGAACAGTGGTAGCGGTTGGATGGAATAAGCATGGTCAATGCGATGTGAGTGACTGGTGCGATATCGTGGCGGTGGCTGCGGGGTGGCGTCGTACCGTTGGACTTCGTTCGGATGGAACGGTAGTGGCTGTTGGACGAAACACTGAAGGGCAATGCAATGTAGGCGATTGGCGTGATATTGTGGCGATTGCAGCGGGTGACTGGCACACTGTCGGGCTTACATCAAATGGCACGGTGGTGGCTGTGGGAAATAATCGATATGGTCAATGCAATGTAAGCGACTGGCGTGATATTATAGCGGTTGCAGGAGGCTATCTCCACACTGTCGGGCTTACATCAAATGGCACGGTGGTGGCTGTAGGGAATAATCGATATGGCCAATGCAATGTAAGTGACTGGCGAGGCATTATAGCAATAGCAATAGGGAGTAATCATACCGTTGGACTTACGATAGAAGGGGGAGTAGTAGTTACTGGGAATAATACATATGGCCAATGCAATGTAAGTGATTGGGATAACATTGTAGCAATTGCGGCGGGATGTGCCCATACCATCGGACTTCACCAAGATGGCACGGTGGTAGCTGCAGGGGATAATACATATGGTCAATGTAATGTGAGTGATTGGCGCGACATTCAGCTTCCTTAGGGAATAGTACCGCCGGGAAGTCACGTGCAATTTTTGGAGAAAAATTATAAATATAGTACGGTTACTATGGAACAAGCCGCTGGTGGATCTCCTTACACGCTTGTTTACTATCTGTGCATTACGAAGTTTTTTCAACCGTTTCGGCATAACGAAACTTTGTGAAATAATGTCTTGGACGCCTATACGAAGTTGAAGTGATATCGTGCCTGTCTAGTCTTCCTGATGTTTCTCATTTGTTGTGCGTGATCTTAGAGGGGGTATTTTGTGACAAAGAAAATTGGTTGGGCGTTCCTCGTACTGTCAACACTTTTTTTTCTTGTTCCATTTCTCATTCCGTTTTTCACGATGTCCACGAAAATGAAGGTGGCGATCGGCGGTGTTGCGCTTGTCGCAGCGGAAGTGTTGTTCTGGGTAGGTGCTCTGCTCGTTGGAAAAGAAACCGTACAAAAATATACGAAACGTTTCTTTAAGAAGAAGGAAAAAGACTCGTAAGCTCGCACGAATTGCGTAGGAAAAAAGGTGGCGCACACGGAGAAGGGAGAGCGATTGAGGCAAAGGAAAATATCGGTAAACGTCTTGTTTATTTCTCTTGCTGCTAACGATGTAAAGGTTTTTCATTTTCGTTACATGAGAGACATTGGTGCGCAAAAATGAATCTATCTTCCTACGGACGACCCATTAATTTATCTCCCATAAAAATATTATGTAAACTATTAAAGAGGAAGAAGGGCGAAGGGATAGTCCTTTCTCCGCTACACTACGCCTCTTCTATGTGAACGAAGAGCTCTATCAACTGTTTTATCGGCTGTGATAACCATTTTTTGCGATGGTATACAAGCTGAAGGTATAGATTGATTTCCATCGATGGCAGGGGAATGCGTACCAACTTCTCTTTTTCTAACTCTGCTTCCACCGCCATGAGCGGCAAAAACGCAATGCCAAGACCATAAGCGACGCAGCGCTTGATCGCTTCAATGCTTCCCAATTCAATCGTGTATTCAAAACGAATGCCGTGATGGCGGTACAAACCTTCAATAATTTTACGATAGCTACAACCTTGTTCAGTGACAATGAGCTTTTCATTGCCCAATGATTGCAAGTTCATCTTCTCCACTTGAGCGAAAGGATGATCTGGTTTTGCCACAAGCACTAACGGCTCTTTTTTAAGTACTTGAACGTGCAAATCTGGATTTTCTTGTTGCTCATCGAGAATGATGGCCAAGTCGAATGTTCCTTGTTTAACGCCTTTTAATAAGTTTTTGCAAATATTTTGTTGCAAGAGTAAATTGACTTTCGGATGTCTATGTTTAAATGCTTGCAAATACGGGGGAAGATAAAACCCGGCTACCGACTCAATCGTGCCGATTGATACGCTTCCTGTAAGCTCTGCCTGTGCCGAAAGGATTTGTTTCGCTTCATCTAGCAAACTGACAATCTTATTCGCATACTCCAGCAACTCCGCACCGGCAGGCGTCAACTTAATCTTGCCTCCCCAGCGTTCAAACAAAACAACGCCAAATTCTTCTTCAAGCTTTTTAATTTGCGTCGTCACGCTCGATTGCGCATATCCCAGCATTTCGCCAGCCTTCGTAAAACTGTTCCATTTCGCTACTTCCCGGAACGTCTGCAAATAGTCGATGTTCATACACAACAACCTCCTATCAAAAATATTGATGATCGGTATCAATTATTATCGATAACACCTATGACCAATTATTTGTAGAATGTATTATAACAAAATTTTTAAGAACGACGGGGAGGATTTTTCATGGAAACTAAAAATATGAAAACATATATCCTTTTGTTTTTAACCGCTGCCATTTGGGGTGGTGCCTTTGTCGCAGGAAAAATTGCAACGGCCACTTTGCATCCTGTCTCCGTTGCGTTTTTTCGCTTTTTCGGCGCTAGCTTGATTTTATTTCCATTACTGCATTGGAAAGAGCCGAACCTTCCGACCCCAACGAAAAAAGATTGGGGAGTGTTTGCGTTGCTTGGGTTGACAGGAGTGTTTTTCTACAACATTTTCTTTTTTATCGCCACTAAATATGCGCCGATTGTGAAAAGCTCGCTAGTCATTGCCGTCAATGCGCCGTTAATTACGCTATTGTCCGCACTATTTCTGAAGGAAAAAATGAACGGAAAAAGTATATTGGGCATGGTGATGGCTTTATTTGGGGCTGTCTATATCATTACAAATGGCCATCCGTCCGTGCTCATCCAAATCGGCATCGCTCCCATCGACCTTGTGCTAGTGGGGGCATGTTTCAGCTGGAGTACATATTCCGTGATCGGAAAAGTTGCGATGAAAAAATATAGCCCGCTTGCATCGACAACGTACGCAACAGGCTTTGGAACGCTTTTTCTAGCTCCGTTTGCGCTACATTACACTTCTTTTACGTCCATTCAGGCGAGCGGATGGGATGTTTGGCTGAGTGTGCTGTATGTAGCGGTCATCGTTTCCGCTATTAGCTTCGTTTGGTGGTATAATGGCATTCAAAAAGTAGGTGCTTCGACCGCCTCTATTTTCATTAACGTGATGCCCATTTCCGCCGCCATCATGGGTACGATCTTTTTTAATGAACAGTTGAAGCTCGCTCACATCATTGGAGCGGCGTTCGTATTCGGCGGCATTTTATTTAATATTTACAGCAAACAAACACGCTTTTCTATTCAACGGCAGTAGGCAAGAAGTTTCCAACCTCTAAGCGGAGGGAAGGCGGAGTTGCCAAGAGGAGAATCGATGAATTGGAGTGCACTGTGGAAGGTTGTTTCTGTGTGAAATAGGTGTAATACGACAAAAAGGGAAGTGTAAAATGCCCATAGGCGACGTCATGCCTCTCTTTTTTGCGATCGTATTTATTTGTTCTAACAAAAGACGAAACAGGAAATTAAAAAAACAGAAAAATTGAGCCAACGGTTACAGCTTACCGAACAGAAGGGAACGATAAATTAAGAAAATTTCCATAAAACCATTTACAACGTTACATGTTTTGGATATAATTTACTTCGTAACATGATTTCGGAAGGAGGATGAACAAAATGAAAACAATGATGAAACGAACAGCACGTACAACTAAACATCCACAAACGATTCGACCTTCCGAGCCTGTTACAGTGATTTTCGTTTAAATAGTCCAACGAACGCCGCGGGAAGGAGATCGTTTGTTTCCGCGGCGTTTTTTCGTTTTTTAGCCGCGGAATGCGCCATTCCCGCGGCTTTTTTATGCCTTAAAGCCGTGGGAACTCTCTGCTCTCGCGGCTTTTATTGATGAAAGGGGGGGAAAGACGATGACGATCCATTTATGGTTTGTGACCATCACCATTCAACGGCGAAAATGGACGATGGAGGAGATCGAACATGAACGGCTTATCCGGCAGATCGAAGAAGAATTGACAAACCGGAAATGCTTGTTGCACCGATGGTTTTAAAACTTATCATCTACAAATTTAAAGGAGGAATGCACAATGGGAATGTGATAGATATCTTTTACATTGTTAGATAGGGAGATGGAAAGCGGTTAGATGATAATGAACAAACGAAGGGGATGATCCAATATGTTTTCGGTATTGTGGAAGCTGCGTTTCTTTTTTAAGCAGCATTGGAAACGATACGTCATCGCCATTGCCCTCTTAATAATAGGGGGGATGATAGAAACGATTCCGCCGAAACTGCTTGGAATCGCGATTGATGATCTGTATGCCGAGGGTCTTACTAAAGGCAAGCTTATGGAATATGTCGGAAGGCTCATCGGGTTGGCGTTAGTGATTTAAGGCGTCAACTATATTATATGGATGTATCAGTTGTTCGGAGGTGCGTTTTTATTAGAACGAAGCATGCGTTCCCGTATAAAGAGCACCTTGTTTGGTCCTCTTTTCTTCTGTCGTGAAATGAGGATTGACAGAAGAACACAATATGGAATATCATGTAATTAGAAATTTATCTAAATATCTAATTTTTGCTTGATATTTAGAAATTCGTCTAACTATGGAATAGAAAGTGGGGGAGCATCGTGTCATTTAACGAAGCGTTTAAAGCGATTGCCGATCCAAACCGAAGAAAAATTCTTTCTTTATTAAAAAAAGGGGACTTAACAGCAGGGGAAATTGCCGAGCATTTTGATATGCAAAAGCCAAGCATTTCCCATCATTTAAAAATATTAAAGCAAGCCGACTTAGTGGAAGATCGCCGAGTTGGTCAGCATATTTATTATTCATTAAACACAACGGTGTTCCAAGATTTAATGAGCTGGTTTTATGACATATTACAAAAAGAAGGTGATGAATCATGAAAAAGCATTCGCTTGTTATTTTTCTCATTATATGTAGCTATATCTTAAGTTTATTAGCTATTCCGTATTTGCCGAATGAGGTAGCCATTCATTGGAACGTTGCAGGAGAACCAGATGGCTTTATGAGTAAATGGTGGGGCGCGTTATTATTTCCGATTTTGTTAACAGGAATTGTTGCTCTCATCGTCTTTTTGCCGAAAGTGGATCCGCGCAAAGAAAACTACGAGAAATTTGAAAAAGTATATCGCATTTTTTTACATGTATTTGTTTTGTTTTTATTTAGCATACATGTGGTGACGCTTGCGTATAATATCGGAATTCCTGTGCAAGTCGATGTCGTTGTGCCGATTGGAGTTGGAATGTTGTTCATTGTCCTTGGAAATTATATGCCGAAAATTAAACCGAATTATTTTTTCGGTATTCGTACCCCCTGGACGCTAGAAAATGAAGAAGTTTGGCAAAAAACGCATCGTGTCGGAGGAAAATTGTTTGTTATCATGGGTGTGTTGATTATGCTTACGATATTTGTAACAAGTGTATGGCGCTTTATTTTTCTTATGATCATTGTATTTGGTGGCACGATGTATTTGTTTATCCAGTCGTATTTATTTTCGCGTAAATGAAAGGGGAGATCGACTTGGTTGGGATGTTTGTTCAATTGTTTCTTTCTTTGATTGTTCCTTTCGCACTTATCATATATGGACGAAAAAAAGGATGGCTTTCTTGGAAAGCGTTCGGTGTCGGCTTGCTTATTTTTGTTTTATTTTCACAAGTGTTAGAGAAAGGCATGCATATACTTGTGATTGATCCGAGCGGCACATCGTTAAAAGGAACAAGTAGCGTTTGGGCGTTTGTCGCTTACGGAGCTTTAGCAGCTGGAGTGTTCGAAGAGATAGGAAGATATGTCGGATTTCGTTTCATGTTAAAAAACAATCGAACGTATGGAGATGGATTATCATTTGGTTTAGGACATGGAGGAATGGAAGCTGTGCTTATTGGTGCTTTTAGCGCCGTGAACATGATGGTCATTTCTCATCTCGTGCAAACAGGTCAGTTTGAGCAAATTGCTTCCTCTCTCCCTGCTACACAAGTGGAGATGCTCAAAACGATATTAAATCAGCCTGATTGGATGTATGTATTAGGTGGTATCGAGCGAACATTTGCGATAGCGATCCATGTTGCGCTTTCGCTTCTTGTTTTATATGGGGTTCGGAAAGGACAATTTCGTTACGTGGTGTATGCCATTTTGATTCATGCATTAATTGATATCGTCCCTGCGTTATATCAAGTGAAAGTCATTTCAAATGTTTGGATTGTAGAAACGCTTCTTGCTTTCATTGCCATCGCTTCGCTCGTCTTTATTCGACGTATAGCGGAAAAGTTTCATTAAAAAAGTTGTAAAACATATTGCCTCTCCCTTATGCTCGTGTCAAAGGCATGAGGGAGAATTTTATGCGCTGTTCAGTTAATCGGAGTGCAGTTCGCCATAGAAACAGTCTTAAAGCGAAAGTATAATAGAAAAGAAAGTAAAAAAGGAGCATTCCTGTTAGAAAGGTTTTCGGGGACTTGAAAGAAAAAAGCCCTCTTGGTATGATGCAGGGGTGTCAACACCTAAAATCAGACCAAGGAGGACTATACAGTGAATTGTACACG